>JAIFMG010000088.1 GCA_020048645.1 Bacteroidota bacterium | reverse complement strand
CCGCCAACCGTTGCCTTGCCAACGTGGGGACAAACCTCGTCATCAAATTCTCCCCATTTAGACTAAGCTAATTTTGAATCCTTACTTATTTGATTTTCTACTAAGGTTATAACCAAAAATAAGGTCTTATCACTCTATCTAAGATAAAACCTTATTGGCTTATCGATCCAGGAATCCTATGATTGGCAAGGGTCTATTGATGTTATGTTGGGTGATTCGGGAATTTTACCTTTGAAAGCAACTTGGTGTTAGAGAAGATGTTTAAAACACGCGCCGCGGCCGGAGGCCAAGGAAAAACGGCGAGGGGGCGGAAACCGAAGCCGATTCGGAATCCGCCCCCTCGGGGTTGTGGGGCTTGGCGCGCGCGGGGGGCCTAGCCGAGGTAGCCTTTGAGGAGGCTGCTCTTGGAGGTGTGGCGCAGGCGGCGGATGGCTTTTTCCTTGATCTGGCGGACGCGCTCGCGGGTGAGGCCGAACTTGCCGCCGATTTCTTCGAGGGACATCTCGACCATGCCGATGCCGAAGGCCATGCGCAGGATGGCGCTCTCGCGCTCGGTGAGGGTGGCCAGGGCGCGGTCGATCTCGCGGCGGAGCGACTCGGTGAGCAGGCCGCCGTCGGCCACGGGGGAGTCGTCGTTGTGGAGCACGTCGAGCAGGCTGTTCTCCTCGCCGTCCACGAAGGGGGCGTCCATGGACATGTGCCTGCCGGAGACGCGCATGGTGTCGAGGATCTTGTCCTCGGTCTGCTCGAGGATGTCGGCGATCTCCTCGGTGGAGGGCCGGCGTTCGAACTCCTGCTCGAACTTTGAGACGGCCTTCTTGTACTTGCTCAGGGAGCTGACCTGGTTGAGGGGCAGGCGGACGATGCGCGACTGCTCGTTGATGGCCTGCATGATGGACTGGCGGATCCACCATACCGCGTATGAGATGAACTTGAAACCGCGGGTCTCGTCGAACTTCTCGGCGGCCTTGATGAGGCCGAGGTTGCCCTCGTTGATGAGGTCGGGCAGGCTCAGGCCTTGGTTCTGGTACTGCTTGGCCACCGACACGACGAAGCGCAGGTTGGCGCGGGTGAGCTTCTCGATTGCCGATTGGTCCCCTTTGCGGATGCGTTGGGCCAACTCCACCTCTTCTTCCACGGTGATCAGCTCGTACTTGCCGATTTCCTGGAGGTACTTGTCCAGCGAGGCGCTCTCGCGGTTGGTGATGGACTTGGTAATCTTTAGCTGTCTCATAAGCGGTTCAGGTTATGGTTCTTGGGTTTCTTGATTGGGCGGATGGGAAAGTCAGGCCGGGTCGAAAAAGCGCGCAAATTTAAAGGAATTTTCAAATTGGCACCCTTGCGATGATTTTTCTTGTCTGGGTCTTGAAATCCAAGCCCTCGATACGTCGTTTGCTTTCGAAGGTTGCGCTCTTGGGGCTTGGAGGCGAAAAAAATTTCCGTTTTGCTTAAAAAAACAAAAAGGTCCGGGGCCGACAGGACTCCCGCGCCGGGGGCCCCGGGGTTGTCGCTGTGGTGCCCGCTGGTTCCGGCACTATCACATCAAGTTATGCAAAATTATTGTCGTTCGGCCAGGGTGCGGATTTTTTTTTGCGGTCGGCGATGGTCTTCGGCGGCTTGTCGGAGGGTGCTGGCCCGGAAATATGCGGTATATTCGCGAGGCTTGGCGTTCGAAAAGGCGCGGACAATCTTTCCGGCCTTGGCCAACCGCGTCGCGGCCCTCCTGGCCGACGCAGGGCCATGATGCCCGCATCACCCTCAGAAACAGCATATTCCCTATGACATTTACCGACTTAGGCTTTTCCAACCCCATTCTGGACGCGCTGGACGCGATGAACTTCGAGAAGCCCACGCCTGTCCAAGAGCAGGCCATCCCGAACATCCTGCTGGGCAAGGACATGATAGCCTGCGCCCAGACGGGCACGGGCAAGACGGCGGCCTTCATCCTTCCGGTGCTGGAGCGCATCGTGCAGGGCCCCGGGGCGCACGACTCGATCCGGGTGCTGGTGGTGGCCCCCACGCGCGAGCTGGCCAAGCAGATCGACCAGCACATCGAGGGCTTCTCGTACTTCACCTCCGTAACCTCCATCCCGGTCTATGGCGGCAGCGACGGCAAGGCCTGGGACCAGCAGAAGCGGGCCCTGGTGGGCGGGGCCGACATCGTGATCGCCACGCCTGGCAGGCTGCTCTCGCACATGCGCTTCCGGTACGCCGACTTCTCGCACTTGGAGTACCTGATCCTGGACGAGGCCGACCGGATGCTGGACATGGGCTTCCTCGACGACATCAAGGAAATCATCAGCTACCTGCCCGAGAAGCGGCAGACGCTGCTCTTCTCGGCCACCATGCCGCCCAAGATCCGGCAACTGGCCCGCGAGATCCTCAACGAGCCCGTGCAGATCAACATCGCCGTCTCGAAGCCCGCGGCGGGCGTGCGGCAGATCGCCTACATGGCCTACGCCAACCAGAAGTACAAGCTCATCCAGCACCTGCTCAACGAGGGGCACTACGAGAGCGTGCTGATCTTCTCGTCCACCAAGAGCAACGTCAAGAGCATCGGCACCACCCTGGCCCAGCTCAAGATCCCCTCGGCCACCATGCACTCGGACCTGGAGCAGAGCCAGCGCGAGGAGGTGCTGAACGACTTCCGCAACCGCCGATTCCAGGTGCTGGCGGCCACCGACATCATGGCCCGCGGCATCGACATCGACGGCATCGACCTGGTCATCAACTTCGACGTGCCGCACGACGCCGAGGACTACGTCCACCGCGTGGGCCGCACCGCCCGGGCCGAGCGCAAGGGCACGGCCGTTACCTTCATCGGCGAGAGCGACCAGCGCAAATTCTTCGACATCGAGAACCTGATCGGCATCACGGTCAAGAAGCTCCCTATGCCCGAAGAGCTGGGCGAAGGCCCGGCCTACGAGCCTGAAAAGCAGCGCCCCGACGCGGGCCGCCGCCCCGGGGGCAAAGGCCCCGGCCGCGAAAAGCGCCCCGGCGGAGGCAAAGGAGGCGAACGCCGCGACGACAGGCCCCGCGGCGAGAAGGGCGAACGCCGCGACGACAGGCCACGGTCCGAAAATGGCGAACGACGCGACGACAGGCCCAGATCTGAAAATGGCGAGCGGCGAGACGACAGGCCCAGGTCTGAAAATGGAGAGCGCCGCGACGACAGGCCCCGCGGCGAAAATGGCGAGCGGCGCGACGACAGGCCCAGGTCTGAAAATGGCGAGCGCGGACCCCGCCGCGAACGAGGCCCGCGGCCCGAGGGAGCGGCCGCGCAGCCCCGCCCCGAGCGGCCCGCCGCCCCCAGCGAGCCCTCCGCGGCCCAGGCCATCGACCCGAACGCGCCCCCCAAGCCCCGCAAGAACAAGAAGCGCCGCAAGAAGAACCCCGCGCAAGATGCCCCGGGGCAGGCTCTTCAGCAACCCAACAACAGCGAACGCGAGGGCCAATGAGGCCCTGAAAATCGGAGGCCTTTGTTAAATTTGCCCGACAACCTCAAAACGCGCCGATGAGATTCCTATTCGCTATGCTTCTTTTCCTGGCCTCGGGGCAATGGTCCAGCGCCCAGCTCACCATCGGCTTCGCCCAAGGGTCCGAGCAGTCCAGCCCGCGCCGGGGGAAGGTCGGCCTCACGAAAGGCCCCTTCGCCCTGCGCTGCTCCTTCGTGCAGTCGGACCCGCCCCTCCATGTCCGCTTCCTGGTCTCGGCCTCGGAAGCGGACTTCGAGGCCTGGGAGCAGGGCAAGGGCATCAGCCAGCAACTTGGCCTGCGCGACTTCCCCTACGCCACCGACCCCGAGGGCGCCTGCGACTGCCTGGTGCTGGGCAACAACGGCTACAACCTGCTCTACGCGGCCGGCCCCGACGAGCCGAAGGTGGTCGATGAGCAGCGCGTCGAGGACGGCATGGTCCACCTGAGCATCTTCTTCCGCAATGCCCTGTACGACGAGGCTGGCCAGCGCGTGGCCTCGCTCGCGTCGCTGCCCGCCAGCGAGCTGTTCTTCCTGTTCGAGCTGGTCACCGAAGGCGGCCAGGTGCCCGACCGGCAAGTGCTCCGGGTCCAACTGCGCTGACCGGCCCGCGCCGAAGGCTCCTCACCTCTTTCCCAACCCGCCCATGCCCACGACGCCCCTTCTGCCCGAAGACCAGATCTCCCTGCCGCTGCTCTTCAAGAAGCGCAAGACGGACAGGGACATCTTCCATGAGCTGACGCCCTTCAAGGTCAAGGACGTGCTGCTGGTGGCCACGCTCTACGACGCCTACTCCATCGTCCGCGAGGGGCAGTTCACCGAGAAGATCTTCGGCGAGTACCTCCAACTGAACCTCTACTCGGCGCCGCGCTTCACCAGCGCCTCCACCGAGGGCGAGGCCCTGGAGCTGCTGCGCGCCCAGCGCTTCGACATGGTGGTGCTGATGGTGGGCCTCGAAAAGAACCGCAGCCTGCAACTGGCCCGGCAAATCAAGGAGGCCAGCCCCGCGACGCCCATCCTGCTGCTGATCAACAACAACCACAACCTGGCCTTCTTCGAGCAGAAGCGCGCCGAGCTGGCCCACTTCGTCGAGCGCGTCTTCGTCTGGAATGGCGACGCGGCCGTCTTCTTCGCCATGACCAAGTACGTCGAAGACCGCATGAACGTGGACTCCGACACCAAGGCCGGCTCGGTGCAAGTGGTGCTGCTGGTGGAGGACTCGGTGCGCTACTACTCGCGCTACCTGCCCATCCTCTACTCGACGATCATGAGCCAGACGCAGGCCATCCTCTCGGAGGAGACCAACGACGAGCTGCACAAGATCTTCATGATGCGGGCGCGGCCCAAGGTGCTGCTGGCCGACAACTTCGAGGACGCCCAGGCCATCATCGACCGCTACCAGGATGACCTCCTGGCGGTCATCTCGGACGTGGAGTACCCGCGGCAGGGCCGCAGCGACCACCGCGCCGGGCTGGAGCTCATCGGCTACGTCAAGGAGCTGAATCCGCACATCTCGACGCTGTTGCAGTCGAGCGACGACGACAACCGCGTCGAGGCCGCCAAGATCAACGCCTATTTCCTGCACAAGGAATCGGAGAGCCTGGCCCTGGACCTGCGGCTGTTCATGAAGGACAAGATGGGCTTCGGCGACTTCGTCTTCAAGAAGGTGCCCACGGGCAAGCGCCACGTGGCCCGCACCGTCAAGGAGCTGGAGGAGCTGGTGGCCGTGGTGCCCGACCAGAGCCTCTCGTACCACTTCCGCTCGACGGGCATCGCCAAGTGGCTGATGGCCAGGGGCGAGATCAACCTGGCCAAGCAGATCCGCGCCGCGGCCAGCATCGAGTTCGACTCGGTGCGCGAGATGCGCGAGCATTGCCAGGAGATCTTCCGCAAGGTCCGCTTCAAGCGCATGAAAGGCAAGGTCATCCCCTACTCGCCCGACATCATGCCCAGCCGGCACTACGTGCTGCAGATCAGCAGCGGCTCGCTGGGCGGCAAAGGGCGGGGCATCGCCTTCCTGTGCAACTTCATCGAGAACATCAACTTCCGGCAGATCCTGCCGGGCATCCACGTGGCCATTCCCGCCACGGCCATCATCGGTGCGGTCGAGTTCGACGAGTTCCTGGAAAACAACGGCCTGCACGAGCGGCTCTACGTCAACAAGGAGCTTTCGAGCATCAAGGAGCTGTTCCTCGAAGGCAAGCTCTCGCACCACCTCAACCGGCGGCTGTTCCATTACCTGGAGACCACGACGCGCCCCGTGGCCGTCCGCTCCTCGGGCCTGTTCGAGGATTCGCTGGTGGAGCCTTTCGCTGGGGTCTATTCGACCTACATGGTCCCCAACAACCACCCCGACATCTGGGTGCGGCACAAGCAGCTCAGCGACGCGATCAAGCTGGTGTTCGCCTCGATCTTCTCGCAAAACTCGCAAGACTACTTCCGGGCCGTCAACCACAAGATCGAAGAGGAGAAGATGGGCGTCATCGTGCAGGAAGTGGTCGGCAGCCGGCACGAAGGCTACTACTATCCGCACATCAGCGGGGTGGCCCAGTCGTACAACTACTACCCCTTCTCGTACATGAAGCCCGAGGATGGGCTGGCGGTCATCGCGCTGGGCCTGGGGCGCTACGTGGTGGGCGGCGAGCGGGCCTTCCGCTTCTCGCCCCTGCACCCGCAGCTCGAGATGCTCTCGCTCGAAGACAAGGTGCGCGAGTCGCAGAAGCATTTCTACGCCATCGACCTGACGCGCAGCCAGCCCGACCTGACGCAGGGCGACGAGGACGCCACCCTGGCGCGGCTGCGGCTGAACATGGCCGAGAAGCACGGCACGCTCAAGCACCTGGCCTCGGTCTTCGACCACGAGAACAACCGCCTGACGCAGAGCTTCGACGTCAAAGGCCCGCGGGTCCTCGATTTCGCCAACATCCTCAAGTACGAGCACGTGCCCCTGGCCAAGACCTTGCGCGTGCTGCTGCGCCTGCTCAAGGACGCCCTGGGCGCGCCCGTCGAGATCGAGTTCGCCCTCGACCTCAACAAGGACCCGCGGGGCGAGGCCGTCTTCTACCTGCTCCAGGTCAAGCCTATGATCAAGGTGGAATCCTCGGCCGACCTCGACTTCGGCCAACTGCCCGCCGATAAGCTCGTGCTGATGGCCAGCAAGGGCATGGGCAACGGCGCGCTGGAGCACATCCGCGACGTGGTCTTCATGGACCTCGAGGTCTTCGACAAGACCCAGACCGAGCAGATGGGCCGCGAGGTGGCCGAGCTCAACCAGGAGCTGGAGCGCGAGGGCCGGGAGTACATCCTGGTCGGGCCGGGCCGCTGGGGCACCCGCGACAAGTACACGGGCATCCCGCTGCTCTGGCCGCACATCGCCAACGCCAAGGTCATCGTCGAGATGGGCATCCCCGACTTCCCGCTGGAGCCCTCGCTGGGCTCGCACTTCTTCCACAACGTCACGTCGATGAACGTGGGCTACTTCTGCGTCGAGCACCGGCGCGCCGACACCTTCGTGAACCTCGACATCCTGCGCCTGCAGCCCGTGGTGCGGCAGACCCGCTTCTTCAAGCACGTCCGCTTCGAGAAGCCGCTGCGGGTGCTCATGGACGGCAAGCGGCTGCGCTTCGCCATCGTCTGGGATTCCTGAGCCTTCGCGCGGCGCGCCTTGGCCAAAATGGTTCTTTCAAAGAGTGTGTGGGTAGCGCAAAAGGATTGGTACGGGCAAAGTCAAGTTTTCCGGTCAAAACGCATCTGTTGTTCCTCAACAGTGCGCGCGTAGCATACTGCCCACGAGTTCAAAAAAAGGCCAAGTCGCTTGTTTTTTCAAAGTACAGTTTGTATCTTTGGTCACCGTCAATTGCAAACCCCCGATGATCAAGTTACCCTTCAAAACCGCGGATGTCCAGGGCCAAAGCCGGCAACCAAACTTCCAAAACCTGTCGATTCGATCTTTGACGGGTTGGCGCGGCTTCTGGAGCTGTGCATAAAATTCGTACTTGCACAATTGTGCTTTTGGGTAGGAATTGAGGATGGTGGAAGTAATAGCGTTGTGTTTCATAAAAAATGGACATCAAAAATTGAATAGAACAAAAAAAATCTATTTTTGCAATATGGATAATCAAGAGAAAATATTAGCACGAATACTTTTCGAAAATAAAATTTTTAAAGCCGATGGAAATGCTTTTGAAAGTTTATTTACGGAAATAATGAATTGCGCTGAACCTGATTTCCAGCAAATAAAACCGTGGGGTAACATTGGAGATAAAAAAAATGACGGATCTATTCCAAGCAAAGGAATTTATTTGCTCCAGAGGATATAAGGAAAAGTTATCCAGAAGTTGTTGAAAAACTTAAAACTGACTTAAAAGGATTATTAGCCCAATGGTCGCCGGTTAAAGAATTTTATTTTGTTGTGAATGACAAATTTAAAGGCGTAAATCCGGAAGCCGAGCAAACTATTAAAGCACTGAAAGATAAATACAAACTTGATAAAACAGGTTTTCTTTCACCAAAGGATTTAAGTAATCACTACCATCCGACAAAAATTGAATTTTGCATTTATCCTGATTTAAAAGTCTGATTTACAGATACTTCCGAGTCTGGTTTTCCGGAT
>JAIFMG010000125.1 GCA_020048645.1 Bacteroidota bacterium | reverse complement strand
CCCCGCGATCTTGGCCAATATTGCTTCGTATTTTTTCATGGTGCAATGTAAGCATTTCTTTTTGTCCCACTATTAAGGAATAGAACATTGGACTATTTGCACGTCAAGGCAAGCGAGTCGCTTTCTTTGAAAATTGAGGCTGAAGACAAAATAAGGAAAGACGAAAAAATAAGGTTGGCAAGAAAACTTATCAAACGAAAACTGACAAACGAAGAAATAGCAGAGAATACAGGCTTGACTGTCGGACAAATCAATGCCCTGCGCGACGAAGAAGAATAGACTATAGCCAGCATCTTGTTTGTGAAAATGCGGGCTAATGGGATAAATTCAGGGCTGCAAACAAGCTCTCAATCGGCTAGATTTCAAGAAATTAAGTCCATTTTTCTTTGGTAATGCAAAATTTTGGATAAATTGAGACCGAAAAGCTTGCGCTGATGTTCGAATACACGACTCGAAAGCAGCTCAGCCTGGGCGCCCTGCGCCTTTCATCGCGAAGTTCGACCCTCGGCATGATGGGCAGGCTTAGGTTTTTCGATTCTTTTCTAACTTTGCATCAAGCACAACAGTATGGCAAAGTACATCAATCCTTATACCGATTTTGGTTTCAAGAAACTTTTTGGCGAAGAGGGGAACAAAGACCTTCTTATTGATTTTTTGAACCAGCTTTTGCCTTCGCATCATCAAATCGAGAGCTTGAATTTTCGCAATGTTGAAAATTTGGCGGATTTGTCAGCAGAAAGAAAGGCCATGCAATACGGAGATTTGAAAAGTGCTTTGGAAACCGCGGTTGAGGAAAAAGTAATTGAAATTGCTAAGAACTTGATTCTTTTGGGTTCGGACAATGATCATATTGCCAAAGCGACAGGCTTGACAGTCATGCAGATAGAGGTTTTGCGTAGCGAGGTGAGGAGAGACAGATGACAACATTTCCACTTTGCCTGAATGTTTAGGTCAGCTTTTGAATCAGAAAGTGAATTGCCCCATGGCAGGCAAAACTTTTGGGTGGCGGTTCGGCGGCGCGAAATCCTTACCTTTAGCCCAAATCGACAACGCCATGCCCCATCCCCCTTCATCGGGTGTCCTGAACGCCCGCGTCAGCCTCGACGGCCAGCCCTTGCCCAGCGGATTCGAGCTGCTCTGGGCCAGGGTGCGGCACGAGCTCGACCGCGTCTCGAAGGCCACGCTCAGCTTCGCCGATGGCGACCCTGCCCGCCAGCGCTTCGAGCTGGCCGAACTGCCCCAACTGCGGCCCGGCGCCCTGCTCGAGCTCGCGGCCGGATACGACAACCAGCTCGGCATCCTCTTCCGAGGCCGGGTCATGAAGGTCGCCGTCAGGATGCGGGGCGGACGCCTGAGCACCGAGCTCGAGTGCCGCGACGCCGCCTATGCCCTCGACCTGGTGGCCCGCGACGAGCTCTACGAACAGCAGACCGACAGCCAGATCTTCGTCAGCCTGCTCGAGCGCGCCCATGCCCGCGGGGCCGTGCCCGAGACCGCCGTCCGGCACGCCCAGATGGTCCAGCACGAGGCCACCGACTGGCAGTTCATGGCGCGCCGGGCCCATGCCAACGGCCTGCTCCTGCGCAACCGCCTCGGGCAGGTGGACCTGCTGTCGCTCGACCCCGGCCAGGAACCCATCCGCCTGGAGATGGGCAGCGACCTGCTGGAGCTGGACCTGGAGCTCGACGCCTCGGCCCACGGGCAGGGCGTGGAGGCCCAGGCCTGGAAGTCGCAGGAACAGAGCGTCGTGGCCAAGAAGGGCGTGCCCCACTGGCCCGCGAACCCCTGGCTCGACGAGACCCCGCCCGAGGGAAGGCCCACCGACCGCCCGGCCCGCTCGTCGAACCTGGCCGACAACGAGCTCAAGGACTGGGCCGACGCCCGCGCCGAGCGCCTGCGCCTGGGCCAGGTGCGCGGCAGCCTCAAGACCTGGGGACTGGCCGAGCTTTGGCCGGGGCAGTGCCTTGCCGTGGGCGGCCTGGGCGCCCGTTTCGACGGCCAGGCGCTGCTGGTGGCCGGGGTCGAGCACAACCTGCGCGAGGGCAGTTGGACCAGCACCGCCCACGTGGGCATCGAGGCGCCCCTGCCCGAGCCGCTGCCCGGGACCGACGCCCTCCTGCCGCCTTGGCCGGGGCTGGCCGTGGGCAAGGTCGAGCGCGCCGAGGGCGACCCGGCGGGCCTGGGCCGCGTCCTGGTGGCTCTGCCGCTGCTGGGGCCCAACCGCAGGGTCTGGGCCAAGCTCGCCTCGCCCGACGCGGGCCCGGGGCGAGGCTTCCGCTTCCTGCCCGAGCCGGGCGACGAGGTGGTGCTCGGCTTTTTCGACCAGGACCCGCGCTTTCCGGTGGTGCTCGGCGCCCTGCACAGCCCCGCCGCGCCGCCGCCCCTGCCCCCGACGCCCGACAACGCCCTCAAGGGCATCTTCACCCGCGCCGGCCTCAGCCTCCGCTTCGACGACCTGGGCCGAGTCATCAGCCTGCTAACCCCTGGGGGCCAGAGCGTTGTCCTCGACGACCAGGGGCGATCCGTGCTGCTGGCCGATGCCCAGGGAAACCGCATCGAGCTTTCCAAGGACGGGATACGCGTGGCCAGCGCCCAGAAGCTCGTCCTCGAGGCCCGCGACGGCATCGAGCTGCGCAGCCCGCAGGGCGACATCGTGCTCGAAGGCCGCAACCTCGAGGCCCTGGCCCAGGCCCGCTTCAAGGCCTCGGGCAAGGCCAGCGCCGAGATCGCGGCCAGCGGAACGGTCCAGATCCGCGGCACGGCCATCAAGCTGAACTGACGCACGAACCCCCAAAGACTTTCCCACCGATGATTCCATTCGTAAGTTCGGGAGCCTTGCTCCGGTGCAGCCACGGCAGCGCGCAATCGGTCCTGGTGCTGGCCCCCTCGGGCAGTGTCTGGGCCGGCGGCAAGCTCGTGGCCACCGCGGCCGACCATCTGCCGCTGCTCAACATCCTGCCGTTCGGCATCTGCACGGCCCCGGGCAACCCGCGGGTGGTGCTGGGCGGGGCCATCGCCTCGGCGCCCTGCCTGCCCCGCACCGGGCTGCCGTGGCAATGCCAGGGCCAGTCGCTCGAAATCGAAGGGAAAGCGGCCTTGACGGCGGGATGCCGCCTGCGCTGCCAGTGGGGCGGGCAGATCACGGTGGCGGAGCCCGGCCAGAGCGCCGCGACACTGGGCTGAGCCGCCCCGCGCGGGCTCACGCGCCCCAGTCGATCGGGGGCTGGCCGCGCTGGCGCAGAAATTCGTTGGCCTTCGAGAAATGCCCGCAGCCGAGGAAGCCCCGGTGGGCCGAAAGCGGCGAGGGATGCGGCGCCTCGAGCACCAGGTGGCCGCGGCCCTTGGCCATCGCCGCCTTGTTCTGGGCCGAGCGTCCCCAGAGCATGAACACCAGCCCTTCGCGCCCCTGGGCCAGCGCCTCGATGACGCGGTCGGTGAAGCGCTCCCAGCCGCGGCCCTGGTGCGAGGCGGCCTGCTCGGCCCGCACGGTCAGCGTGGCGTTGATCAGGAAGACGCCTTGCCGCGCCCAGCCTTCGAGGTTGCCGCCGCGCCGGGGCGAGATGCCCAGGTCGCGCTCCTGCTCTTTGAAGATGTTGACCAGCGAGGGCGGCGGCGGCACGCCATCGGGCACCGAGAAGCTCAGCCCGTGCGCCTGTCCCTGGCCGTGGTAGGGGTCCTGCCCCACCACCACCACCCGCACCTTGTCGAAGGGCGTCAGGTCGAAGGCGTTGAAAATCAGCGGCCCCGGCGGATAGACGACATGGTTCCGTTTTTCTTCCTGCAAAAAGCGCTTGAGCTGCGCGAAGTACTCTTGCTCGAACTCGTCGCGCAACACTTCGAGCCAACTGGGGTGGATTTTGGGTGGGGTGGGCATGGCGGGGGGGGATTGTGTCAATGACCCTCCAACGCGAGGGGAGAGTCGATGTCATCGTTGTTTTCAGCTTGAGGCCGTGGGATTTCTAAAGCGCTCAGATTTCAAAAACTTGGTTGTGGTTGTGCGCGATCAACCGGAAGCCCAGCCGCGTAGAAATTTTGAACAATTGGGAGTTTCTTTGCGTGTTTCCTTGGGTTTGTATTGAAAAATTGGGCTCGAATCGGAAGCATATGACGGCAAGTGGGCTTGGATAAAATGAAGTTATGTCGAAGTTCTTGGCTTTCAAGAAATTGACAAAATCTTCTATTTGCCGGGCACCATCAAAGAATCTCTTCCACTTGGGGTCTTCTTTTGTTTCGGTGGCGTCTTCCTGGCCAACTTTCAATTCCAGGAACAGAAAAGATTGATCATTGAAAACCAAGCTATCGGGCCTTCCTTCTGACGATGAAGGACTCTCTGGGTTGTATTTTGTTTGGCCATAGGGAATGAGGTCCCCATCGACGCAAATATGGGCTGTCGTTGTTCCATGGACGGTGTTTCTGATTTTGAAATGTCTAGCCTCTGGTTGCGAGCTGGTCATTTCCGTGAATAGCCTGGCTGCGCGCCTGGGTTCATTCCTCTCAGTTTTTTCTTCGACGAAAAGAAATTCGTCTTGTAGCAGGCTTTCCGTGAAGGGGAAATCTGCGCAAGCCCGCCTCAAGGCCAGAATGACTTCAGCGTGCTTCATGGTCAAGCGCTTTGGAAATTGAGCTCATACAACAGGTTGAAATCGGCGTTCAGCTCTTCGGTAACACGGTCCAAGTAATTTTCGCCGATCAGGCCGGTTTCGGGGTCAATCAGGGACGCGCAATAGACTTCGCCCCTGGGTTTCAGGGCATAGGCCTGGACTTCGTCGGCGCGCAGATTGATCCGCTCGTTCTTTTCGGCTAGGAGGGCGCCGGTGCCAAAATGCTGGTGGATGCGGCCGGTGCTCGCGGGGTTCCGCTGCTCGGTCAGGGTGAGCATCAGAAGGTTGTTGAGGATGCTCAAGATGTAGGGGCTGTGGGTCGTCAGGGCGATCTGGCTCTGGGTGCAGTTCGCGACCAAGGAAATCAGCTCGACCAGCTTTTTCTGGGCCAAGGGGTAGAGGTGCGCCTCCGGCTCTTCGATGACCCGGAAGGACTTTTGGTTTTCATAGAGCAAGTAGAAGAGATCCTGGATGATGCGGATGGACTCTTGCTGGCCAGAGGAAGCAAGGCTGAAGGGCACGGAATGGCTGGGGTGGTTGCCGAAGACCAGGCGTTCGCCTCCGTTCGCGTTTTCGTATCTGCCCTGCAAGATGTACTCGGAATGGGCCTTGAAAAAGCCTAGCGCGTGGGCCGAGACCGAAGCACCGGAGTAGCCGCCGATCTTTTCCTCGAAACTGCTCTTGTTGAAATAGTCGTTCAAAAACTTGGAATGCAGCATGAACGCCTTCATTTGCAGCAGGTCGGCGGAGCGGGAGAGGCTCTCGGGCGAGTTGATGTTGCCAAAGAAAAGCGTCTGGAAGTGTTCCGGATAGGCGACCGTGATGCTTCGGCCCGCTGGAAAAAACATGGGCGAATGATCGTCACGAAACAAGGCATCGACCCGCTGGCCC
Organism: Bacteroidota bacterium; assembly: GCA_020048645.1. Taxonomy (GTDB): domain Bacteria; phylum Bacteroidota; class Bacteroidia; order Bacteroidales; family UBA6013; genus UBA6013. Next base: position 20,248 of record JAIFMG010000125.1, on the reverse strand, counting down.
AATTCCCTGATGAACCGGGCCTTTGTCCTTTCCGCGAGCCGGTAGCTGTTGATGTCCGTGTCCGGCTTCGCCTTGTCGAAGTCGGCGATTTGGCGGGCCAGGTCGCGGGTGTTCGACAAGATTTCCCCGAAAAAGCCGTAGTCGAAGCTTACGCCAAGGCCCTTGCCCTTCGCCAATTTGAGCGACCTGTTCTCTGGGTTGTCGCCGCCAAGGTACCGGTAATGGAAAGTGATTTCAAAATCATGGTTCAGGTTCGATGCGGGGCCAAAGTAAAGATTGAACTTTTCGATGATGCGCTGGATGAACATTTTTTCCAACTCCGTTTCGGCACCATTCGCGTTTTCGTAGATGAGGTTGAAATAATCGTCCTTCAAGGACTTGAAGAAGTAGATCAGCTTGGCAAGGGTGCTTTTGCCACTGGCCTGCTCGCCAATCAGCACCAGGATTTTTTTGATTTCCACCTCGGCTTCCGTGATTTGCCTGAAGTTTCTGACGGTTATCTTTTGCATGGCTTTGGCTGCGGTTTGTCTTTCCCTTGGGCTGGTCCTTTGGCAATCTGGCCCCTCCCGAACTCCGCGACATACCAAGTGGTCGTCCGTCGGCAGGCTTGGGCTTGATGGTCCTAAGGTAAGCATTAAATCGACAAGCGGCAAGCCGCCCGGGTGGGCGGGATCTCATGCGCTTTGGGGTGGTTCAAACCAAGCTGCCTTCGAGGGCGAAGTATCCGAATCACCCGTTTTCAAAAAAATGGACTGTTCCACCAATCCCCGAAGGGATTGAATTGGAGTAAGACCGGGTGAAATCCAGGCAGGAGAACCCAAAAACAGAAATTGGATCCTCATGCGATTGGGGCCCGACTGCTCGTGCTTTTCCTGCATTCCATTCGGGGCCGCACCCATTGGATCCCATCGGGGTTCAATGTTCGTTTAACAATTTGGAAAGGCCGAGGACGAACTGCTGGAAGCTCGGAGAGCGGTTCGACTCGATCGCGATGGTGGGTCCCATGCTTCGCGCGGTTGCGGCCTTGCTGAATTGTCTGGTCAGCATCTTGATCTCGTGCGAGCCGGTAACATTGTCAGGATTCCGAAACTTCTTTTTCATGGATTGACGCTTCGATTTGATCTCGGGATAGACTTTCTCCAGCGAGTCAAAATCGCCTAGGTACCAGTTCTCTAGCTCGCGGCAGGCTATCCTGACCAAGAATGGAAAATCGTCGCTCGATGATGCTCTTGCCAGCTCGGAGAGCTCCTGCTTGAGCTTCTTGCAGTCGTTAGAGTCTTGGTCGTGGATGATCATGACTTTTGTCGGGTACGGGCTTTTCGAATAGACCCGCATCTTCTTGGGGATGGATTTTTTCAAGTCGCTTTTGCCTTGGTGGGGGCGGATGAAGCAATTTTCATCCAAGGTGTAACCCGATGGCAGAACGCGGGGCAGGATGCCCCGTAAAAAAAGCTCCATCGAGCTTTCCTCGGTCAAGATTTCCAAACGCTTGTGGCCCATCGCTTATTCAGGATTGCTACCCTCGAAGTATTTTTCCTTCCACAAGTAGCCGAGCTGGTCGCCTTCGTGGTAGAGTGCTTTGATTTCTTCGCTGTCGGAAGCCCGTTTGATGCGGGTGTAGCCCTTTTCCTTGACGAGCCAAAACGTTTCCTCGGGCGTGGCCCCGTTCAGCAGGTCGGGCGAGTGCGACGACACGAAAACTTGCCCGCCTTTTTGTGCGTAGAGCCTGAGCTCTTCCAACAATTCGAGCAGGACGGTCGGGTACAACTGGTTTTCAGGCTCTTCGATGCACAGCAGCGGGTGCGGGTTGGGGTCGTGCAGCAAGACCAGGTAGGCGAACATCTTGATGGTTCCGTCGGACACGTAGCTGGCGATGAAGGGATCTTTGAATGAGCCGTCTTGGAAACGCAGCACTATCCTTCCGTCGATGGTCAGTTCTGCCTGAACATTGTTGATTCCAGGAACTCTTCTTTTCATCTTTTCGAGAACCTGGTCAAATATTTTCCTGTGGTTCTCGAACATGTATTGGACGACCAGGGGCAGGTTGTCGCCCGTTGGCGACAGGTGCTCGGCGTACCCTGCCTCGCGGCTGGGCCGGGCATGGGAGATGTGGAGGTCGGACACGTGCCAGCTTTCGATGAACGAGCGGAAGGCGCTCGCCGCCTTGAAGCCCTCGAACTGCCCGAGGCCTTTGATGGCCAGGATGTCCGGCGAGCTGAGCGTCTGGGCGCTCCGCTCGAGCTCCTCGTCGGGCTTGTCGAAGTCGTCTTCGTTGGAAATGGCGTATCCCTTGCCTTTCGAGAAGTCGAGGAAGTGGTAGGGCGAGCCGTGGGCGCCTCTTTTGTAGCGCAAGATTTCCCGTTCCACGTAGGGCTTGCCGTTTTCCTCGCCGATTTCGAGCCGGTAGGTGACGCGTCTCTGCTTCGCGGCGATGGCAAGCCTGAACTGGAGCTCGAACTCGATCAGCCCGCTTTGGCCTCGGCTGATGACTTCCTTGAAGCCGCCTCTTTTGGCCAGCGCCTGGCGGATGTTGTTCTTCAGGGCGTCGCTCAGAAATCCAAGGACATCGAAAAGAGTCGTCTTGCCGGCCCCGTTGGCCCCCACGAACACGGCCAGTTCCGGCAGGTCGTCCAGCTCTACCTCCCGGAATGCCTTGAAGTTCCTTATCCGAATCCTCTCGATCCTCATGGCTTGGTCATTTTCAGCGATTCGATTCCCCGCGCGTCGATGCGTTCGCGCCCGCGCAGGCTGGCGGTGGCCCGCTCGAAATAGGCGTGCTCGCATGGCTCGATGGTCGTTTCTGGGCTTTGCTGTTGGGCTTTGCTTCCTCTGGGCATGGTTTCTCTGGGTTTGGGTTCGAATGCGCTCTGCGTTCGTCGCGGCGAGGGCGCCTGTTTGTCCGAGGTTTCGAAATTGACGTTCCTAAGCGATTTCAGTGTGATCCGCAAGCCTATCTCGGCTGTCATGGGGCTCAGGGGTTCTTGCGGCCTTTGAGGGCCTGGCCTTTGGCGGCGTTCCAGCGGGCCAGGAGCTGGGCCTTGAAGGTGGGGGCCAGGACGGGGTTCTGGGAGCGCTTCTCGCTCTTGACGTACTGCTGGCTCTCGAGGTAGCCGAGGGCCTTCTTGAGCAGCTCGCCGAGCAGGGCCAGGTAGAGCAGGAAGGTGCCGAGCCAGATGACGGCCAGGTTGAACCAGAAGGTGTCGATGTACTGGCCCATGAAGAGCTTGGCGGGGGCGTAGAAGTGCGAGCGGCCGAGGGGATGCTCGGGCAGGTGGTAGGCGGGGTCCTTGCGCTGGACGAAGCCGCGGCGGGTCTCGACGGCCTTGTCGAGGATGCGCTTGTTGAGGACGAAGTCGGCCAGGGCCTTGTTCTCGTGGTCGCGGCGGAGCTGGACGAGGATGTCCTGGCCCAGGCGCTCCACGGCGTCGCGGATGGCGGAATCCTTGGCGGCGCGGAAGTGCTTTTCGCGCTGCTGGTAGATGGGGGCTATGGAGTCGAGGAAGCCCAGGGCCAGGCGGGCGGTGGCGGTGCTGAAGGCCTCCACGGTGAGGCTGTCGTCGTGGGGCGCGGGCACCTGGGGGTGCAGCCGGGCCAGGTCTTTGAAGTGGGGCCGGGCGGGCCGGAGGGCGTCGGCCAGGGCGTCGGCGTCGCCCTTCGCGAGGGCGAAGTTGGCCTGCTCGACCTTGGCGCGCAGGGCGGGGAAGAGGAAGGCGGAGTGGTACGAGGCCTGGCTGATGCCCATCTCGTAGGGGAAGAAGATGCGCTGGTAGTCGTTTTCCTTGAACTGCGTGACGGCCAGGGCCTCGTAGGCCCAGCGCGAGGGCATGAGGTCTCCGGCGATGGGCACGTAGCGGTCGTTGCGGATGCTGTCGTGCAGCTCGTCGAAGCTGACCATGGCCCCGCCGAGCAGGAGCTGGGGCACCAGGATGAAGGGGATGAGGATGTAGATGTTGACCACCGAGTTGAGCCCGGAGGAGATGTTCAGGCCGATGAGGTTGGAGAAGGCCGCGGAGGTGTAGAGGATGAGCCAGTACTCCCAGGTCATGCCGCGGATTTCGAGGATGTAGCTGCCCACCAGCACGAAGAGCAGCGACTGGACGGCCGACAGGGCGAAGAGCACCACGAGCTTGGAGTTGACGTAGGCGGCCCAGCTCAGGTTGAGGAAGGCCTCGCGCTTGAGGATCCGGCGGTCTTTGATGATTTCCTCGGCGCTGACGGTCAGGCCCATGAACAGGGCCACGACGATGCTCATGAACAGGAAGACGGGCAGGTTCTTGTTCTCGCTGAAGATGTACTGCCCCTGGCTCATGTACTTGGTGAAGTAGCCCAGGATGAAGGCCAGGCCGGGGGCCTCGAGCAGGTTGATCAGCAGGTACTGGCGGTTGGTGAGCTTGGAGAGGACGTTGCGGATGGTGAAGATCTTGAACTGCCGGAAGCGGTCGGGGATCTTGAAGTTGTTGGTGGGGAGCTTCTCCTTGGTGGGCCCGATGGGGTCGGCGCTGTCGAGCTGGCGGCGGTACATCTTGTACCACTCGTCGGGCTTGATGACGCGGTCGCGGGTGAAGCGCCCGTACTCGTCCACGCGCTTGGCCTCGACGATCTGGAGGATGCGCTCGGCGTTGACGTTTCCGCAGGCGGGGCACTCGGCCTCGTCGGCGTTGACGTGGCTGGTCATCTTCTTGAAATAGACGATGCCGTCGATGGGGTTGCCGTTGTAGATGGGCCTGCCGCCCTTGTCGAGGATGATGAGGCGGTCGATGAGCTTGAAGATCTCGGAGGAGGGCTGGTGGATGTTGACCACGACGATCTTCCCCTTGCTGGCCTGCTGCTTGAGCAGGAGCATGACGGTCTCGGAGTCCATGGACGACAGGCCGGAGGTGGGCTCGTCCACGAAGAGGACGGAGGGCTCGCGCATGAGCTCCAGGGCGATGTTCAGGCGCTTGCGCTGGCCGCCGCTGATGTACTTCTTCAGGGGGTTGCCCACGCGCAGGCCCCGGACGTCGTTGAGGTCGAGGTCGCTCAGGACGCGGCTGACGGTGCGGATGATCTGCCGCTCGGTGTAGTGGCTGAAGCAGAGCTTGGCGTTGTAGTAGAGGTTCTCGTAAACGGTGAGCTCCTCGATGAGCAGGTCGTCCTGGGGCACGAATCCGATGACGCCCTCGAGCTTGTCGGCCTCGAGGTGGAGGTCGTATCCGTTGATGGTGATGCGTCCGCCCTTGGGGGGGAGCTGTCCGTTGAAGACGTTGAGCAGGGTGGACTTGCCCACTCCGCTACCGCCCATGATGCCGACCAGGTTGCCCGACTCCTCGGTGAAGTTGAACTTGTAGAGGCCGTTCTCGCTGTTCTTGAAGCGGAACTCGACCTCCTCGGCCTTGAAGACCACGCGGGTGCGGGCCTTGCCTTCCAGGAACTTGCTGACGATGTCGCCGAAGTAAACGGGCTTGAGCTTGGGCCCCCTGACGATGGCGCCGTGGTCGAGGAAGTAGCACTTCTCGGGCAGGACGTTGATGCCCTTGAGGTAGAGGATGCCGTTGCCGAGGTAGCGCAGGACGTAGGTGTTGATGCTCTTGATCTGCAGGACCACGAGCTTGCCGCGCATGCCGGCCTTGTAGATGTGCTTCTTCCCCTGGGGCCGCTCGGGCTGGTTCTCCTCGAACCAGGCGCCCGCGGCGCCGTCGTCCTCGGGCTCGGTGGAGTCGATGGTGAGCACCTGGCGGGGGTCGATGCCCTCGACGTCGGCCCGGAGCACGAAGGCGGACATGTCGGCGGCCTCCTGCTCGGAGATGTTGAAGGCGGCGGCCACGTCGTTGACGAAGGCGAGCTCGAGCACCTCGACATGGTCGTCCTCGAAGATGAACTCGAGCAGGCGCAGGAATACGATGACCTTCTCGCGCTGGTGCAGCTCCTGGTTGATCTTGGCGGCGATGCGGGTCACCTTGGCCTTGTTCTGCCGGGCCACCAGGGCCAGGCCCTTGGGGTCGCCCGTGTCGGGCAGGTCGCGGTGGTGGAACTCCCAGTACTGGTCGAACAGGTCGATGTACTCCTCGACCAGCTCTTTGGTCAGGTGCTGCTTGAGGTAGGATTTGACGATGCGCTTGGCCTTGGTGGAGACGCCGTCCTCGTCAACGTTGGCGATGATGGCGAAAAGCTGCACCAAGGCGTTGAGAATGGATTCGCTCATGGGGGTGAGGTGGGGTCAGGTGGGAGGGCGGAGGCCCCTCTCGGGGCGCCGCGAAAATAGTCGAACGGGCCGAAGCGGGAAAGCCCTGGGGCGCGAGATGCCCCGGACTTGTCCGCCGGCTGGGGCACAAGTACGGAAAAAAAGCCTACTTTTGGAAAAAAAAGGCCAGATGTTCGACCTAGACCCCATCAAAAGGCGCTTGGACAGCTACCACGAAAGAGGCCTGCGCCTGTTCACCACCTCCTCTTTCCAGACCCACAGCCTGCCGCTGCTGCACATCCTCTCGCGGCTGTCGCCCGGCATCCCGGTCTTCTTCCTCAACACCGGATACCACTTCCCCGAGACCCTGGCCTTCAAGGACCAGGTCGTCCGCCAGCTTGGCCTCAACCTGGTCGAGCTCCGCTCCGAGATCCCCAAGATCCACCAGAAGGACGCCCAAGGCCGGCTGCTCTTCGCCAGCGACCCCGACTACTGCTGCCAGCTCAACAAGGTCCGCCCCATGGAGCAGGCGCTCCTCACGCACGACGTCTGGGTCAACGGCGTCCGCGCCGACCAGAGCGACACCCGCAAGCGGTTCCACGAGGAGGAGCCCGCCAAGCACGGCGTAACCCGCTACCACCCCATGCTGGCCTGGACCTCGCGCATGGTACACGAGTACCGCAAGGCCCACGGCCTGCCCGCCAACCCCCTCGAAGAGAAGGGCTACCTCAGCATCGGCTGCGAGCCCTGCACCAAGAAGTTCACCCTCGACGGCCGCGACGGGCGCTGGTTCGGCATGAACAAGACCGAGTGCGGCCTCAACACCGACCTGGTCGAAAAGTGAGCCTGCCCAGGACGACACCCAACCCAACACACCAACAGCGATGAAGATCCTGATCACCGGCGGAGCCGGATACCTGGGCCACGAACTGGCCGTCGAGCTGCTGCTCAACCCCAAGGTCGAGCAAGTCATCATCTACGACAACCTCAGCTCCGGCAACTTCAACCTCTTCCTCGACACCCGCAAGTTCAGCAACGGGCGCATGCGCTTCGCGCAGGGCGAGCTGCTCGACACCCGCAAGCTACGCGCCCTGCTCAAGGAAGGGGTGGACGTGGTCTATCACCTGGCCGCCAAGGTCTCCACGCCCCTGGGCGACGGCGACGCCCATCTGTTCGAGCAGGTCAACCACTGGGGCACCGCCGAGCTGGTCCACGCCGTCGAGGAGGCGCCCTCGGTCAAGAAGTTCGTCTATCTGAGCAGCATCTCGGTCTATGGCCCCCACCACGACTGGATCGACATCGACACCCACCCCAACCCCAAGAGCTTCTACGGCAGTTCCAAGCTCCGGGGCGAGGCCCACGTGCTCCGGCTGTTCGAGCGTCTGCCCACCTACATCATCCGCTGCGGCAACGTCTTCGGCTTCAGCCCCAGCGCCCGCTTCGACACGGTGCTCAACCGCTTCATGTTCGAGGCCAACTTCGTGGGGCGCATCCGCATCGAGGGCAGTGGCGAGCAGCAGCGCTCCTTCGTCCACATCAACAAGGCCACCAACCTCCTGCACAACCTCTTCAAGACCGAGGCCCTGCCGTCGGGGATCTACAACCTCGTGGGCAAGAACCTCAGCGTCAACCAGGTGGCCGCGCTCATCAAGGAAATCTACCCCAAGCTGGAGATGATCTACGTCAACCAGCACCTGGACATGCCCCAGCTCCGGATGCGCCACGACGAGCGCCTGGCCCCGCTGATCACCATGACGCCGCAGTCCATCGAGGAGGACCTCTTCCAGTTCAAGCACCGCTTCTCGTTCTCGTCCTTCGACTAGCCGGCTAGTCCGTCCAGTCCACCCGCGCCAGGGCCAGGTCGTCCTGCGGCTCCAGGCCGTGGCGCGCCCGCAGCAGGTTGAGCTTGCGGTCGAGCATGGCCTGGCTGCCCAGCAGCTCGCGGTCGTGGCAGAGCCACAGGGCCTTCTCCAGGTCCTCGCCGTCGGGCAGGCCGAAGCTCAGCAGCCCGTCGGTGCCCAGGGCCAGGCTGCCCGCGCCCTCGAAGTGGAAGGCCGGCAGCTCCTCCAGCCAGCCGGGCCGGGCGCCTCCGGCGGCGAGCTGGTAGGCCATGTACGCGGGCCGGTTGCCCTGGTCGAGCACGTGCGGCCGCCCGTCCACCGAGAACAGCCCGTCGCCCACGGCCAGCACCGCCGCCGAGCGCTCCTCCAGGTCCACCCGGGCCAGCAGCATCGTGCTCAGCAGCTCGTCGGGGCCAAGCCCCAGCAGCGCCGAGGCCGAGCGCAGCCCCTCCAGCGCCAGCGGCACCCGCGCCCGGCACGCGGCCAGGGCCTCGTCCGCCCCCAAGGCCCGCCCTTCGTCCGCGGGCAGGCCCTGCCGGAACAGCTTGCCCAGCAGCGCCGAGGCGAAGTGCGACTCCCTGCCCGAGGAGCAGCCGTCGAACACGGCCATCCAAAGCGTCCGCCCCCGGCGCTCCACCACCAGGAAGTCCTCGCAGTAAACCTTGTGCGCCGTGCCCTTGCGCAGGGCCGTCCTGTAGATCCATTTTTCGCTCATGCCGCTAAGATAGCGCGCCAAGGCAAAAAAACCGACGATAAATCCCCGCGCCAATCCGATATTCTGGCCCGCTGGGCCAGCGTTAACATCCGATAATCATACATTAGCACACAATTAGCACAGGACTTATTGCAGAATCATCTGATAATTCGCAAATTTGCCCCTACTGGAATCAAAAAAATTTAACGAAATGAAATTATGAAAACATCAATCCGAATGATTTTGTTGGCATTCTTGCTGCTCAGCGGCGGAATGGCGCAGGCCCAGCGCTTCGTCCTGAACGACACCCACCGCGCCTGGTGGAGGGCCCTCCCGCAGGAGTGGAAGACCATCTTCGTGGAGGAAATCGGCGTCCGCGGCACCAACCTCGACGTGGCCAACCTGCCCGACCAGTACCTCGAGCAGGTCATGCTGCTGGACCGCCTCGACTGCTCCGGCAACGACCAGATCAAGACCCTCAAGCCCCTTGAGCAGCTCGGCTTCCTCGAGCAGCTCGACGTGTCGCGCTGCCCCGGCGTCGGCAGCCTCGAGGGCATCCAGAACCTCAGGGCCCTCAACAAGCTCACCTGCACCGAGAACTACAACCTCCGCGACCTCGAGCCCCTGCGCGGCCTGGGCGGCATCCAGGAGCTCAACGTCAGCGACACCGACATCCTCGACCTCTCGCCCCTGTCCACCCTGCCCAACCTCAAGAAGCTCAACATCTCCTTCACCCTGGTACGCCGCTTCGAGCCCATGGGCCAGGCCCTGGCCCGCCTGGAGTACCTCTTCATGTCGGGTTGCAAGATCTACGACCTCGAAGGCCTGAAGGCCGCCAAGGAGCTCCAGGTCCTCGTGGCCGACAACTCCTCCGTCGAGAGCATCGAGCCCCTGGGCTTCCTGCCCAAGCTCCGCGAGCTCAACGTGGCCAACACCCGCATCAACACCATCAAGCCCTTGCAGAACGTCAAGTCCCTCGAAGTGGTGGACATCTCCGGCAACACCAACGTCTCGATGATCAACTACCTCTACTACCACGACAACCTCCTGCGCCTCAACGTGGCCAACACCAGCGTGCCCGCCCAGGAAGTCCAGAAGCTGCGCACCGACCGCCCCAACTGCACCGTCATCACCACCCAGTGAGACCAAGGGCCCGCGAGCCCTCGACCATCCGCTAGCCGCCGCGCCCGGGAAGCCCTCCCTGGCGCGGCTTTTCTTTGGGGTGGTGCCGCCCCGCTTGCGCATTCGTGCAAAAAGCATATTTTCAGGCCCCGAACCATCATCCCCTAGCACCTCCTGCCCATGTCCCTCTACACCTTCTTCTTCGGCCAGCGCCGCCCGGTGTGGCAGCGCATCGCCCAAGAACGCGGCGGAACCTTCCACTCGCCCTTCCTCAAAGGCGACAGGATCGAGTTCCCCTACCGCGACTGGACCGTCATCTTCGAGTACTTCCACGGCGGGTTCAACAGCCAGGTCGGCAGTCGCCAAGGCCGCCGGGGCTATTACAGCATCCTGGGCATCCCCTTCTTCAACCCCTCGGGCTTCGACTGCGACGTCCGCCGGGCCAACTTCCTGCACAAGATCGGCAACGCCATCGGGCTCGCGGACATCCGCGTGGGCGACCCCTATTTCGACGAGACCTTCCAGGTGCGCTCCAACCAGCCCGAGCAGGTCAGGGGCCTGCTCGCGAGCCCAGTGGTCAAGCAGGCCCTGACCAGCAGCGACTTCCTGAACCTGCGGGTCTTCCGCCCATCGGCCTGGCGCGGCGAGCGCAGCCTGCCCCCGGGCGTCAGCATGCTGGCCTGCGAGCTGTGGCGCGAGCAAGACAACTACTTCCTGCTGCTCGAGATCGTGGCCATGCTCGAGGCGGGCATCGACTGGCTCTACGCCAACGGCGTGGCCAACGACTTCCCCTACGACCGTTTCCTGCCGCGCTAGGCCGATGCCCCAACAGCAGCCACAAGCCCCGGCCGCGGGCTGGGCCGAGCTGGCCGAGGCCTTCGGGCGCTACCTGCTGCTCGAGCGCTCCTTCTCCGAGCACACCGTGGCCGCCTACGGCCGCGACCTGTCCCTGCTGGCCGAGCACGCCACCGAGCGCTGGCCAGGGCTCTCGCCGCTGGCCCTCGACCGGCACCAGCTCCTCGGCTTCGTGGCCTTCCTCGGAAAGCTGGGCTACGCCGACCGCTCGCAGGCCCGGATGGTCTCGGGCGTACGGGCCTTCTACCGCTTCCTGGTCCGGCGCGGGCACCTGCGCGAAAGCCCCGCCACGGGCCTGGCGCTGCCCAAGCTGGGCCAGCCCCTGCCCAAGGTGCTCAGCATCGCCGAGGTGGAGGACCTGCTCGCGGCCATCGACCTGAGCAAGCCCGAAGGCCACCGCGACCGGGCCATCGTAGAGACGCTCTACGGCGGCGGCCTCCGCGTCTCGGAGCTGACGGGCCTCCTGCGCGAGGGCGTCTATGTCCGCGAAGCCTGCCTGCGCGTGCTGGGCAAGGGCGGCAAGGAGCGCCTGGTGCCCCTGGGCGGGCAGGCCCTCAAGGCCATCGGCCTCTACCTGGCCCACGGCCGCGCCCCTGCCCGCGACGCGAAGGCCGACCGCCACCTCTTCCTCAGCCGCCGGGGCGACCCCCTGAGCCGCAACATGGTCTTCACCCTGGTGCAGCGGGCCGCCCAGCGCGCGGGCATCGGGCGGCCCGTCAGCCCGCACACCCTGCGGCACAGCTTCGCCACCCACCTGCTCGAAGGAGGCGCCAACCTGCGCGTGGTCCAGCAGTTGCTCGGGCACGAATCCATCGCCACCACCCAGGTCTACCTCCACCTCGACATGGGGCAGCTCCGCGAGGCCCTGGAGCGGTACCACCCCCTGGGGCGCGCCAGGAAGGCATGAGCGCTTCCCCTCGGGCTTGTCTGGCTCAAGCCAATGCCTGCTCGCCAACGTTTATTTAGACCTAAGACAAATTAGCGAAACATGTTCTTTGGCAGTATGGAACACGATATTCGCTCGGGGCTTTTGATTTACCTTTGTGGCAAAGAAACAACCACCAACTCAAGTTTGAACTTATGAAAAAGGTATTGGCAGATCTCGAAAGCTACGGCATCAAAGGCGTGGAGACGGTTTTCCGCAACCCCTCTTACGAGACGCTTTACGAACATGAGACCTCCCCCGAGCTGGAAGGCCTTGAAAAAGGCTACGTGACCAGCCAGGGAGCAATCACCATCGACACGGGCATCTACACCGGACGCTCCCCCAAGGACAAGTACGTGGTCAAGGAGCCCAGCTCCGAGAAGCACGTCTGGTGGAAAAGCCCGGCCCAACCCGCGTCCGACAACAAGGCCATCGACCAGGCCACTTGGGAACACCTCAAGAAAATCAGCGTCGAGGAGCTCTCCGGCAAGAAGCTCTATGTCGTCGATGCCTATGTAGGCGCCAACGAGAGCAGCCGCATCAAGGTCCGCACCATCACCGAGGTGGCCTGGCAGGCCCATTTCGTCAAGAACATGTTCATCCGCCCCACCGAGGAGGAACTGGAGAACTTCGAGCCTGACTACGTCATGTTCAACGCCTCAAAGGCCACCAACCCCCTCTGGAAAGAGCAGAAGCTCAACAGCGAGGTCTTCGTGGCCTTCCACATGGCCGAGCGCATGGCCGTCATCGGCGGATCCTGGTATGGCGGCGAGATGAAAAAAGGCCTGTTCTCCGTGATGAACTACCTCCTGCCCCTGCAAGGAATGGCCGCGATGCACTGCTCGGCCAACGTGGGCAAGGACGGCGACACCGCCATCTTCTTCGGCCTCTCCGGTACCGGCAAGACCACCCTCTCGGCCGACCCGAACCGCGCCCTCATCGGCGACGACGAGCACGGATGGGACGACGACGGCGTCTTCAACTTCGAAGGCGGATGCTACGCCAAGACCATCGACCTCGACCCCGAGAAAGAGCCTGACATCTACAAGGCCATCCGCCGCGACGCCCTGCTCGAAAACGTCGTCTTCGACGAAAACGGAGTGGTCGATTACAAGGACGGCTCGAAGACCGACAACACCCGCGTCTCATACCCGATCTACCACATCGACAACATCGTCAAGCCCGTCTCCAAGGCCGGACATGCCAAGAACATCATCTTCCTCACGGCCGACGCCTTCGGCGTTCTGCCTCCCGTGTCCAAGCTGACCCCCGACCAGACCAAGTACCACTTCATCAGCGGATACACCGCCAAGCTGGCCGGCACCGAGCGCGGCGTCACCGAGCCCCAGCCTTCCTTCTCTGCCTGCTTCGGCGCCGCCTTCCTCATGCTCGACCCCCTGGTTTACGCTGAGGAGCTCATCAAGAAGATGGAAGCCCACGGAGCCGAGGCCTACCTGGTCAACACCGGCTGGATCCGCGGAGCTTACGGCGTAGGCAAGCGCATCGACCTGCCCTCAACCCGCGCCATCATCAACGCCATCCTCGACGGCAGCCTCAAGAACGAAGAGTACGAAATCCTGCCCATCTTCAACCTCCAGATTCCCAAGGCCGTCAACGGCGTGGACGCCAGCATGCTCAACCCCCGCAACATCTGGAAGGATGCCGCCGAGTGGGATGCCGCCGCGACCAAGCTCGCCCAGAAGTTCATCGCCAACTTCGGCAAATTCGCCGACAGCGAACTGGGCCGCACGCTCGTGGCCGCCGGTCCCAAAGTCTAAGTTCCGGCCTTCGGCCTGTTCTTTCCGCCAAAGAGAAGGCGCCCGAGCAACTCGGGCGCCTTCTTCTTTTTCATTTTGCTTGATGTCATGCCAACTTGCCTTCGTTGGTGGAATATGAAAATCGCCAGCTTCGAGCAAAATTTGGGTCGAAATGCACGATGATGTCACGGATTTGGCGGATGAATCGGCTTTGCCGAACAGGCTAATCCTCGTCAAAACTTGCTTTCCATCCATTTTGCTTTGCAAATTCATAGGTCAAAATAAGGTAATAAGGTTATTTTGACTCCGCAATTGATTTTCTACTAAGGTTTTACCCAGTGATAAGGTCTTATACCAAGTCGCGTTCAAAGGTGATGGATTGCCTTGAAGGCTCGCCCAACCCCGAAGGGGTGTAATGATTGTAGAAGGCGGACCCAGGCCAAGGAAAGAGAACCCCGAAGGGGTGAAATTGTCCTAATCGGAAGGATGGGCCAGACAATGCCACTTCCTTGGGGTTCCCCCCCAACCCGATTGGGGCTGGCTGCAACAATTCCATTCCTTCGGGATTCGCCCGGAATCTTTCAAAGTCGCGTTCAAAGGTGATGGATTGCCTTGAAGGCTCGCCCAACCCCGAAGGGGTGTTATGATTGTAGAAGGCGGACCCAGGCCAAAGAAAGAGAACCCCGAAGGGGTGAAATTGTCCTAATCGGGAGGATGGGCCAGACAATGCCACCTCCTTGGGGTTCCCCTCCAACCCGATTGGGGCTGGCGGCAACAATTCCATCCCTTCGGGATTCGCCCGGAATCTTTCAAATTTCGCAGGACGCTGACGATTTGTGTTTATCACCATCGAACGCGATCAGGGATCAGAAGATCGGAATCCTCAGGCCGACCGCCCCGTTCCAGCCACTGCCCCTGTACTCGATCAGCCCCTCGCTGGCTGGCTGGCGGAACGGTGTGTATTCCAGACGGTTGAGAGTCTGGAAACCTTGCTGTCGCGACATGTCGATGAAAAGGCTCGCCCGAGGCGAGAAATGGTACTCGAGGCTCGCGCCGACCGTGGCCACCACCGCGGGCAGGTTCTGGCGATAGGCGTCCCAGCGGCCCAGGCTGTCGAAGTCGGTCGTGCCTGGAACGCCCATCTGGACCAGGCGGCTGTCGTAGCGGCCCTCGCCCGCGCGGTCCAGCAACAACGCGACGCCCAGGTAGGGCACCACCGAGAGCGGCAGGCTGGCCATGTCGAAGCGGTGCCGAAGGCGCAGCGGCAGGATGAGCAGGCCGTTTCCGCCCGAGCTGAACGCTCCGCCGGTCAGGCCCAGGGCCGGATCTTCGTGGTAGTAGCGGTTGGAATAGGTCCTTCCCGCGATGCCCGCCTGCAGCTCCCAGCGTTGGCCGAGGCTCCAGCCCAGCAGCAGGACCACCGACGGGTCGCCCCCCCGCGAACCGTAGCCGGGCCAGCTCCCTTGGAAGCCCGCGGAAGCCCGGTAGCGGTCGCTCGCGAGGCCGACGCTCGGGTAGAGGTGCAGCCGTCGCCCCTGGGCCTCCGCGATGGCCGCGCGGCGAGCCTGCCGCTGGGCCTCGAGGGCGCCGCGGTCCTGCCAGTGCCGGCTCAGCACGTAGCGGACGCCGGCGGTCAACTGCAGGTGGCTGCCCCACGACTCGAAGACAGCCTGCCCAGAGCGGCCGTCGGCCAGCGTGTAGTCCAACGTTTGCACGGCGAGCCGCTGGAATCCCTGGCTGTACGAGGCCTTGACCATCCAGCGCCAGCCGGCTGCCCCTTCCCTTTCGAGCGAGAGGCCCAGCTCGCCCATCCCGAAATGACGATGGAAGTTGTCCTGCGTCCGGCTATGGTAGGCGAAGCCGTCCCAGCCGCCACTGCCACTGCCCGTAACGGCATCCGCCTCCCCGAGGGGGTAGTGGCTCAGGTTGACGCCCCCGCGCAAGCCGGCCCAGGGCGTAAGGTAGAGCCTGCCCGGCCGCAGTTCCAGCGGGAATCCGGCGCGCAGCGGCACCTGGAGGCTGCCCATCGCGCTGTTGCTGGTCCAGCCGGTCATGCTAGGGAAGCTGAGGCTCTCGGAGTAGCGGACCACGCCAAGCCCGGTCTCCAGCCAGAGCCAGGGCTTGAGCTCGACGGAAAGCGTGCCCGTGAGCGCCGGGCCGATGGACGCGCGGTTGTCGAGGGCCGCCAGCGGGTCGTCCAGGCGGCGGTACTCGGTCCGGAGCCCGGACTCGACGCCCAGCAGGATCCGAGGCTGGGCCAGCGATGGCAGGCCGCAGGTTGCAAGAACGGCGACCAACAAGAGGGTTTTCTTCATGATTGGGGTGTTTTTCGCTGCGAACGGAAAATCCGCTGCGCTGGTGCATCCCCCCAAAAAAAAGAAATCCGAGAGCCCGGAGGCCCTCGGAAATCGGAATGGTCTGGCGACGGCCCGCGCCAGGCTCAGAGGTGGTCGTCGAAGTAGCGGGTAACGACGCGCATGAGGTGGACGCGGTCGATTCCGCCGACGTTGTGCTCGTGGCCGGGGTAGAGCAGGAAGTCCACCAGCACGTCCTCATCGACGCAGGCCTTGAGGAAGGCCAGGCTGTGCTGCGGCACCACCACGGGGTCGATGTCGCCGTGGATGAGCATGAGCCGGCCCTTGACCTTCGCGGCGGCGTTGACCAGCGAGCTGGCGGCGTATCCTTGCGGGTTTTCCTGCGGGCTGTCCATGTAGCGCTCGCCGTACATGACCTCGTAGTACTGCCAGTCGATGACGGGCCCTCCGGCCACGCCGACCTTGAAGGTCTCGGCGTGGTGGGCCATGAGCGAAGTGGTCATGAATCCGCCGTAGCTCCAGCCATGCACGCCGACGCGGTCCATGTCGGCGTAGCCCAGCCCCCGGAGGTACTCGATGCCGCGCATCTGGTCGGCCATTTCGTTGGTGCCCACCTGGCGGTGGATGACGCTTTCGAACTCGAAGCCGCGGTTGGCCGAGCCCCGGTTGTCGAGGGTGAAGACCAGGTAGCCGCGCTGGGCCATGTAGTGCTGCCAGAGCGAGGCTCCGCCCAGCCAACTGTTGGTGACGAGCTGGGCGTGCGGGCCGCCATAGACATAGACCACCACGGGGTATTTCTTGGCCGGGTCGAAGTCGGTGGGCTTGAACAGGCGGCCGTGCAGCACGGTCTTGCCGTCGGCGGCCATGATTTGGATCATCTCCATCTGGGGCATCTTGAAGTCGGCCAGCGGGTTTTCGGCCACGAGCAGCTCGGCCTTGAGCTTGCCGTTGCGGATTTCGCGGATCAGCTCGCGGTTGGGGGTGTCGGTGCTGCTGTACTGGTCGATGAAGTATCCGGCGGCGGCGTTCAGGGCGATGGTGTGCGTGCCGGGCTCCTCGGTCAGGCGTCGGGTCTTGCCGTTGGCCAGCGAAAGCTCGTAGAGGTTGGCCTCAAGGGGCGAGGCCTCGGTCGAAAGGAGGTAGGCGGCGCTGGCGTCGGGGCTGAAGCCGAGGACCTCGAGCACGACCCAGGGCCCGGAGCTGAGCTGGCGGACCAGGCTGCCGTCGGTCTTGTAGAGGTAGAGGTGGTTCCAGCCGTCGCGCTCGCTCTGCCAGAGGAACTGGTCGGGCTTGCCGGGCAGGAAGATGGGCCCATGCTCGGGCTCGACGTAGCGCTCGTGCTTCTCCTCGAAGAGCGTCTTGACCAGGCGCCCAGTCGCGGCCTCGTACTGGTTGAGCTTCATGTGGTTCTGCTCGCGGTTGAGCACGGCGATGTAGAGGTGCTTCTCGTCGGGCGACCAGGTGATGTTGGTCAGGTACTGCTCGGAGCCGGGGTTGTCTTCGAGGTAGAGGGTCTTGCCGGTGGCCAGGTCGAGCACGCCCAGGGCGATGTGCTCGCTGGCCATGCCGGCCATGGGGTAGCGGGTGGGCGCCAGCTCGGCGACCCGGGCCGACGCGTCCACGAGCGGGTATTGGCTCACCTGGCGCTCGTCCTTGCGGTAGAAGGCCAGGAATCCGCCCTTGGGCGAAAAAAAGATGCCGTCGCCGATGCCGAACTCGTTGCGGCTGACGGTCTGGCCGAAGACGATGCCCGGGTCGTCGTCCTGCGCGACGACCTGGGGCTTGCCGTCGGCGCCGACGAGGTAGAGGTCGTTGTCGAGGGTGTAGGCCATTTTGCCGTTCTGGACGCAGAACTCGGCGTTGGCGGCGCCTTCGGGGGCCTTGACGGCGGCCTCGATGCTGAAGTCGGCCAGGTCGAGCACCACGGCGCGGCCATCGTCGCGGACGAGCAGGCGCTGGGCGTCGAGCCATTGGTAGTCGAAGAAGAAGCCGAAGCCCTCCTGTCCGGCCTCGGCGAGCAGGTTGTTGAACTCGTCGAGGGTGATCAGGGTCTCCGGCTCGCCACCGTTAGCGGATGCCTTGGCAATGGCCATGTAATCGACCAGGAAGGTGTACTGGTCGGTCTGGCCCATCCACTGGTACCCGAGGGTGGTCTTGGGGTAGAACTCCCGCCACTGGCCCCTGACGGCCTGTTCGATGGTGAAGGTCTGGTTTTGCGCCAGCAGGGGCGCGGCCGCCTGGGCGAGCAGGAAAAGCGCGAGAAAGGTTCTCTTCATGGGGTAGGGGGTTGGTTGGGGGTTGGTTGGCGCGGGGTGTGCCGGGCGGCTTTCATTCGGCCTTGGCGTTGGGGTTCTGGATGAGCTCCATCGAGCAGCTCGGGCAGGTGCCGGGCTTGTCGCTGCCGCTTCCGGGGCAGTGCATGGGGCAGATGTAGGCGGCCACGTACTCGTTGGCCACGCGGACATCCTCCACTTTGGCGGCGCTGTCGGGCAAGGCGGGGGCCAGCGCCGCGGAATCGGCGGCATTCGCCGCCGCGGTGGCCAGGCTGTCGGCCTGGTCGGGGTCTGTTCCTGCGTTCTGGCAGGAGCTGGCCAGGCCCAGGGCGAGCAGTGCCGCGAGGGCCAGGGGAAGAAAGGTCTTTCTTTTCATGGTGTTGGGCTTCAAATGTTTCATGGGAAAAGGCCGAAGGGTTGATCGTCGGCCACGCGAGGTTCAGTCCAGGCCGTCGCTGGGAGCGGCCTTCTTGCAGATGAGCTCGACCTTGGTGCCCTCCTTGTCGATGGAAAAGAAGCGCAGCTCGGCCTGGTTGAGCTCGGCCATTCGTTTGGCGATGATCAGGCCCAGGCCGCTGCCGAGCTCGTTTTGGGTGCCTTGGGTGGAGCGGTGCTTGCCCAGGACGAACAGGTCGGCCAGGCGGTCGGCCGAGATGCCGACTCCTTGGTCTTCGAGGTAGAGGCTGGTGCTTTCGGCGTGCTCGCTGACCCGGACCGAGACCTTCCCGCCTGGGCGGGAGTACTTGACGGCGTTGCTGAGCAGGGATCGGATGACCTCGCTGAGCATGCTGGGGTCGAACCAGACCATGGCCTGGGCGGGCATCGAGAGGTCCAGCTTGATGTCCTTGCGCAGGAGGTCATCGTTGATGGCGTTCAGGGCGTAGCTGACGTTGGAGACCATGTTGTTGGCGGCGGGCTGGCAGAGCATCCGCCCGACCTGGAGGCGCGCCCAGACCAGGAGGTCCTGGACGATCTTGGCGATGTGCTCGGCCGAGACCTCGAAGTGGTCGGAAAGCTCGGCCACCTTTTCGAGCCGCCCCTCCTTCTTGGCCCGCTGCATGAGCTTGGCGAATCCGGTGAGGTTGTTGACGGGGTTCTTGAGGTCGTGGGCCACGATGTCGAAGAACTTGTCGCGCACGGCCAGCAGGTCCAGCATCTCGGCGTTCTGGCGCCGCAGCTCCTCGCGCGAGCGCTTGAGCTCCACCAGGTTGCGCACCCGGATGGCCAGCTCGGCCAGGTTGAACGGCTTGGACACGAAGTCGGAGGCCCCCAACTGGAAGGCCTTGACGACCTCCTCGGAGGTGTTGTGCGCGGTCAGGAAAAGCACGGGAATCTCGCGGGACTTGACCCCCTTGGCCAGGTGCTTCATCGTCTCGAACCCATCCATGACCGGCATGGCGATGTCGAGGATGATCAGGTCGTAGTCGCTTTTGTCAACAATTTTCAGGGCCTTGATGCCCGAGGTCGCGAAGCTGACCTTGTAACCCTTGTTGATCAGCACGTTGCTGATCAACTGGATGTTCTGTGGAAGGTCGTCCACGATGAGGATGTGGGGTGGGGTTTCGTTTTTTGGCATAGACAGGAGGCGGCTTGGAGAGGTTCAGTTTGGGCCAAAGATAAACCGAAAAAGGTGAAAATCCGCGCAAGGAGTCCCTAGCCAAGGCAAACCCGTCCCGGTTCCGGGCATCGGCTTTCCAAAAACCGTTTATGTCATTCTGGTATAGAATCTCAAGGAATGCCCCTGAACTTCCTCCATTGGGCAGGCGCAGAAAATGTTCCACTCCCAGCCAGCAAAATTGTTGCATTCTTGAAAAGAATCAACAGAAATTCGTGTTTCCGTTGTAACAAAACACAAGTCCTGCAATCGCGGAAGGAATCCCCGATAGCAAAAGGATAGCTTGGGTTTCCTTTATGAGTTTGTTCTCCTAAATCATTCGTCTCGTGCCAGCCAGGGCTTATCGTTCGAAAAGCCTTTGTCCACGAAAGGCACGAAAACCACGAAAATATTGTTGCCCTTCGTGCCTTTCGTGGACAAAAAAATCGTGCCTTTTGGGGACAAAAATTTCGTGCCCTTCGTGGACAAAAAAATCGTGCCTTTGGAGGACAAAAATTTCGAGTCCTTCGTGCCTTTCGTGGACAACAAAATCATGCCTTTGGAGGACA
Organism: Bacteroidota bacterium; assembly: GCA_020048645.1. Classification (GTDB taxonomy): domain Bacteria; phylum Bacteroidota; class Bacteroidia; order Bacteroidales; family UBA6013; genus UBA6013. The sequence goes on along the minus strand of JAIFMG010000125.1, from coordinate 143 downwards.
AAAATTTCGTGCCCTTGGTGCCTTTCGTGGACAAAAAAATCGTGCCTTTGGAGGACAAAAATTTCGTGCCCTTCGTGCCTTTCGTGGACAAAAAACTTCGAGCCCTTCGAGGACAAAAATTTCGTGCCCTTCGTGCCTTTCGT
>JAIFMG010000239.1 GCA_020048645.1 Bacteroidota bacterium | reverse complement strand
GCCGCCAACCGTTGCCTTGCCAACGTGGGGACAAACCTCGTCATCAAATTCTCCCCATTTAGACTAAGCTAATTTTGAATCCTTACTTAATGAAAATACGAAATCAGTGATTTCGCAATCTGCAAATTCAGAAAATCGTTTATTTTTATTGAGTTGGACACATTACATAAAACTAATGCGGATAACAAATGAACAAGAACGAATTTTTTACGAAATTGAAGCCATCAATAACAATTGGTCAATAAGAGAATTGAATAGACAGTTTGACACTTCGCTTTTTGAACGGCTTGTATTAAGTAGGGACAAACAAGGAATATTAGAGCTCACTAAAAAAGGGCAAGTTATTGAAAAACCAGAAGATGCGATAAAAGACCCGTTAGTATTGGAGTTTCTTGGATTAAAAGAACATGAACGTTATTCTGAAACTGATTTAGAGCAGAAGATAATTGATAGACTTGAAGAGTTTCTGTTAGAGTTAGGGAAAGGGTTTGCTTTTATTTCTCGTCAAAAGAGAATAACAATAGATGACAGTCATTTTTATATTGACTTGGTGTTCTATAATCGATTGCTAAAATGCTTTGTAATAGTCGATTTAAAAATTGGAGAATTGAAACATCAAGATTTAGGGCAAATTCAAATGTACGTTAATTATTACGACAGGTTTGAAAAATTGCCGGAAGAAAATCCGACAATTGGAATTATAATATGCAAAGACAAAAAAGATGCTCTTGTTGAAATAACAGTTCCACAAGAAAATAAGCAAATTTTTGCAAGCAAATATGAGTTAATAATTCCAAGCAAAGAAACACTTAAACAACTGATAGAGCTGAAAATATAAAATTTAACATGGCATTTGAAATCGGCGAGTTGCCGGGACCATCAAACGGCATTGGACCGGCGTTGTCAACTGGGCGGAGAACCGCATCATCAACGGGATACTCAAGGCCGTCATATGGATACTCACCGAAAATTTTAATTTTGCTCGAATCAATCCCTTTCGTATCAACCACTCACTTTTCCAAACTTATAAACATGATAAAACTAAAAATTTCTGCGCTGGCCCTGGCCGCGGCCCTGCTGGGCGGATGCGGCAACAGCCAAGAACAAGCCGCCGACGCGACCGACAGCCTGGCCCAAGCGCCAGCCGAGCAGGCCCCGGCCATCGAGGAAGAATTGGAGATGCCGCCCGTCGAGCTGTTCCTGGCCGGAGGCTGGTCCACCGAGGAGGGCATCTCCGGGGGAAGCTACGTCTTCAAGGAGGACGGAACCTACGAGGGCCAATTTGGCCAAGACCAGTTCTCGGGCCAATGGAAGGTCGAGGGCGACAGCCTCAAGCTCGAGGAGGGCACCTTCCACTTCCAGATCAGCGGCGACGAGCTGGTGCTCGACGGCTTCCGCTACACCCGCGACCAATGAGCCAGCCCCTCCCGCTTCCGGGCTTCGCCGACGTGGAGGCCGCCGCCGGGCGCCTAAGCGGGCTCGTGCGGCGCACGCCCGTGGCCACCAGCTCGGGCCTGGACGCCGAGCTGGGCGCCCGCCTGTTCTTCAAGTGCGAGAACTTGCAGAAGGTCGGGGCCTTCAAGTACCGCGGGGCCAGCAACACCCTGGCCCAGCTCTCGCCCGAGGCCCTGGCCCGCGGCGTGGCCACGCACTCCTCGGGCAACCACGCCGCCGCGCTGGCCCTGGCCGCCAGGGTGCGCGGAGCGGAGGCCCACATCGTCATGCCCCGCGACGCGCCCGCCGCCAAGGTCGAGGCCGTGCGCGCCTACGGAGGCCAGATCCGCTTCTGCGAGCCCACCCAGGCCGCCCGCGAGCAGGCCCTGCGCGAGCTGGTCGAGCAGACCGGGGCAACCTTCGTGCATCCTTACGCCGACCCGCGGGTGGTGGCCGGCCAGGGCACCGCGGCCTACGAGCTGCTGACGGACCTGCCCGACCTGGACTTCCTGCTGGTGCCCGTGGGCGGAGGCGGGCTGCTTTCGGGCAGCGCGCTGGCCAGCCGCGGCCTCTCGCCCCGCACGCAGGTCTGGGGATGCGAGCCCGAGCGGGCCAACGACGCGTTCCTGAGCTTCCGCGACAAGCGCCACCATCCGGCTCATCCGCCCTCGACCCTTTGCGACGGACTGCTCACGGCCCTCTCGCCCGAAGTCACCCTGCCCATCATCCTGCGCGAGGTGGACGGCATCCTCACGGCCAGCGAGGACAGCATCCTGCTGGCCATGAAGCTGATATGGCAGCGCATGAAACTGGTGGTCGAACCATCCGGGGCCATCGGCCTGGCCTGCCTGATGGAGCAGCCCGAGCGGTTCCGGGGCAAGCGCGTGGGCATCATCCTCTCGGGCGGCAACCTCGACCTCAACCCGATGTTTTCCGCCCTAAAGGCCCGAAGCGATAGCTTAGCCAGTAGTTGAGGCCGAAGGAGATGCGCCGCTCGCCGCGGCTGAAGCCCGGGATGGAGGCCGGCTGCGCCTGGTCGTCCAGCTCGCCCCAGAGGGGCAGGCGGGCGGAGGCGTTCCAGCCCAGGAAGAGCCGGGGCACGAAAAGCTCCGTCTTCATGCCCAGCGAAAGCTCGAGCCAGTGCAGCCAGAGCTGCCGCTCGGGCATGGACGCCTGGTAGCCGCCCCAGAAGCCGTCGTCCACGCGCACGCTGGGCGCCTCGTGCCGGAAGTAGGCCATGCCGTAGCGCAGGCCCACCAGCAGGTGGTCGTCGGGGTGGGTCGGGAAGAGGTCGCGGTCGGCGCCCAGGCGGAGGTATCCGCCCCGCAGGCGGTATTCGTATTCGGTGCGGTCGAGGCGGATGTCCTGCCGGCCCAGCTCTACCGTGGCGAAGTAGCGCGGCCCCAGGTTCAGGTCGGCGGCCATTTCCCACTGCCTATGGCCCGAGTCGGCCAGGCTGGTGGCCAGCTCGGCCAGGTCCAGGCTCAGGCGGGGCCGCGGGGGTGGGGCCTGGGCCAGGCTGTCGGGCGCGTTTTGGGCGCAGGCCCAGGGCGCCAGGCTAATCCACAGAAAAATAAAGGAGCAGGTTCGTCTGGTATTCATCATCGACGGTTGGGAGGACGATCAGCAAGGAATCGAAGAAGGAGCCGGAAAGCTGGGCCGAGCGCAGGCTGTGCCGGGTGCCGAACCCGCAGGCCTGGGAGACCAGGTAGAGCTGCCGGTCGGCCACCAGGGTGAGGGTGTCGGCCTGGTCGCCGAGGGTGGCCAGCCAGCGGGTGGTGTCCGAGGTGGGCGAAAGGGGCAGGGAGGCCGCGCCGAGGGCCTCGGCCTGGTCGTAGGGCAGGCTGTCGGGCCCGCCCAAGGCCCTGAAGCTGATGGGCATGGGCAGCGCCCGGCTGACGTCCTGCCCGGCTGAGTCGATGCCCACGAAGGCGAGCTCGAGCCGGTTGTCGTCCGGGCCGTCGCACTCCTCTTCCTGGCACGATGCGGCCACGGCGGCCAGTGAGGCGAGCAGGGCCAGCCTCCACGTCTTACTCTTTGTACTTTTCAAGGACGATCTGGTTGAATTGCCGTTCGTAGAGGAACATTTCGAGCACCTGCCTTGGCCCGAAGGCCTGCTGCACCTGCTGCCGGAACTCGAGCTCCAGCTCGCGCAGGCGCTGGTCGTAGCCGAGGTACTCCTCCAGCAGGGCCAGGTCTTGCTGGGCCGAGGGCTGGCTCTGCTCGAAGCGGGCGAGCACGCGGGCGCGCTGGGCCAGGAGCTCGTTCTTCTGGGCCAGGTGCTGCTCGTAGAGGCTGGCGAAGCTGGCGGGGTTGGCGCTGACGTTCTGGCTGACGTAGCGGCTTTGCTCGCGGTTGATGTCTTCTTCCTGCCTGACGCTTTGGGCGCGCAGGGCGCCGACGCTCAGGGCCAAGGCCAGGATCAACCCAAGGAGAGGCTTCATGGGGGCGAGGGTTTAGTAGGTTCGGATGGACTCCAGGTAGGGGTCGTTCAGGAGCAGGAAATCGAGCAGGCGGGCCTTGTCGTTGGGCAAGTTCTTCAGGCTTTGTTCTTTGTGGTTGAGCAGGAGCTCCCGCGCCGAGGGCGAGGCGGAGGCTTGCCGGAGGCGGTAGGCGGAGGCCGTCGCGGGCAGCGGCGCTCCGTTGTCGAGGTCCATGAGCGCGGCTTCGGCTTGCTCGGGCGCGATTCCGGCCTCCTGCTCGGCCAGGGCCTGCCACTCGTCCGCCCGGCTTTCTTCGAGGACGGCGTCGTCCAGGCGGTCTTGCGGGGCGGGTTCGGCGGCGGGCGGGCGGGCCATGCTGGCGGCGTCGTCCGGTTCCGGGAGTTCGTTCGTCCGTTTGGCCAGGGCGTCGTCGGCCAAGGCCGCGCGGGCTTCGGGCGCCGCCACCAAGGCTTGTTGGGCGGCCAGCGGCTCGGCCACGGGGCCGGACTGGGTTTCCTCGGCCAGGAGCGGCATGGCGGGCGCGCTTTCTTCGGCGGCCATGCTGGCTTCGTTGCCCTTCAGCAGGAGCCGCGGGAGGGCCATGAGGCCGAGCGCCAGCGCGGCGGCCAACGACAAGGCCACCGCCAGCCGGCCCGGGCTCCAGCGGCGGCGTGCCGGGCCAGCCGCCAGCTCCTGCCCGATGCGCCGGGCCAGGCGGTCGGGCAAAGCTTCGAAATAGCCGTCGGGCACCGCGTAGGGCCTCCGGCGTTCGAGCTTGGACAGCTCGGGGGCGATGTCTTTCCATTCCTGGTCCATGGCTTCGGGCTTTAGCTTGAAAGACGGCTTGGGCCGAAAAAGGTTTAACGGCATTTTTCGCCAATTGGCACATCCCCGCGCCCTACTCAGTCGGCCGCGCCTTTGAGGAACTCCTCGACCTTCTTGACGGCGTGGTGGTACGAGGCCTTGAGGGCGCCCACGGAGGTCCCCATGATCTCGGACATGTCCTTGTATTTCATCTCGTCGAAGTACTTGAGGCTGAAGACGGCCCGCTGCTTGTCGGGCAGGCGCTCCACGGCCTGCCGCAGGCGCTCCTGGGCCATGTCCGAATCCATGAACGAGTCGGCCTCGAGGCTGCCCATGCGCTGGCTGTCGAGGGCGTCGATGGACACGGTGGCGCGCCGCTTGCGCTGGGCCAGGAAGGTGATGGACTCGTTGGTGGCGATGCGGTAGAGCCAGGTGAAGATCTTGGACTCGCCCCGGAACTCGGGCAGGGCCTTCCAGGCCTTGAGGAAGACGTTCTGCAGCACGTCGTCGGCGTCCTCGTGCTCGCCCACCATCGTGCGGACGTGCCAGTAGAGCCGCTGCTGGTATTTCCGGACCAGCGTCTGGAAAGCCCTGTCTCGCTGCTTTTCCTGCTGGAACTGGGCAAGGATCTGGTCGTCGTCAGGGTAGTCGGGCATCGTTCGGGGCGTTTGGCCTGGCTAAGCTAAGCCATTTTGCGGAAAAAGGAAAGCCTAGGTCCCGGCCTGCCGCGCCACCACTACGGCCTTCTGCACGATGAACGTCTGGCCCTGGGCGCGCAGCCGGATGATGGGCTTGACCACTTGCGTGATGACCAGGCCGTCCAGGCCCGCGCCGGCGATGCTCGCCTGGCAGTCGGTGCGGGTCTCGTCGTAGCGCTCGCCCAGGGGCGAGTGGTAGCTCAGCGAGAGGCCCTCGTCCTGGAGCTCCTGCTCGAAGAAGGCCTTGAGCCTGTCCAGGTTGCGGTGGATGCTGTTGGGCGCGTCCAGCCGCTGGGTCTTCTGCTCGATCTCGAAGATCTGGTTGATCAGGAAGATGTACTTGCCAGGCACTCGCGGATGTTCCATGCTTGCGGGGTTTAGGCCGAGGGGTGCTGCCTCCGGCTCGTTTTGCGCGAAGATACGCGCTTGTGGCCACAGATTTCGCCCCTGCCTCCGCGCTCGGGCCGCCAGGGCGGCTTCGACCCATTTTTCGCAGAACTGCCGTCCCTGTCCAATTTCCCATTGGAAATAATCAAAGACCCTTGGTAAGTAAGACTTTGAAATTAGATTGTGTTAAATCTGAAATCAATGTTCGATTTTTTTCCGGGATCGAAATTTGAAGAAGAATCTCGCAAGGAGCCAAACCCATTGAGAGCCATCCCAATGAGACCAGGCCACCTGGCAAACTTCGGCACACCCCCCAAAGCCACCACCATAAAATTCGTACCCTAGGCTCCAAAACCCTTTCCTTCAAAATCGCTTTCGCACCCCCCATCCCTTTCGAGGCAAGAATATTTTCGTGTTTTTCGTGCATTTCGTGGAAAAAATCTTTTCGTATTGATAATGCAAACTGAATCTAGCCTTTTACTTAAAGAAATATTCCTTTTCAAACTTGAATGTGTTTTTGAAAGATGTTGTCCCCAATACACATTTCAAAAAAATGGGGATTTGCCAGCGTTCGGACAAAGCGGATCTGAAATTTTGACATATGTGGTAAATCCAATCCAACCCACAACGCGAATTTCGCGAACAAAATCCATTTCGAATTCGTTTGTTTGCGAGCTATGTTGTAAATTGCCAGAAACGGCATCGGAATGCTGTCCGTCGAGATTGTCCAAGCTCAAGGCCTATTGAAACTCGTCTCCAGACCTGCCGGGCTTGCGGCTCGACCGATTGGCGGCGGCTCCTCGCTCCATCTGGCCGCCCCCGACGATTCCGTAAGGATCAGGTTTCGACAAAAAACAAAACGCGATCAGGGGATTCCTCCGACTTGATGGGGCGAACGGATTGAAAGCCAATTGTCCTACTTCAGGTTTTCACTTCCGGGTGTAGTGTTTTTCCTTTGGGGGAATCGGCATGCGTTCAGGATTTGATTCGGCAAGATGATTTTTTTGTTTTTGACGAAGGGTTTTCTCACAAAAAAAGCAAGAACCATGAATTTCCAAGATGTCAAAATCGGCAACAAGCTGCTGATTGGTTTTTCCAGCATGGTGCTCATCGCCATTTTCATTGGTGGGGTGGGCTACCGCGGCATGAAGACCATCGAATCGCAACACGATGAAGTCGCGCTCGTCCGCCTGCCGAGCGTCCGGGCATTGCTGATCATCAGCGAAGCGCAGACCGCCGTCGACGCGGCTGAAAACGTCCTGCTGGCGCAAGGGATAACCCCAGAAATCCGAAGGCTTGCCTACGGGCGTTTCGACGCGGCCAAGCAGAGGGCCGACAAGGCCTGGGAAATCTATGCGGCACTGCCTCAAACCGACGAAGAAGCGCGGGTATGGACAGAGTTTGTACCCGCTTGGGAAAACTGGTGGAGCCACCACGAGCAGTACGTCGAATTGGCCCGCAAGTACGAAGCCGACACGGCCCCCGCCAGCTACAAGGCCATGTCGGATTTCGCCTTGGTAACGATAGCCGGCCCCTTCGCCAAGGCTGAAAGACTGATCAACCAACTGGTGGAAATCAATGACCAGGTAGCCCATCGATCCAACGAATTGGCCGAGGAGGAAGCCCGGGACGCCACGATCCTGCTGCTTTCCATCGTCTTGTTGGGCGTCTTGGTTTCCGCGGTCCTGGGCGCCAGCATCAGCAGGTCCATCACCCAGCCCCTGGCCAAAGGCGTTCGGTTCGCGGAGGCCGTCGCGGCCGGAGACCTCCTGGTCAATATCGACATCCAGCAGAAAGATGAAATTGGACTTTTGTCCAACGCGCTGAAAAGGATGGTCGAGACGCTCAAGAGAATCCTCTCGGAAATCTCCAACGGGGCGGAAAACCTTTCGTCGGCAAGCCAGCAGATCAGCTCGACAGCCCAGCAGATGTCGCAAGGCGCCAGCGAGCAGGCCGCGTCGGTCGAGGAGCTCTCTTCGACCATGGAGCAGATGTCGTCCAACATCCTGCAAAACACAGGCAACTCGCAGCAGACCGACAAGATTGCCACGAGAGCCTCCGGCGAGATCGTCCAAGGCGGCAAGGCCGTCAGCGAAACGGTCGTTTCCATGAAGACCATCGCCCAGAAAGTCTCGGTCATCAGCGAAATCGCGTTCCAGACCAACATCCTGGCCCTGAACGCCGCGGTGGAGGCCGCCCGAGCGGGCGAGCAGGGAAGAGGCTTCGCGGTCGTGGCGGCGGAGGTCCGCAAGCTGGCCGAGCGAAGCCAGCGCGCGGCCAAGGAAATCGGCGAGCTGACCAAGGCCAGCGCCCAGATCGCCGAGCGTACAGGCAAGCTGTTTGTCGAAATCGTGCCCTCGATACAAGACACCGCCCGCCTGGTCCAGGAAATCACCGCGTCGAGCATCCAGCAGAGCAGCGGCGCCAACCAGGCCAACCTCGCCATACAGCAGCTCAACCAGGTCTCGCAGCAAAACGCGGCGGCCTCCGAGCAACTGGCCACCAGCGCCGAAGAAATGGCAAGCCAGGCCGAGCAGTTGCAGGACATTGTCTCGTATTTCAAGGTCGACGCGAAGATGAAGCACCACCAAGCCAAACTCGAGCTGGTGGAGGCCGACTGAGGCCCGCTGGCGCTCGGATTCCGACCGATGCCCCGTCGCGTTCGGCCGCGAAATAGCCCCAACAACCCGTTTACGATAGAAGCGGTTGCTTGACCCCTCCTGCCGGAAGGGGCCAAGCAACCGCCCTCTTGTGCCCAGTCGCTTTCGGATATTTCACCGCTGAAGGCAACGGGTACAACCTGCGTCAGATCCCACTTTTCCAGACATTTTGCTCTACAAATTCGTGGGCCAAAATAAGGTAATAAGGTTGTTTTGATTTCGCCAATTGACTTTCTACTAAGGTTTTACCCAAAAATAAGGTCTGATGCCAAGTCGATTTCCAACGCGGTGGATTGGCTTGAAACGTCTTGGTTTTCGCATTGAACCCCTGCGGGGTTCTGGTTTGCGGTGGTTCTCTCCCCCGGATTTCATCCGGGGCTATTCATGTTCAATCCCTTCGGGATGGGCGGAACAGCTCGCTGCCCATCGCCCCAATTCATCCGGGGCTATTCATGTTCAATCCCTTCGGGATTGGCGGAACAGCCCGCTGCCCATCGCCCCAAAAATTCATGTTCAATCCCTTGGGGATTGGCGGAACGGCCCGCTGCCCATCGCCCCAAAAAGCGGAAGGCCGCCCCGGCGATGGGGCGGCCTTCCGTTGGGATAGGCGTTGGGGCCAGGGCTTACTGCTTGACCACTCGGCTGGTGAGGGTCTCGCCTTGGGACTGCACGCGGACCAGGTAGAGGCCGGCGGGCAGTTGGGCCATGTCGAAGCGCTGGCTTCCTTTGATGTCCTGCTCCATGACCATGCTGCCGGCGGCGTTGAAGAACTGCACGGTGGCTTCGGTCTGGCTGCCCAGGTCCACCACGAGGAGGTCGGTGGCGGGGTTGGGGAAGACGCTGAGCTCGATGCCGGCGCCCTCTTCGGCGGCCAGGGTGTTGGACACGATGCCGCTGGCCAGGAAGGTAGTCGTCTGGGTGGCTCCGCTGGTGGGGGCGACTCCGGCGATGGCCTGGCTGGTGGCGGTGATGACCACGTTGTCGATGTAGATGTCGTCGTTGTTGTCGGAGGCGTCGCACACGAAGCGGAACTCGGCGTTGGCGGGGAAGTTGTAGGCGGTCTTGGCCAGTTCGACGGTGGCGCTGTAGAAGGTGTTGTTGTTGAAGCTGGTTCCCGCTGCCCAAGAGCCGACGGTCTGCCATGTGCTGCCGTTGAAGTACTGCAACCAGAAGTCCTCGCCAGTTTCCATGCTGACGGCGTAGAAGACGAACTCGACCTTGACGCTGGCGTAGCTGGTCAGGTTGAAGTCCTGGTTGGTGTAGAAGGAAGAAGGCACGCCGGAGTTGTCCTGGATGTCGAGGGCGCGCGAGCCGCTGTAGGCGTAGGTTCCGCTGGTGTAGAAGGAGGCGTCGGTTCCGCCGTCGATCCAGATGCCGCTGCCGGCCTCGAAGTCGGTGGCGTGGAGGGTAACGGTTCCGCCGGTTCCGCCGCCGGTGGGGGCGGTGATGGTAACGGTGGCGTTGCTGGTGGCGGTGGCTCCGTCGTCATCGGTTACGGTGAGGGTGGCGGTGAAGGTTCCGGCGGCCGCGTAGCTGTGGGTGGGGTTGGCCGAGGTGCTGGTGGTGCCGTCGCCGAAGTTCCAGGCGTAGCTGGCGATGGTGCCGTCGGCGTCGGTTGAGCCGGCGCTGCTGAAGGCGATGGCCTGTCCGGTCTGGGCGGCGTAGGGGCCGTTGGCTTTGGCGGTGGGCGCCTGGTTGGGGGCGGTTCCGGTCACGACGGTGAAGTTGACGGTCTCGGACTTGCCGATGCTGCCGCCGGTCTTGAAGGTGCGGCATCCGTCGGCCAGGGCGTATCCGCCGTTGCCGTAGGCGCAGCACATTCCGTCGCCGTAGGAGTCGTTGATGGTGAAGGTGTAGTCGCCGGCGGCGAGGCTCCAGTTGAAGTTGTAAGTGGTGTTGTTGCCGTAGCCCGAGCCGGTCTGGATGGTCGTGGTGCCTTTCTTGAGGGTCCAAGAGGTCTCGGAGCCGTACTTGTCGGTGGTCAGGCTGAGGCTGATGTTGCCGTCGCAGGTCTCGATGGCCGGGGTGATCAGGCCGATGGCCACGAAGGCGGCCTGGGTGGAGGCGTACTGCTGCGAGCTGGAGCCGAAGATGTCGGCGGCGGCCAGCAGGCCGTAGGTCTTGGCGTCGGCGTACTGCGAGTTGGAGGTCAGATAGACGGACTCGAGGCGGTAGGCGATCTTGGCGGCGTCGTCGATGCCGATGGCGGGCACGGCGAAGGCGGTGCCGAAGTCGTTGGTGCCGCTTCCGCCGGCGCTGAGCAGGTAGAACCAGTAGTTGAGCACGCCGGAGTTGTAGTGTACGCCGCCGTTGTCGCCGGTGCCGGAGTACCACATGGTTCCCTTGTAGGTGTCAGGCTGGTTCTGCGAGTTGGGGTTGCTCATCGAGCGCAGGGGGCTGGTGCCGATTTCCTCGCCGATTTCCCAGACCAGGTTGTTGTCGTTCTTGGAGAAGGCCTCGACGCAGGCGCCCCAGATGTCGGAGAAGCCCTCGTTCATGGCGCCGGACTCGTAGGAATAGACCAGGTTGGCGGTCTTCTCGCAGACGGCGTGGCCGATCTCGTGGGCCACGACGTCCATCGAGGTGAGGATGTCGAAGGTGGAGCCGTCGCCGTAGGTCATGACGGAGCCGTTCCAGAAGGCGTTGTCGTAGTTGCGGTCGTAGTGGACGTATGAGTTGATGGCCGCGCCGTTGCCGTCCCAACTGTTGCGGCTGTGCTTCTGCATCCAGTAGTCGTAGGTCATCTCGGCTCCCCAGTGGGCGTCGAGGGCGCCGTTGTCCTTGGCGGCGTTGTTCCACTCGGCGGCCGACCAGTTGTTGTCGTTGTCGATGAAGTCGGTGTTGACGTAGCGGGTTCCGGTGGCGCAGTTGTAGGTGTTGATGCCGTTGCCGCGGGTGTTGTCGCGCAGGGCATGTCCGCCGGTCGCGGGCGTGGTCTGGATGGTCTGGGTGCCGCTGTAGCGGGTGGCGGCGCTTCCGGCGGCCATGATGCCTTGCGGTGCCATGAGGCCGGGCAGGGCGTTGAAGTGCTCGTGGCCGTGCTGGCCCTCGAAGCTGCCGTGGCCGAAGTTGTCGGCGTGCTTGATGATGGGGTTGACGTGGACCACGCGTCCGTCGCGGGCATCGACATAGACGTAGTCGCGGCGGATGGGCGAGGTGGCGTAGATGTCGAACTTGTAGGCCAGGACGGGCTTCATGAAGCGGTCCTTGTCGGCTGCGGCGCTGTAGTCCTGGACCACGACCAGCTCGCCCTTGGGCATCTCGGCCTGTCCGTCTTCCCAGGCGTAGGCGTCGGCGCCCACGAAGGCCTTGGCCTTGGCGAACGCGGCGCGCTCGGTCAGCACGGGCACGACCGAGAGGCCCTCGACGCGCTTGAACTCGCCGTTCATGGCCACGAGCTGGCCGCCGCGCAGGTGCGCCGTGTAGCGCCCGTACTCCACGGGGATGCCCATGTAGGTCTGCTGGAAGCGGAGGTGCTCGTAGCCCAGGCCGTCGGTGCTCTGGTCCACCAGCTCCATCTTGTCGGTACGGCCCAGGCCCAGGTGCTGCTCCATCAGGCTGCCCCCCTGCGCGGCGCGGTAGCTGCCGCCGCCGGTGAACTGCACCAGCATCGGGCTGCCGTCGGTGCCCAGGGTGATGGACGCGTCTTGCGCGTGGAGATTGCCGGTCGCCATGCTTCCGGCTGCCATGGCCAGGGCCAAGAATGTGTGCTTTTTCTTCATCATTTGCAAAAAAAATGTGGTTTGGAAATGGGTTTGTGTTCTCGATGCAAATGTAAAAGAGTTTCTTAAAAAGTTGTTAACTTAAATAGAAAATTTTCTTTTTATTTTTTAATTATTTGTTTAAGCCTCTGATTTTCAAGTGTTAATTTTTTGGTTGGTATTTTTAAAAGCACAATTTTTTTGAAAAAGGAAGCACTTTCGCTCTCCTTCTGGTTTCCAAGGAACTTTCGGGCCAGGGCCGATGCGGCCACGGCAGTGCGGCGGCGCCCGCCACCCGAGGCCCGCGGGCGTCCAGATTTCGACTAGCTTCGCGGCCTCCGGGGCCCTCAGCCCTGCCCGCCCCATGAAGCCCTCCCGCCCCGCCGCCCCCCAGATGGGCAAGGACGACATAGGCCTCCTGCTCTGGAAGCTCTCCGCGCCCGCCGCCGTGGGCATGATGGTCATGAGCCTCAACAACGTGGTGGACACCATCTTCATCGGCCACTGGCTGGGCACCCTGGGCATAGCCGGGGTCTCGGTGGTGGTGCCCGTGACCTTCCTGATCGCCATCATCGGCATGGCCCTGGGCGTGGGCGGCTCGTCGATCTCGGCCCGCGCGCTCGGGGCCGGGCAGCCCGCCCGCGCCGAGAAGGCCCTGGCCAACCTGCTGCTGGTCAACCTCGCGCTGGCCTCGCTGGCCTCGCTGCTGGCCCTGGCCTTCGAGCGGCCCATCCTGCTGGCCTTCGGCGCCCAGGGCGCGATCTACCCCTTCGCGGCCGAGTACTACCGCGTGAGCCTCTACGGCCTGCCGCTGTTCAGCACCGCCATGTTCTTCAACAACATGATCCGCTCGCAGGGCCAGGCCCGAGTGTCGATGCGGGCCATGATGCTGGCCGCCGTGCTGAACATCGTGCTCGACCCCATCCTCATCCGGACGTTCGGCATGGGCATGGCCGGGGCCGCCTGGGCCTCGAACCTTTCCTACCTGGGCAGTGTCAGCTTCAGCCTGAACTTCTTCCTGCGCGGGCCCAGCAGGGTGCGCTTCCGCCGCGCGGCCTTCCGCCCCGACTGGGGCATCGTGGGCGAGGCCATGGCCCTGGGCTCGACCAACTTCGCGCGCCAGGGCACCAACAGCCTGCTCACGCTGGTGGTCAACCAGGCGCTGTTCACCTACGGCGGCGAGGTGGGCGTGGCCGTTTACGGCATCGTCAACCGCGTGGTCATGTTCACGATGTTCCCCCTGACGGGCCTCGCGCAGGGCTTCCTGCCCGTGGCCGGCTTCAACTACGGCGCCCGGCACTTCGGCCGCGTCCGCGAGACCCTGGCCCTGGCCGCCCGCTACGGCATGCTGGCGGGGCTGCTGGCCCTGCTGGTGGTCGAGCTCTTCCCCAGGGCGCTGGCCTCGGCCTTCACCGACGACCCCGAGCTCGTGGACATGGCCTCCCACGCCCTGCGGATGGTGTTCCTGACCATGCCGCTGGTGGGCCTCCAGTTCCTGGGCGCCGGCTACTTCCAGGCCATCGGGCAGGCCGGGAGGGCCCTCTTCCTGGCCCTGAGCCGACAGGGGCTGCTGCTGGTGCCCCTGGTGCTGGTGCTGCCCCGCTTCTGGCAGATCGACGGCGTCTGGTACTCCTTCGTCATCGCCGACGCGCTCGCCTTCGCCATCACGGCCGCCTTCGTCGTGCCGCAGTGGAAGCGGCTCGAGCTGGCCCAGTCGCGCCACGCCGAAGAAGCAGAGGCCATGCCCCAGGCCAGCGTCGCCCCCAGCCCCAGTTGATGCCTGCTTGCTTTCGATGGTGGACGATCCCAACCCCTGTCCGACAAAAGCGCGCTGCCTTGCCAATCCCGAAGGGATGGAAGGGTGATAGCCCCGGATGAAATCCGGGGGAACCGCCGCAAATCATACCAAGTTGCCTTCCTTGGTGGCAAATACACATCGTCAGCATCCTGCGAAATTCGAATCAAATGGCAGGCATAAGTAAGACTTTGAAATTAGATTGTGTTAAATCTGAAATCAATGTTCGATTTTTTTCCACGAAAAACACGAAGAAAACGAAATTTTTTT
>JAIFMG010000002.1 GCA_020048645.1 Bacteroidota bacterium | reverse complement strand
TTTTGGGCGTCATCCAATGTTGGTGTGTTCACTCGTCCCATAGTGCCGCAAAGATAATATTATAAATTAAATCCAATCGCTTACTTATTGTAGAGTAAATCATATTTTTTATTTTTAACTTGTTCAGTAGTTATTATTGCCTTATCAATTTTGGAATGACAATTCGGACATATCATTATCAAATTAGGCGCAATAGTATTGCTTCTATCACCGTCAATATGATGAAATTCAAATATTTCAACATCTAAATTATCGCAAAATGGACATTTACTATCTATTTCAGCCTGCAATTTCTTTTTCATCGCTGGCGTTGGTGTAGTTCTTTTTTTCTCCATTATTTTAAATTTATCAATTTATTGTCAATTCTCCTTTTTAATAGAACATAACGTCATTACTTCTACTTCCACCATCCCCAATTCCTACCCAAAAGCACCACTGTGCAAGTACGAATTTTATGCACAGTTCCAGAAGCCGCGCCAATCCGTCAAAATTCGAATCGACGGGTTTTTGAAGTTTGGCTTCCGGCTTTGGCCCTGGACATCCGCGGTTTTGAAGGGTAGCTTGATCATCGGGGGTTGGGAATCGACCATGCCCAAAGATACATACTGTACTTTGAAAAAGCAAGCCCCTTGGCAATTTTCTCTCGAACTTGTGGGCGGTATGCTACGAGCGCGCTGGTGAGCCCACGGAAGGCGGCATGATGCGGCGGGCGAAGGCCTCGGGGGAGGGGCCTTGGGCGGATTTGCGATGCTGCTGGAGGTCTTCAACGCGCAAGCGGTCAAGGCGTTGCGCGTTCACCTGGTCTGCCGGACGATTGGCTCCTGCGGCATGTCGCAGGCGTTCGGCAAATGCGTTCGCGCTGTTGAGGAACGGTAGGCGCGTCTTGACCGGAAAACTTGCTTTTACCCGAGTCCATCCGTTTTGCGCTGGCCTTCCGCTCTTCTAAAGAACCCACGAACGCAAAGGCCGGGGCGATTTTTGCCGCGGGGGCCTCAGGGCGCGAAGAGCTGGACCTCGAAAAGGCCTTCGGCGTTGGCGCGGGCGCGGAACATTCCGGGGGTGTTGAAGCTCCAGCAGAGCTGGCCGGACTTGTCCACGGCGATCAGGCCGCCTTGTCCGCCCAGCGGGCTGAGCTGCTGGTGGATGGCCACCTGGCAGGCCGAGTCGAGGGAAAGGCCGGCGTGCAGCATCAGGGCGCTGACTTCCTTGGCCAGGGCCAGGCGGATGAAGTACTCGCCGTGGCCGGTGCAGGAAATGGCGCAGGAGGCGTTGTTGGCGTAGGTGCCGGCGCCGATGATGGGCGAGTCGCCCACGCGGCCGAAGCGCTTGTCGGTCATGCCGCCGGTGGAGGTGCCTGCGGCGAGGTTGCCGAACTGGTCGAGCACCACGCAGCCGACGGTCCCCATCTTGGGGTCTTGGCGCAGGCGCTGGAGGTCGTCCCAGCGGGCGCTGTCGAAGAAGTACTCGGGCGGGGCCAGCTCGAGCTCCATGAGCCGGGCGAACTCGGAGGCGCCCGGGCCGACCAGCAGCACGTGGGGCGAGTTGTGCAGCACGGCGCGGGCGGCGCTGATCGGGTTGCGGATGTCGGTAACTCCGGCCACGGCCCCGGCGCCCAGGTCGCGGCCTTCCATGATGGCGGCGTCCATCGACTGGCGGCCGTCGTGCGCGAAGACGGAGCCGCGCCCGGCGTTGAACAGGGGCGAGTCCTCGAGCCGCCGGATGACCTGCTCGACCACGTCGAGGCCGCGGGCGCCCGAGGCCAGCATCGAGTCGCCCAGGCGGAGGGCCAGCTCGAGCTCATGGCGGATGGCCTGGGCCTTTTCGGGCGCCAAGTTTTCGGGTGTGATGTTGCCCGCGCCGCCGTGCAGGGCAATGGCGTAGGGCAGGGGCGAGGGGCTTTCGCCCGTGGCCCGCGTGGGGGCGTCGGGCGCGGTTTTGCCGCAGGACTGGGTGAGGATCAAGACCAGCGCCAGCAGCAGAAGGGAGGGAATCCGGAATACCTGTTTTTTTTCCATGTCGCGCCGATTGGGATGTTTTGGACTAGATTTTCCGTTGTCTTAGCGATGCGAAAATATCAAAAATCGCCTGCCTGAACCGCCATTTGCCTCCCCTCAACCCGCCAGCCCATGAAGAACACGACGATTTTTCGATTTTATTTCCTGCTTTTCAATTTGTTTTTGCTGATGGCCATGCCGGGCCGGGCCTTGGCCCAGAACGCGGCCACGGGCTTCCGCCTGCTGGAGGAGGACCGGGTGGAGGAGGCCGCCATCCTGTTCCAGGGCCTGCTGGCGGCCGATCCGCTGGACGTGGCGGCCAACTACGGAATGTCGCTGGTGCATGGCTCGGTCTGGTACGCTGGGCGCGACCCCTTCGCGGCCTACGAGCACGCGCAGACGGCCCACACCTACTTCTTCCTGCTGGATGAGCGCGAGGAGCGGCGCCTTTCGGAGCAGCTCGACGCCGAGCGGGTCAACCTGCGCAAGAACATCGCCGAGGCCGAGCTGTACGAGCGGGTGCTGGCCAGCCGCGACTCGACGGCCTTGGAGCGCTTCGTGTCGAGCTGCGTGCTTTCGCGCTACCACGCCTCGGCCACCGAGGAGCTCGCGCGGCGGCGGCGCGAGCTGGCCGAGGCCCAGGAGCGGCGCCGCCAGGAGAGCCTACGGCAGGAGCAGGCCGCGCGCGCGGAGGCGATGGACCAGCAGTTGGAGGCCATGCGCGCGCTGACGCTGGTGCTGGGCATCTCGAACAATTTCAGCCCCGAGCAGCGGGTGGCGCACCAGCGCTGGGCCACCTCGGTCTGGGGCCTGTCGATGGAGAATCCGGACGCGCTGTTTTTCCGGGCTTCGGGGGCGCGGCGGCAGGTGGCGCTGACCTTCGACGACGGGCCGGACGCGACCTACACGGCCCAGATCCTGGACATCCTGGCCCGCGAGGGCGCCGCGGGCAGCTTCTTCATCCTGGGGGCCAACGCCGAGCGCCACCCTGACCTGGTGCGCCGGATGCACCGCGAGGGCCACTTGGTGCTCAACCACAGCTACGACCACCCGCGGCTCACGGAGCTGGCGCCCTGGCAGGTGCGCGACCAGGTCGAGCGGGCGGAGCGCGTGGTCGAGCGGCTAATCGGCCTGCGCCCCGCCCTGTTCCGCCCGCCCTACGGCGCCCTCGACCAGGCGACGCTGGACGCCATCGGGCAGACGGGCGCCAAGACGGTCTGCTGGTCGGTGGACACCTTCGACTGGAACCAGGCCGGCCCGCGGGTGCTCGAAATCGGCCGCCAGGCCCGGCCGGGCGACGTGGTGCTGATGCACTGCAAGGCCAGCACGGTGGAGGCCCTGCCCGAGATGATACGGGCGCTCAAGCGGAGCGGCTACGAGCTGGTGGGCCTCGACGAGCTGCTTGGCCTGCCCGCCTACAAGCCGCTTCGGGCGCGCTAGGGCTCCTAGGTGTTCAGGAAGTTCATGAACTCCTCGTAGCGGTTGTTGAGCAGCTCGTCGATCTTGGCGTTCTCGGTGTAGGTGGCCTTGATTTCGTAGCCGTGCCGCTCGAGGGCGCGGATGATGCCGCTGAGGTCTTGGAGGCTGATCTTCAGGGTGATGGAAAGCCGCAGCGAACCCGGCAGAAGGGCGCTGTAAAGGCTGAGGATTTTGCCGCTCTGCTCTTCGACGATGCGGGCTATCTGGCTGAGCGCGTAGTCGTTGTGGTGCATCTCGAGCTCGATGATGCCTCCGGGGCTGCGGGCGCCGGCGATCTTCGAGAACTGGTGGACCAGGTCGTTGATGCTGATGTTGCCGACGTAGCGCTTTTCGCGGTTGAGCACCGGGGCCAGGGTGATCTTCTCCTGGGCGAAAAGGTCCAGCACCTCGAAGATGTGCTGGTCTTCCTGAAGGCTGTGCCCGAGCAGCCGCAAGGCCGTGCTGTCGAGCGTCTCCTCCGAGAGGTTGGCGTCGAAGATCATGCCGTCGGAGACCAGGCCGAGCAGTTTCCCTTCCTCGACGACGGGCAGGTGCGAGACGCGGAAGATGTCCATCCAGATCAGGGCCTTCTGGGCGGTGTCGTTCAGGTGCAGGGCGGGGATGGCTTCGGACAGGATTTGTTTTGCGAGCATGGGGCGGGAGGTTCGAGGGGACTTTTCGGGAAATACTGCTACTTTCGCGGCCGAACGCAAAAGTAAGTTTTTTTGAGATATGCAAGCCCAGAACGATTCCTCCGCACCCACGCGCCTGAGCGTGAACGTCAACAAGGTGGCCACCCTGCGCAACGCCCGGGGCGAGAACCTCCCGGACCTGCTGGCCGTCTCCCTCGACTGCGAGGACTTCGGGGCGCAAGGCATCACCGTCCACCCGCGGCCCGACGAGCGCCACGTCCGCTACGCCGACGTCCGCGCCCTGCGCCAGCACCTGCGCACCGAGCTGAACGTCGAGGGCTACCCCAGCCGCTCGTTCGTGGAGCTGGTGCTCGAAACCCGCCCCGAGCAGGTTACCCTGGTGCCCGACGCCCCCGACGCGCTGACCTCCAACGCCGGCTGGGACGCCGTCGTCCATGGCCAGCGGCTGGCCGAGCTGGTCCGCCAGTTCCACCAGGGCGGCATCCGGGTCTCGCTCTTCGTGGAGACCGGCCTGGAGAACATCCGCGCCGCCGCCGCCACCGGCGCCGACCGCGTCGAGCTTTTCACGGGACCTTATGCCAAGGCCTTCGCGCAAGACAAGGAGCAGGCCGTGGCGCCCTACCGCGAAGCCGCCCGCCTGGCCCACGAGCTGGGGCTGCGCGTCAACGCCGGGCACGACCTCAACCTCGCGAACCTGGCCTTCTTTCGGCAGCAGGTGCCCCACCTGGCCGAGGTCTCCATCGGCCACGCCCTGATTTGCGACGCCCTGTACTTCGGCCTCGAAAACACCATACAGATGTACCGCCGCGAGCTCGGGCACTGACGCCTGGCCTCCCGCGCGTTTCCACACCGCCCAACAACCCGCCCACCATGCGACTGCATTACCAGAAGATGGGCCAGGGAGTGCCCATGGTCATCGTCCACGGCCTCTACGGCTCGTCCGACAACTGGCTGACCGTCGGGCGACGCTTGGCCGAGCATTTCGAGCTGTGGCTCATCGACCAGCGCAACCACGGCAAGTCGCCCCACGCGCCCCGGCACGACTACCAGGCCATGACCGACGACCTGCTGGAGTTCCTGGACGAGCACCGGCTCCAGAAAGTGGTGCTGCTGGGCCACTCGATGGGAGGCAAGACCGCCATGTTCTTCGCGGCCCGCTTCCCCGAGCGCGTCTCGCACCTGCTGGTGGCCGACATCGCCCCGATTTCCTACGTCGAAGTCCACGCGCTGGGAACCCGCAGCAACCCGCACGGCCACATCATGGACACCATGCTGGCCGTCGATTTCAGCCAGGTGCGCAGCCGGGCCGAGGTCGATGAGCAACTGGCCCGGGGCATCCCTTCGCGGCAGATCCGGCAGTTCCTCCAGAAGAGCGTCGGCCGCGACGACGAAGGCCGCTTCGGCTGGCTGCTCAACATCGCGGCCTTGCGGCAAAACCTGGAGAACATCCTCGACGGCATGGACCAGTCGAACTTCGAGCGGGGGCGGGGCATCACCGGATTCTCGGTGCTCTTCCTGCGCGGGGGCGCCTCCGACTACGTCCTGGACGAGCACCTCCCTGCCATTGCCACCATCTTCCCCTACGCCGAAGTGCGCACCCTGCCGGGGCTGGGGCACTGGCTACACGCCGAGGATCCCGAGGTCTTCACCCAGGAGGTCCTCGATTTTCTCTCGGAGCTGCTCTGAGCCGCAGGCCCGGCGGCTGTACGCGCCGGGGCCCGCCCATGCCGCCCGATTTCCCGAAGATTGGAGCGGAAGGGCATGGGCCACAAGTCCTTTTGCCTGAAAAACACTATTTTCGCGGGCCCATCAACAGAAACCAAAATGCTTGTCAAGATATACCCCGAAAACCCCAACCCCAAGGAAGTCCGCCGCGTGGTGGAAATCCTGCGGGAAGGCGGCGTCATCATCTATCCCACCGATACCGTCTATGGGATGGGCTGCGACATCTACAACCACAAGGCCGTCGAGCGGCTGGCAAGGCTCAAGGGAATCTCCTTGCAAAAGGCCAACTTCTCCTTCATCTGCCACGACCTGAGCAACTTGGCCGAGTACGCCCGGCAGATCAGCAAGCCCGTTTTCAAGGTCATGAAAAAGCATCTGCCCGGGCCGTTCACCTTCATCCTGCCCGCCTCGGCAAGCGTGCCCAACATCTTCAAGAGCCGCAAGAAGACCATCGGCATCCGCGTGCCCAACAACCCCATCGTGCGCGAGATCGTGCGCGAGCTGGGCAATCCCATCCTTTCGACCTCCATCAAGGCCCTGGACGGCATCGCCGAGTACCTGACCGACCCGGAGCTGATCTACGAGGCCTACCAGGACAAGGTGGACCTGGTGGTCGATGGCGGCTTCGGCAACAACGTCGCCTCCACGGTGGTCGATTGCACCGGCGAGGAGATGGAGATCATCCGCGAGGGCGCCGGCCTGCTCGACGACTGAGCCGCCCCGCGTCCATCGTTTTCAGGGATAGACGCTGATGGGCACCAGGCGCCAGCCCGCCTTGCGCAGCAGCGCGAGGATGCCCTCGTCCCCGCCCAGGTGCCCGGCCCCCACGGCGGCGAACACTGGCCGCTCGGCGGCCATTTCGGCGAAGCGCTGAGCCATGCGCCGGTTGCGCTCGTCCACGAACAGGCGCTGGAAATCCTTCGGCGCCAGCGAGTCGGCCTCGAGGGCGGCCAGGGCCTCGAGGTCCTCGGCCAGGTAAAGCCCCACCATGCGCTCCAGCTCGAGGCTCCAACTGGTGTCGCGGACGGCCTGCATGAGCAGGGTGGCCTGGGTCTGCAATCCCATCGAATCGACAAGCGCCATTTGCTCGGCGAAGGTCTCGAAGGCCAGGATGGGCAGCTCCCGCTCCTCGGCCTTCCGGCGCAGGTGCAGGTCGAGCGGCTCGCCGCCCGGCGCCATGCCGCGGGTGGCGACTTGCGCGGCCACGAAGAAGGGCTTGAAGTTCTCGAAAGGCCCGGCGCCGATGCCCATCCAGGCGCGCAGGCTGTCGTCGAGCGCGGCCCAGTCGTCGGGCGAGAGCAGCTCCGAGAGGCCCTGGCCCATGCGCGTGGCGGCGAAGACCTCCGCCGGGCGGGCCGCCTCGATGTCCATCTCCATGACGAAGGCCTTCGTGCGGCCCAGGGCCTGGTCGAGGCTGGGCTCGAGCTCGAGCAGGCGCGGGTCGGGCAGGTGCATGGTCCCGAACAGGAAGGAGGGCTTGTCGGCTCCTGGCCCGGTCGCCTCCCAGAGCAGCGCCTGCCCGCGGGCCTCGGGCGCCGCGAGGGCGGCCAGCACGGCCAACAGCGCGGCCCAAATCCACCCACGGCGGCTCATGGCCGCAGGCCGTTTCGGACATAGGCCCCGCGCAGCAGCAGCGCGAAGGGGACCAGCCAGATGAGGTCGTTGCCCACGTTCATCCAGATGGCCTTGCCGGGCAGGTTGCCCATCCACCAGTGCCACGCGAAGCCGACGGGCCCGAAGAGCTTGCCCAGGAAACCCACCAGCACGATGGGCCAGTGCCGGTCGGGGTCGGCCGCGGCGATGGCGTAGCCGATGCCATAGACGCCGACCACCATGCCCAGGGCCTGCCAGATCATGGGGTAGAGCGGCAGCGGCAGGCCTGCCAGCCGGAACCAGAAGTCGGGGAATAGGACGACGGAGGCGCCCCAGAGCAGGTTGTAGGCGGCGGCGGCCAGCAGCCAGCGGTTCAGCGGGCGCGGTGGTTCGGGGGCGTGGGTGGGGGACGTCATGGGGCTTTTCATTTTTCGGGTTCTCGGCCTGCCGGTTCTTTTCGCCGGGCTCCTCCGCGAATTTATCGCTTTGGGCTTTGGTTCTCCCCTTGTCGCGGTTTTTCCTTATCGGGAGGGAGGGCAAGACGATGCCACCCCTTCGGGTTTGCGCGTCCCCCCGCGCGGCTGGCTACAACGAACAGTTATACGCGTAGTTTTAAAATTTGGCTTGTGTTGCGCCAGAGGGAAGCCAAATTTTAACACTGTCGCACATGTCGTGTTGTAAACTTGTTTTTTGTTTCACTAAGTAAAAGGCTAGATTCAGTTTGCATTATCAATACGAAAAGATTTTTTCCACGAAATGCACGAAAAACACGAAAAATATTCTTGTCCT
>JAIFMG010000190.1 GCA_020048645.1 Bacteroidota bacterium | reverse complement strand
AAAATAAAAAAGCAGACAAATTTTCAAATATCGTACTTGTCGGTTCTTTATAGGGGCTTGAAAATGTGACGCCTTATTAGACCGCACTCACTCTTATAAAGAACCCGAATTTTAGAAATGACCTTTTTGGACTGCGCTCACTTTTTAATTAGACCACGCTCTTTGTTAGGATATGGACATGGCCGGCGCTCCCGCCAGGGGGAGCGCCGGCCATGTCCAAAGAACAGCGGCAATGCCTAGGCCCAAGGTCAGAAATCCGCCAGCACGCGGAACATCATGTTGAATCGGTTCTGGGGCATCAGCGAGGCGTAGTAGTCGCCATCGGCCGAGCGCACGCCGGGGTGGAAGTGCTCGGTGTCGAGCAGGTTGCTGGCGTTGAGCTGCAGGCGCAGGCCCTTGGCGAGCTGGTAGGAGACCGAGCCGTGGAGCAGGAAGTAGGCCTCGGCACGGGAAGCCGGGTTGGAGGGCACGGTGGTTCCCTGCCCGGTCAGGCGCTCGCCCACCCAGTTGGCCCGCAGGTTGAGGTTGAGCCGGGACATGGGGATGAAGTTGGCGCCCAGGTTGGCGCGGTGGCTGGCGATGTCGCCCACGCGCAGGGTCTGGCCGCCCTCGTAGGCCTCGGGCAGCGTGAAGCTGTGGTTGGCGTAGAAGGTGAGCTTGCCGACCTGCCAGTTGAGCTGGGCGTGGGTGCCCAGGATGGTGAACTCGCCCACGGGCTGGTTCTGGAAGGTCTCGACCAGGTTGCCCTGCTCGTCGGTGAAAGTGGCGGGCACCTCGCCCACGGCGCCGTCGTAGCGGGCCCGGTAGGCGGCCAGGTCGAGGTAGAGCGACTCGCTGGGGCTCCAGTTGGCGTTGAGCTCGAGGTTGCGGGCTTTCTCGGGCTGCAGGGTGGGGTTGCTGAGCTGGCGCCGGGGGGTGATGCCGTACTTGGTCCAGTAGCTGGCGTCCATGAAGGCCTCGGAGTAGATGAGCTTGAGGATGAAGCGCCCGGGCGTGGCCACCAGGGCGGCCTTGGGGTTGAAGACGGCCCCGTAGCCGCCGTTGCTGCGGATGCGGTTGCGGTCGAAGCGGCCGCCGAGCACCAGCTTGAGGTCCTGTCCCAGCAGGAGGCTGGCCTGCGAGAACAGGCCGATGTCCAGGCTGGAGAAGTGGTTGCCGCCGGGCACGGCAGGGGCGTAGGCCACCTCGTCGGGGAAAGGCTGCTCGCTGACCAGGTAGAGGCCCTGGATGTGGCTGCGGCGGATTTCGGATCCCGCGATGAGGCTGAGCCGCTCGCTGGGCGAATAGACGACTCGGTTCTCGGTGCGGAGCTGCTGCGAGAAGGTGTTGTAGTAGCCATGCCACCAGTAGGGCTGGGCCTGCTGGTCGGCGGGCAGGAGCTGGCCCTGCTCGTCGAGCAGGTTGCCCTGGGCGCCCATTCCGCCGTTGAGGTAGCCCACGTAGTAGAACTCCTCGCACTCGGGCGGCAACTGGTGGACCATGAAGCGGGTGAAGTTCATGAAGCTGAGCTTTTCGCCCAGGTCCTTCTCGTAGCGGGTGTAGAGGAAGCTGTTCTGGGCCACCCAGCGGCCGCCGTGCGCGGGGCCGAGCTCGTAGTCGTCGCGGTACCAGGCTCCGTAGCCCTCGTCGCGGCGGAACCACTGCGCCCCGATGGTGAAGTTCTCGAACTCGAGCTTGGCGTTCAGGGCCATGTCGTCGGTCTGGTTGCTGTAGGACGGGGCCTTGCCGCCGAGGACGGGGTCGCCCAGGTAGGCGGCGCTGTCCAGGCGCATGGCGGCGCGGGCCACGGCCGGGTCGGTGGTGCCCAGCTCGGCCATGTAGTGGTCCAGGCCCAGGTCGCCCAGGTCGTAGTCCCAGTCGTCGTAGCCCGAGAGGTCCATCTCGTCGGACCGGAACACGCGCCCGGTAACGGTGAGCTTGACCTCGGGCAGGGCCGCGGTGGCCGCCAGGTCGGCGTAGCGGGTGTTCCAACTGCCATAGCCCGCCTGGGCCGAGACGCCGAGGCCGCCGCCGGGGCCCGCGAGGTCCTCGGCGTTCTTGGTAACGACGTTGATGACCCCGAGGAAGGCGTTGGCGCCATAGACCGTGGAGGCCGGCCCGTAGATGACCTCGACGCGCTTGACGTTGCTCAGCGGATACTGCCGCGAAATCCAGGCGCTGTTGCTCCAGAGGTCGTTCTCCTCCACGCCGTCGATCAGCAGCAGCGTCCGCTCGGTGTTGTTGGAGCGGTAGCCCCGCTGGTAGATCTGCGAGTACTCGGTGCCGTTGCCCCGCGAGATGTCGAAGCCCGGCAGGTCGTGCAGCAGTTGCTCCAGGTCGGTGTAGCCGCGCCGCCGGATTTCCTCGGCGTCAATGACGATGACCATCTGCGGGGCTTCCATCACGTTCTCGGCCTTCTTCGAGACCGAAAGCACCTCCACTTGCATCAGCTCCGACAAGCTGAGGTTATAGATGTCTTCCTGCTGGCCCTGCGCGGCCATAGTCGCTCCCACCATCGCCCCGGCCAGGGCGATCGTTCTTCCCAATGTCTTTTTCATGTGTGAGTAGTGCTAAGTTAGTTGAGGTTGAAGGGTCAAAATTGTGCCAATAAAGTTGATTGTTGGCATATTTTTTTCCATTATCCCTAATTTTTTTCCATTTTTTTAAGAAAAACACAAAAAGCAGATCGGCCAGGACCCGGCGAACGCTGCCTGGGGCCTGAAAGTCGCGTCCAACAACCCGGCATCTTGCATTTACGGTGCGTTTTCGTAAGTTCGTGGCCTCAAATCGGCCGCGTGAAGGCGGCCCTCATCCCTGCGCAAACATGCTGTTCAACTCCTTGGAATTCGCGTTGTTCCTGCCGGTGGTCTTCGCGGCCTACTGGCTGGCGGCCCGGCGCGGCACGCGGGCCTCGAACTGGGTCGTGCTGGTGTCGAGCTACTTCTTCTACGGCTGGTGGGACTGGCGCTTCCTGGGGCTGCTCGCCGCCAGCTCGGCGGTGGACTACTGGGCGAGCCTCGGCATCGCCACTTCGGAAGGCCGCCGCCGCAAGTTGCTGCTGGGCCTGAGCCTGGGCTTCAACCTGGGGATGCTCGGCTTCTTCAAGTACTACAACTTCTTCGCGGAGAGCCTGGTGGGGGCCTTCTCGTTCCTGGGAGCGCCCCTCAGCTTCGAGCGGATGGACATCATCCTGCCCGTGGGCATCAGCTTCTACACGTTCCAGACGATGAGCTACACCATCGACGTGTACAAGCGGCAGATGGAGCCCACCCGCGACGCGCTGGCCTTCTTCGCCTACGTGAGCTTCTTCCCCCAACTGGTGGCCGGGCCCATCGAAAGGGCCAGCCGCCTGCTGCCGCAGTTCCTCGTGCCCCGGAGCTTCGACCTGGTGGCCGCGCGCGACGGGGTGGTGCTCATCCTGTGGGGCATGTTCAAGAAGCTGGTGGTGGCCGACAACCTGGCGCTGTACGTGGACGAGGTCTTCGCCCGGCCGGAGCTGTTCGACGGCCTGGACGTGGCCTACGCCGCGGTGTTCTTCGGCCTGCAGATCTACTGCGACTTCTCCGGATACTCCGACATGGCCATTGGCCTGGCCGCGCTGCTGGGCTTCCGGCTGATGGTCAACTTCATGCAGCCCTACCTCTCGCTGGGCATCGCCGAGTTCTGGCGGCGATGGCACATCTCGCTCTCGACCTGGTTCCGCGACTACCTCTACATCCCGCTGGGGGGCAGCCGCCTGGGCCAGGCCCGCACCAACCTGAACCTGCTGGTGGTCTTCCTGGTCTCCGGGCTTTGGCACGGGGCCAACTGGACCTTCTTGGTCTGGGGGGCGCTGCACGGCGGCTACCTGGTCGCCGAGCGGGCCTGGAGGGCCCGGGTGCCGGCCGGGGCCGGAGGCTGGCCGCGTGCCGTCCTGGCCTGGGCCATGACCTTCGCGGCGGTCTCGCTGGCCTGGGTCTTCTTCCGGGCCGAGAGCCTCGCGCAGGCCTTCGAGGTGCTCGCCCGCCTGGGCCACTTCTCCTTCGACCACTGGGCCATTGCCTCGGCCCGCTTCTCGCCTTTCGATTTCAAGGCCGCGCTGGTGTACCTGCCCCTGCTCGTGGGGGTGGAATGGGCCAGCAAGGACCACTTGGTGAGCGACTGGCTCGCCGCGAAGGCCCGCTGGGCGCGCTGGGCCTTCTACCTCGGGGTCTATCTGCTGGTCATCACCCTGGGCAACTTCGGCGCCGAGAAGTTCATCTATTTCGATTTCTAGCCATGAAACGATTCCTACTACAACTCGCGCTGGCGGCCGCCGTGGCCGCGCTGCTGTTCCAACTGGTCTTCGGCTGGGCCGTGCCCTGGGTGCTCGCCCACTCGGGCGACGCCCACGTCGAGCGCTGGACGGCCTTCTACCGCGAGGACTCGGGCGCCGAGGGCGTGGTGCTGGGCAGCTCGCGGGCCTTGCGGGGCATCGACCCCAGGGTGCTCTCGCGAAGGCTGGGCACGCGCTTCCACAACATCGCCTTCCTGGGGATGCCCTTGCAGAACTACGGCCGATTCCTGCACGACTACGGCCTGGCCAACCGGGCGCCCCGCTGGGTCGTGGTCTCGGTCGATGCCCTGGCCCTTGACTTCGGAGACCTGATGGGAGGCCCTTTCCTGCTCTTGGACGGCATCGACCACCGCTCGGCCCTGTTGCGCGAGACCAGCCAGTTCGAATGGATGAGGCGCTGGCGACCCCTGGGCTTCTTCGACTACAAAGACGCCATTTTCGAGCTGGCGCAGACGCCCGAGCCCAGCTATGGGCCGGATGGCTTCGCCCCCAACGACCGGCACTGGGCCAAGCCAATGGCCGCCATGCCCCCGCCGCAGACCACGCGGGTGGACACCGCGGACGCCGCCCGGCACTTCGCCCGCGTCCGCGACGAGGCCCGCGCCCTGGGCGCCGAGCGCGTCTCGGTGGTGCTCCTGCCCTACTTCGGGCTCTACTGGCGCAGCTTCACCAACCGCGGGGAGGCCCTGGAGACCGTCCGCGCGCTCTGCGCCCAGAACGGCTTCGACCTGGTGGACCTGACGGGCGCGCCCTGGGCCGACTCGTCGGAGTACTTCTACGACCCCGTCCACCTCACCCCGGCCGGAAGCCTCAAGGCCTCGCAGGCCCTGGCCGACTCGCTGGCCGCGCTGGCCGGCCGCTGATACCAAGTTGACATCCAACGTGATGGACTGCCTTGAAGCGTCTTGGTTTTCGCATTGAACCCCTGCGGGGTTCTGGTTCGGGGTAGTTCTCCGCTCCCCGGATTTCATCCGGGGCTATCCATGTTCAATCCCTTCGGGATAGGCAAAGCAGCCCGATTTTGTCGGACGCTGGCGCTTGGGACATTTCACCCATGGACGCAAATGGCATGAGCGGCGCGCCGGCTTGGGCTTTCGCCGTTTTTTCGCCAATTTCGCGGGCATGGAAAAGACCTGGGACGTGCTGTTCATCGTCGATTCGGGCATCGGCAACGCGCTGGAGGCCCTCTACGCCTTCGAGCACTGCCGCCGCGCCGGGGCCGAGGCCGCCCTGTTCCTGGGCGAGATCAGCCGCTCCTTCCAGGACTACCTGCGGAGCTGCTATGGCCCCGAGCGCGTCCTGCCGGGCCTCGAGGGCGTCCACTGCCGCGACCTGGTCCACTCGTTCACGCACACCGCTCCCCTGCCCGCCAGCCTGCGCTTCGAGCGCTACTTCTACGTCCAGCCCGACGCCTTGAGCACCCGGCAGCTCAGCGAGACCGACCTCTCGCTGCACCTGGCCCAAGCGCTCTTCCCCGGGCCCGAGCCGCGGGACGTGCTCGAAGGCCTGCGCGAGGACTACTCGGACCGGGCGCGGGCCCTGGCCCCCGAGGGCAAGCTCATGCTCTACGCCGGCAGCACCGCCGAGAACGCCGTCAAGCGCTGGCCGCACTTCGCCGAGCTGGAGCGCGCGGTGGGGCCCGAGAAGGTCTTCTTCGTGGGCGGGCGGAGCGACTACGACTTCCGGCACTCGCACGCCTACGGCCCGCTGGTGGCCCGGCTCGCGCCCCAGCCCCTGCTCAACCGCCAGCGCTTCTGGCGCCTGGCCAAGGGCCTGGGCCTGACGCGGCCGCACGCGCACTTCCCCGGACTGCCCCAGAAGCCCAACGCCTACTACGACCTCTTCAGTTGGCCCGAACTCGTGGCCCTGGCCCGGCGCTGCCGCGGCTTCGTGGGCAACGACGGCGGGCTGGCCCACCTGGCCGGGGCCGCCGGAGCCCGCGGTCTGGTGCTGTTCGGGCCCAGCTCGCTGCACAAGAACAGGCCGCGCAACCCGCGGCTCCGCCCCATCGCGCTCGGCCTGCCTTGCAGCCCCTGCCAGTTCGGGGCCGGGGGCGTCAGCGTGGCCAAGTACTTCATCAACTGCCCCTACCAGGTGCGCTGCATGTCGGGCATCTCAGCCCAGGACGTGCTGCTCGAACTCGAAAAAACGCTACGTTAGCCCCTCGCCCTACCTCCCCCCTTACCCTGACCCCGAAAAAGCGCCTAGACCCATGGATTCCATCGCACCCCATCCCTTCCTCCGCCAGTTGCACGAAAGCCTCGGGCAAAACGCCGAGCGGGAGGCTTTCCTCATCGCCGGAAGGCGCCACAGCTACGCCGAGCTGGCCAAGGCCGTGGGGGGAATCTGGCGGAGCCTCTCACAGGCCGGGCCGGGCCCCTGGGTGGGCATCCTGGCCGAGAACCAGCTCGAGACCTACGCCAGCCAACTGGCCGTGCTGTTCAGCGGAAGGGGCTTCGTGATGCTGCATCCGGCCCACCCGCAGGAGCGCAACCTCGACATCGCGCGGCAGGCGGGCATCGACCTGCTGCTGCTGAGCGGCCACGACCCGGCGGCACAGCGCCTGCCCGGCATCGCCAGCCTCGAGACCCGCGGCCTGCGCCACGACGCACTGCCCGGCCTCGACGAGAACCCCCACGGCGCGGGCGCCTACCTGCTCTTCACCTCGGGCAGTACAGGCAAGCCCAAGGGAGTGCCCATCACCCGCGACAACCTCCAGGCCTTCTTCGTGTCGTTCTTCGACATCGACTTCCCCTTCCGCCCCGACGACCACTGGCTGCAGATGTTCGAGCTGACCTTCGACGTGTCGGTGGCCACCGCGCTCCTGCCCCTGAGCCTGGGCGCCCGGGTGCTGACCGTGCCCTCGGGCGGGGTCAAGTTCATGGAGGTCTATCGGCTGCTCGAGGAGGAGGGCGTTACCATCGCGACCCTCGTGCCTTCGCTGCTGGCCCACCTGCGGCCCTATTTCGACGACATCCGCCTGCCCGGCCTGCGCCTCTGCGTGGTAACGGCCGAGGCCTCCACCCACCAGCTCCTCGAGCAGTGGCGGCCCTGCGCTCCCCAGGCCCCCATCCTCAACCTCTACGGCCCCACCGAGGCCACCATCTGGTGCCTGGCCCACTTCTGCCTGCCCGACGACGAGCGCTCCGGCAAGACCTACAACGGCATGGCCTCCATCGGCAAGCCCATGTCGCAGGTGCAGGCCCTGGTGGCCGACGCCGACGGCAACGCCCTGCCCGAGGGCCAGAAGGGCGAGCTCTGCGTAGCCGGGCCGCAGCTCACCCCCGGCTACCTCGGCCTGCCCGAGCGCGACGCCGCCGCCTTCTTCTGGCGCGAGCACCGCGGCAGGCCCACCCGCTTCTACCGCACCGGCGACCTGGCCTTCGTCGGGCCCGACGGCGACATCCTCTGCGGAGGGCGGCTCGACAACCAGGTGCAGGTGCAAGGCTTCCGCGTCGAGCTGCACGAGAT
Organism: Bacteroidota bacterium; assembly: GCA_020048645.1. Classification (GTDB taxonomy): domain Bacteria; phylum Bacteroidota; class Bacteroidia; order Bacteroidales; family UBA6013; genus UBA6013. The sequence continues at coordinate 17,136 of JAIFMG010000190.1, read as the reverse complement.
CGAGCACGCCGCCGCGCAGGCCCCGGGCGTGGCGAACTGCGTGGCAATGGCCTTCAAAACTCCCGAAGGAATCGACTTCCTGGCCCTGGCCGTCGAGGCCGGGCCTTGGGGCAAGGACGAGCTGCACCAGTGGCTCAAGGCAAAACTGCCTCCCTACATGGTTCCCGAAAAGATCGTCGGGCTCGAGAAATTCCCCCTCAACCCCAGCGAGAAGGTGGACCGCAAGGCCCTGCGCCTGATCCTGGCCCAAACCCTCGAAAGGCCATGAGGATAGGCATCATCGGCAACGGCAAAATGGCCGTGGACTGCGCCAAGATGCTGCTGGGGCATCCCAAGGCCGAGCTCGTGTTCTTCAACCACGATCCCCAGGTCGATGCCAGCGCCGTGCCGGCCTTCTGCCGCAAGAACGCCATCGACGCCTGGCCCGGGCGGCAGGTCAACTCCGAAGCCTTCCTCGGCCAGGCGCGGGAGGCTTCGCCCGACATCATCCTGAACATCAACAGCTTCCGCCTGCTGCGGGCGCCCCTGCTGCAGCTCGCGCCCCTGGGCGTGCTCAACTTCCACAACGGCCCACTGCCCCGCTACGGCGGCGTCAACATCCCCTCTTGGGCCCTCCTCAAGGGCGAGGCCCGGCATGGCGTAACCTGGCACTTCATGGACCAGGACATCGACACAGGCCCCATCCTGGCCCAGCGCCTCTTCGACCTCGAGCCCGACGAGACGGCCGCCAGCCTGATGGTCCGCTGCATCCGCGAAGGCATCGCGCTCTTCGGCGAGCTCCTGCCCGTGCTGCTCGACGGGACGGCCCAGGCGCGCCCGCAGGACGGGCCGCGGAGCTATTTCTCGAGAAAAGACCTGCCCGAAAATGGCGGGAAGATCGACCTGGCCTGGCCATTCGCCCAGATCGAGCGGATGGCGCGGGCGCTGAACTGGCTGCCGTTCGAGAATCCCTTCGTGCCGGCCGTGCTCGAAGGGCCGCGGGGCAGCGTGGTGGTCAACCGCGCGCGCCTTGTCGGGGCCAGGGACGCTTCCTTGCCAATCGGCGCGTTCGTGCCCGACACGCAGGGACGGCTGCTGCTGGCCTGCTCTGACGCCGTCTTCGAGCTGGTCGAGACCATGAGCCTCGACTGGGACGAGCTGGAGCCCGAGGAGGCCAGGCAAATCCTGCTGGGGCCTTAGGCCGCCGCCAAGGCATCCTCCCCCAACAACAAAAACCGGGCGCGATGGACGCTCCGCCCATCGGCCCAAAACCCAAAAACCTAGCGAAATGGACCCAATCCAAGTCTTGGAAGAAATCAACCAGGTGTTTCAGGAAATCCTCGAAAAACCGGACCTCCGGCTGCGGGCCGAGGACACAGCCGCCGACATCGACGGATGGGACTCGCTCAGCCACATGCGCCTGATCGGGGGCATCGAGAAGCGCTATGGCATCAAGTTCAAGCTCAAGGAGATGATGGCCTTCCGGAGCGTGGGCGACATCTGCCGGACGGTGCAGGAGAAAACATCGACAAGCTAAAGCCTTGGAAATCATCGCCTACGACAAGAAGGGCCTGCTCAAGGCCCTGGCCGATGGCCACCTCTGGCAAGGCCCCGAGCACCCCATCACCCGCCACCGCGCGCTCTCGCTGGCCACGAACCCGTTGGCCGAGGAGGGCGACACGCTGCTGCTGCTGGCCCGCGAGGGCCAAAGGCTGCTGGGCTACATCGGCCTGGTGCCCGACCGGGTGCGCTGGCGCGGCCGCGAGGAGGCCATCCACTGGGCCACAACGGGCTGGGTGGAGCCCGAGGCCCGCAAGACCGGGCTGGGCGCCTACCTCTTCCTGGGGGCGATGGAGTACTGCGACGAGCGCTACGCGGCCCTGGACATCTCGGACCTGGCCATCGAGCTGTACGCGCACATGCCCGGCGTCCGGCGCCTGCCCGACGTGCCCGGCGCCACCTACGTGCTGGGCTACGCGCCCGAGGGCATCGCCAACCCGGCCAAGCGGGCGGCGGCCTTGGCGGTCAACTGGCGGCAGGCGCGCAGGCTGCGCCGCCGGGCCACGGAGCTGGCCGCCGGGCTCGAGTTCCAGCACTTCCACCAACTGCCCGGGCCTTGGGCCGACTGGCTGCGCGCGGTGGTGGCCGAGCAGGCGGCCTTCAACCCCAAGAGCCCGGAGGTGCTGGACTGGATGGGCCGCTACCCCTGGGTGCTCTCGGCGCCGCTGCCCGAGGCCGAGCAGGGCAAGTACCGCTTCTCGTCGGTGGCCCGGCACTTCGCGACGCACAACCTGGCCCTGTTCAGCCAGGGGCGGCTGGTGGGGCTGCTCTGGGTCAAGAACCGCGACGGCAACTTCGGGCTGGCCAACGCGGCCTTCCGCCGCGAAGATGCCCCGCTGGTGGCGCGGGCGCTGCTGGCCCAGGTGGAAGCCCTGGGCGGCATGACCCTGACGCTCTACCACCCGTGGCTGCTGGCGGCCTTCGAGGCGCTGGGCGTCCCCTGCCTGCGCAAGGACCCGCGGGCGCGGCGGGCCGTGGTCTCGACGCTGTTCGACGGGGTGGACTTCTCGAACCTGGTGTTCGCCGACGGCGACGCCGATTGCGCTTTCACATGAAAAGCTGGACACGCCGCGCGCTGGAGGCGGCCGCCGGGGCGCTCCCGCTGGGCGCCTGGTTCGCTGGGCTGGGCCTGCCGGTCTGCTCGCCGTTCTACCACGTGGTGAGCGACGAGCCTTTGCCGCACATCCGGCACCTGTACGCGTACCGCGGCGTGGCGGGCTTCGAGCGCGACCTGGACCACTTCGGGCGGCGCTTCGAGTTCGTGGGCCTGGAGCAGGTCCGGGCGCTCCTGCTCGAGGGGCGGCGGCTGCCCCGGCGGGCGATGCTGCTGACCTTCGACGACGGGCTGCGCGAGATGTTCGAAGTGGTGCGGCCCATCTTGCTGCGCCGGGGGATCCCGGCGGTGTTCTTCGTCAACGGGGCCTTCGTGGACAACCGCGACCTGTTCTTCCGCAACAAGGCCAGCCTGCTGGTGGAAGAGCTGGAAAGCCGGCCGGGGCCGCGCTGGGCGGAGGCCCTGGCCCAGGTCTGGGACGCGGGCCAAGGGCCCATGCCCGATGCCCGGGGCTGGCTGCTCTCGCGGTGGTACGTCCAGCGGCACGAGCTGGACGCCCTGGCGGCGGCGGTGGGCTACGACTTCGGCGAGTTCCTGCGGGAGCGGCGGCCCTACATGGAGACGGGCGAGCTGCGGACCTTGCAGGCCGAGGGCTTCGCGCTGGGCAGCCACAGCATCGACCACCCGCGGCTGGGCGAGCTGGCGCTGGACGAGCAGGTCCGGCAGGCGCTGGAGCCCGTGCGGGCGCTGGCGGCCCAGGGGCTGCGGCTGGAGAGCTTCGCCTTCCCGTTCAACGACCAGGACGTGGGCGCGGCCTTCTTCGAGCGGATGGACGCGGCGGGCATCTGCCCCACCTTCGGCACCGACGGCTTCTGGCGCGACCAGGCCCCGCGCAACCTGCACCGCTTCTGGATGGAAAACAGCGGCCTGGAGGCCCCGGCCATCTTGGCGCGCTACCTGCTCTGGGCCAGCCGGAGGCAGTCGCGGGGCAAAAATTTGCTCAGCAGGGCCTAGCCTCGGCGCGCCACGCTTTTTTTCTTGGAAAATTTGGCGGCCCTGCGTACTTTTAGGCTTCGGAAGCGCAGGCTTCCGCACACGCGACAACAACACGAAACCCAAACCGAAAAATCTCCAGCATGACAGAAATCGCCGTAGGCATCGACATTGGCGGAACCAACACGAAGATCGGCCTGGTCAACCGCGCGGGCGAAGCCCTGGCTTCGACCTCATTGCCCACCAACGACAAGGTGAAACCCGAGTCCTTCGTGGAGACGGTCTCGGACGAGATCCGCAAACTGGTGGAATCGCTCGAAGGCAAGCTCAAGATCCTGGGCATCGGCATCGGCGCGCCCAATGGCAACTACTACCACGGCACGATCGAGAACGCCGTCAACCTGAAATGGAAGGGCATCGTCCCCCTGGCGGGGATGTTCAAGGCGCGCTTCAACGTGCCAGTGGTGCTGACCAACGACGCGAACGCGGCGGCCATCGGCGAGATGGTCTATGGCGGGGCCAAGGGCATGAAGAACTTCATCGTGATCACCCTGGGCACGGGCCTGGGCAGCGGCATCGTGGTCAACGGCGAGCTGGTCTATGGGCACGACGGCTTCGCGGGCGAGATGGGCCACCTGACCGTCCGCCCCTACGGACGCCTGGCCCCGACGGGCCGCAAGGGCAGCCTGGAGACCTACGTCTCGGCCACGGGCATCAAGCGGACGGTCTTCAAGATGCTGGCCAAGTACATCGAGGACAGCCCGCTGCGCGACGTGAGCTACAACCAGCTCACGGCCAAGATGGTGACGGAGGCGGCCCAGCAAGGCGACAAGATCGCCCTGGAGTCGTTCGAATACACGGGCGAGCTGCTGGGGCGCATCCTCTCGGACGCCGCGGCCTACCTGAGCCCGGAGGCCATCTTCCTGTTCGGCGGCCTGGCCGAGGCGGGCGAGTACCTCTTCGAGCCGACGCAGCGCCACATGGAGGCGAACATGCTCCAGATCTTCCGGGGCAAGATCAAGCTCCTGCCCTCGGCCTTCAATGGGGCCAACGCGGCCGTGCTCGGCGCCAGCGCGCTGGTCTGGAAGGAGCTCCAGGATTGAATCCGCACGGGCCCCGCAGCCCTCGGACGGCCGGCCCCGCGCGTCGCGGGACCGGCCGCCTTTTTTACACGGCCCACAAGACGACAAGCACAACACCAGCATGAACTTCCTCGCGCACCTGCTGCTCTCGGGCGACGACCCCGAGCTGGCCCTGGGCAACTTCATGGGCGACTTCGTGAAGGGCCGCCAGCACGAGCTCCTGCCCGCCGGGGTGGCCCGCGGCGTGCTGCTGCACCGCTTCATCGACGCCCAGACCGACGCCCATCCGCTTTGCCGGCAGAGCGCCGAGCGGCTGCGCCCGATCTATGGCCGGCACGCCGGGGTCGTGGTGGACATCTTCTACGACCACCTGCTGGCCACGCACTGGGAGCGCTTCAGCGCGACGAGCCTGCGCGCGTTCACCCTGCGGGCCCACCGGCTGCTGCTCGACAACCATGGGCTTCTGCCCGAGCGGCTCCGGGATCGCGTGCCGCACCTGGTGGCCAGCGACCGGCTGCACTCCTACGCGCGGGTGGAAGGCATCGCCCAGACGCTGGACCTGATGGCCCGCCACACCAGTCTCCCCGACCAGAGCGGGCCGGGGATTCGCCTTCTGGAAGAGGCGCGCGGGGATTTCCTTGGGGAGTTCGATGGGGTTTTCCGCACGGTCGCGGCGGCTGTTTCTGAGCGCGAAAATCTTTTTTTCCATTTTTTATGAAAAACGAGGTTGTCATTCTGGAAAACGTTTGCGACTTTTGAGGGGATATAATTTTCGTCTTACCAAGAAAAAAATCCCGAAATGAGAAAAACACTACTTTCCGCCGCGGCGCTGCTGCTGCTGGCCAACGCCAGTTTCGCGCAAGTGCCCCGGCGCGTCCTCCTCGAGGAGTTCACACAGGCATCCTGCCCGCCGTGCGCGTCGCTCAACCCGGCCTTCAACCAACTGCTGTTCAACAACATGGACAACATCGTACCCATCAAGTACCAGGTGTGGTGGCCCGGCTACGACCCGATGTACCTCCAGAACCCGACGGACGTTGACACCCGGGTGGCCTACTACGGGGTATCGGGCGTGCCTGACGTGGTCATGGATGGCAACGCGAAGCACGACTCGCCCTCGGAGTTCAGCGCCACGGACATCGAGAACCGGCTTCGGAATCTGTCGCCGGTGAGCATCAACCTGACGCATGCCTACTCGGAAGACGGCGCCCGGGTCACGATCAGCGCCGAGGTTACGAACGAGACCGAGGAGGCCATCCCGGCAGGGCACGTGCTGCAAGTGGTCATCCTGGAGGACGAGATCCTGTTCGACACCCCTCCGGGCACCACCAACGAGACGGATTTCTACTTCGTGATGCGGAAGATGCTGCCGAGCGCCGAGGGCACCACGCTGGGCGCGCTGGAGCCGGGCCAGACGGCCACCATCGAGTTCGACGAGGAGATTCCGTCGTACATGTACGACCTTCGGGAGCTGTCGGTGGCGGCCTTCGTGCAGACCAGCGACAAGAGCGTGCTCCAGGCGCAGTACAGCGCCCCCGTGGCCCTGCCCGACGGGCTTGCCATCACCGACCTGGGCCTGGCCTCTGCGACGGTCGGGCCAGCCGGCCTCTGCGAGTACACGCTTACCCCTGGCGTTACGATCAACAACGCTTCGGAGGTGGCCGTTACGAGCGTGCAGGTCATGGCCAGCTTCAGCGGCGGCGCTCCCATCGCGGCCACCTACGAGGGCGAGATCGCGCCCGGCGGCAGCGCCGAGCTCATCTTCCCGACCATGGACCTGCCCTCAGGCACGGCGAGCCTGAGCTACATGCTCGGGGACATCTTCACGGCCGAAGGAAAAGCCGTTGACATCAACAACTTGAACAACTCCATCCCTACCGAGGTTTACATAACCAGCCCCGAGGCCACGGTTGACTCGATTTCGCAGGGCTTCGAGATGGAAGGCACGGAAGCCTACGGACGGGATTTCGAGCATGTGATCTTCTACAGCCCTGACGGCGTCGCGCCCAACATGTTCTCGGCCCTGAACGGCCCGGCCATCGACGCGGGCAACATCGGCGGCTACGCGCAATCGACCACCGCGGTCCGTTTCCGTTTCTACGACCTGGGCAACGATGAGGAGCTCTACCTCTACTTCGACAAGATCGACCTGGGCAACGCCGAGTCGGCGGACCTGACCTACGACTGGGCCTACTGCCTGTACAGCAACAGCTACCCCGACCGCCTGGAGGTCCTGGCCTCGTCGGACTGCGGCCAGAGCTGGACGAGCCTCTACAACGCCGCGGGCAGCGCCCTGGCGACCGCGCCGACGCAGACGGCGTCCTTCCTGCCCGACGCGTCGGACTGGGAGACCCAGACGCTCTCGCTGGAGGACTTCCTGGGCCAGTCGGAGGTTATCGTGGCCTTCAAGGGTACCTCGGCCTATGGCAACAACCTTTTCATCGACAACGTCCGGGTGGTTCCGAGCCGGGCTGTGTCCAGCCGCGAGATCTCGGCGGACGGCCTTCGGGTTTACCCCACGGCCACGAGCGACGTGCTGAACGTGGTCCTTCCGGAAGGCCAGCGCGCGCAGGGTCTCGAGCTGCTGAGCGTGTCGGGGCAGCGCGTGGGCCAGTACCCAGCCAGCCACCTGGAAGGCGGCCAAGCGATGAGCCTTGACGTCTCTCTCCTGCCCTCGGGGCTGTACCTGGTGCGCGTGTGGAACGGCCAAGGCTCTTGGCTGGCCCGCTTCGTCAAGCAATAAGCCCGGCCACGGCCGGCATCCGAGCGCGTCCGGCGCGCCGGGTTTCGTCCCAGTTGTGGGATGGGCCTGGCGCGCCGGACCTTCGTTGGGGCCAAAAGGTTTTGGCAAAAGGGCGTTTGGAGGGCGAAGACATTTTTTTTTTTATGCTTTTATGTATTTATTCGCGAATTGATTCGAGCAATGGGCCCCGCCCATTGCCAATCGAGGCCGCCCAGGTCGCCATCTGTGGATAATGGCGGTTCCAAGCGGTTTTTTCAACTTCATTCATCCAATCAAAATCAAAGCGTTATGTCAGACATCAAGATGAAAGTAATGTCCATCATCTCCGACAAGTTGGGCGTTGACCAAAACGAAGTGGTCGAGGACGCGAGCTTCGCGAAAGACCTTGGCGCCGACTCGTTGGACACCGTGGAGCTCATCATGGACTTCGAGAAGGAGTTCGGGATCAAGATTCCGGATTCGGACGCGGAGAAGATCGTGACCGTGGGCAATGCGATCGAGTACATCCAATCGCACATGAAATCTTGACCCTCGGGGTCAGACCAGGGAGATTTGACGGCACAGGCAGCACCAGCGGCCCCTGCCCGTCAAATCTCCGTTGTTTTCAGGCATAGAGAAACCCAATCAAACCCTCGATCATGGAGTTAAAAAGAGTCGTGGTTACCGGCATCGGGGCACTGACGCCCATCGGCAACACCGCCCCCGAGTTTTGGCAGGCGCTGTCCCAAGGGGTCAGCGGCGCGGCCAGGATCACCAACTTTGACCCCTCGGAGTTCAAGACGCAGTTCGCCTGCGAGCTGAAGAACTACAACCCGAACAACTATTTCGACCGCAAGGAGGGCCGCAAGCTGGACAAGTTCGCCCAGTACGCGCTGATCACGGCCGAGGAGGCCTTCAAGGATTCAGGCCTGGACCTCGAGGCCATGGACCTGAACCGCGCGGGCGTGATCTGGGGGTCCGGCATCGGCGGCATCGACACCTTCACGCAGGAAGTGGGCGGCTTCGTCGAGGGGGGGCGCGTGCCCCGCTTCAACCCGTTCTTCATCCCGAAGATGATCTCGGACATCGCTGCCGGCCACATCTCGATGAAATACGGCTTCCGGGGTCCGAACTTCGCGACGGTCTCGGCCTGCGCTTCCTCGACCAACGCGCTGATCGACGCCTACAACTACATCCGGCTGGGCGTGTGCGACGTGTTCATCTCGGGCGGCTCGGAGGCTTGCGTCGAGCAGGCCGGCGTGGGAGGCTTCAACGCGATGAAGGCCATCTCGACCCGCAACGACGACCCGGCCACGGCCTCGCGCCCGTTCGACGTGGGCCGCGACGGGTTCGTGATTGGCGAGGGCGGCGGCGCTCTGGTGCTCGAGGAGTACGAGCACGCCAAGCGCCGCGGGGCGCGCATCTACGCCGAGTTCGCCGGAGCGGGCCTCTCGGCCGACGCGCACCACCTGACGGCCCCGCACCCGGACGGCCTTGGCGCCAGCCTGGTCATGGAGAACGCCCTGCGCGACGCCGGCATGGGGCCGTCCGACATCGACTACATCAACGTACACGGCACCTCTACCCCGCTGGGCGACATCGCCGAGACCAAGGCCATCCTGAAGGTCTTCGGCCAGGACGCCTACCGGCTGAGCATCAGCGCCACCAAGTCCATGACGGGCCACCTGCTGGGCGCGGCCGGGGCCATCGAGGCCATCGCGGCCATCCTGGCGGTGGTGAACGACCTGGTGCCGCCGACGATCAACCACTTCGAGCGGGACCCGGAGCTGGATCCGAACCTGGACTTCACCTTCAACCATGCCAAGCCCCGCGCCGTCAGGGCCGCGCTGAGCAACACCTTCGGCTTTGGCGGGCACAACGCCTCCGTAATCTTCAAGAAGGCATGAGCCGGCACGAGAAGGCGATTCCAGAAAACAAAAACAACCCAAGGCGGGCGGCCTCCCACGACCGGGGGGCCTCCCGCCTTGCTCGATAAAAAGCCTGACCAGTGAGAAAGCTGCTCCGCGGTTGGATCAAGTTCTCGTCCAGCGCCGGCCCCGACAAGGAGTTCTACGGCCTGGTCAAGGAAATCATTGGCTTCTACCCCTCCGACATCGAGCTCTACCGGCTGGCCATGCGGCACAAGTCGGCCACGCCCGAGGCGGCCAAAGACCCGGCGCTCAACAACGAGCGGCTGGAGTTCCTGGGCGACGCCGTGCTGGACTCGGTCATCAGCGCCTACCTCTACCTGAACTACCCGGACCAGGACGAAGGCTTCCTGACGCGGATGCGCTCGAAGATCGTGAACGGCACCAAGCTGGTCGAGCTGGCGGAGCGGGCCGGGATCGCGCCGCTGGTCGAAAGCAACCTGCAGCCCGACCGGGGGACCAAGCGCATCTTCGAGGACGCTTTCGAGGCCTTCATCGGCGCCCTGTACCTCGACCAGGGCTACGGGGTCACGCACGAGTTCATCCTGAAGAACATCGTCAAGCTGCACATCGACCTGGACGAGCTTCAGGCGCAGGACCTGAACTACAAGAGCCAACTGATCGAGTGGGCGCAGAAGATGCGGCTGGCCGTGGCCTTCGAGACCCTGCCCGACCCTCGCCAGGGCAAGCGGTTCGTCTCGCACGTGCTGCTCGACGGGCGGCGCCAGGGCAAGGGCTCGGGCGTGTCGAAGAAGATAGCCGAGCAGCACGCGGCCAAGGACACCCTGGAGAACCACTTGCAAGCATTCGAACAAAGCTGAGCATGGGAAAGCCCCGCAGACATCGGCTCAAGCCACAGGCGCAGGGCAACTGCCTGATTTTCGGCATCGCCTCGGCCGAGAACGACTACCGGGTGGCCTGGTCGCTGAACAAGAGCCTCGGCCTGGAGCTCGGCCCGGTGGCGCCCCTTGAGGCGACCGACGAGCGGGCGGACATGGCCTTCAGCTTCAGCGTGTTCGAGTTCGAGGACGAGTCGCGGGGGGGGCAGTGGCGGCTGGTCTCGAACCGCTGCGAGGGCCTTCGCCTGGTGCCCAGGCAGCGCGACGCGGACTACTTCCTGGTGTGCGCCCCGGCTCCGAGCGACGAGGTGCAAGCGGCCTGGCTTCGGAAGCTGCGCGAAGGCGAGGGCTTGCAGACGGCTTTCGTGTTGCAGGAAGCGGAGCTCGGGAAGAGCCTGGACCTGCTCTTCTGACCGGCCTGCCCGAGGGGCCTTTTCACTTTCGGCCGGCGCGGCCATTTTTTCGCAGGAAATGCTAATTTCGCCTTAGCCGCGGGCCAGCCGCCGGGCGCCTCAGGCCCGATGCCCGTCCTCTCCCATGCCAAACATGCAAGACTTCCAGTCCTTGGCCGACCTCGACTTTCTGCTGGAGAGCATCCTGGAGGAGAAGTGCGTGCTGTTCCTTGGCCCGCAGGCCTTCGCGGACGACCAGGGCAGGGCCATCTACGACAGCATGCCCAAGGCCATCGGCGTGGAGAACAACCCCTACGTGAAGGCGTTCTACCCCGATGAGGGATTCTTCGAGTTCAAGGGCTCGATGGGGCGCACGCGGGTGAGCATGCAGATCAAGCGCTACCTGCGCGAGAGCTACAGCCAGTCGCTCGACAAGCGGACGCTTGGCCTGCTGGCCGAGATTCCGTTCCATCTGGTGCTCGGGGTAACGCCGGACGACTTCCTCCGGCAGGTTTTCCAGGAGCGCGGCCTTGGCTTCGGCCACCTGCATTACGAGATGGGCGCCCAGAACGAGAAGAAGATCGAGTACTCCGGGAGCCACCCGTTGATATACAACATCTTCGGGGCGATAGACGACGCGGAGTCGCTGGTGCTCTCGCACGACGACCTCTTCCGCTACCTCCAGGGCATCCTGGGCAGCAACGGCCTTCCGCTGCAGATCCGGGGCGAGCTGAAGGATGCCCGCTACCTGATCTTCCTGGGCTTCGACTTCGGGAAGTGGTACATGCAGATCCTGCTGCGGCTGCTGAACCTGCACGACGAGAAGTTCGCGTTCGTGCGCTACGCGACCTCGGGCGGGGTGGCCCCGGCGGTGCATTCGCTCTGCGTCTCGCAGTTCCAGATCGAGTTCGTGCGCGACGACGTGGCCAGCATCGTGAAGCTGCTGCACGAGCGGCTGGACAAGCTGGGACGCCTTCGGAAGCCGCAGGACGGCGTCCTGGCGCGCGCCGCGCTCGAGAGCGCGAACGCCAGCCTGGTGGCCGCCGTCCGGGAGCGGCTGCAGCGCCTGGCCAGCCTGCTCTCGGACTACCAGACCAAGAAGATCCTCTCGGACGACCCCAAGGAGCGCATGGAGTGCGACCTGCAGATACAAAGCATCCAGGCGGACATCAAGTCCGCGAAGCAAGAGCTGGCCAACCTGCAAAGCCTGTGAAAACCCCGTCAAGAACCTAGCCGATGGCCAAGAACAGATACCCGGGAGTGAAGCCGTTCAGCAGCGAGGAAAGCGAGATTTTCTTCGGGCGCGAGCAGGATGTCAAGAACCTGTTCAAGATGGTCATGCTCGAGAAGTCCGTCCTGCTCTACGCGAAGTCGGGGCTGGGCAAGAGCTCGCTGCTCAACGCCGGCCTCATCCCCATGCTGCGCGAGACGACCGACTACCGGGTCGTGAGCGTCCGCTTCGGGGCCTTCACTCCGCTCGATGACGACTACCCGGTGGCCACGACCATCAAGAGCATCGTGCAGGGCATGCGCCGCTCGCGGCTGCTCGACAAGCTGATCCCGCAGGAGAACTCGCTCTGGTACCACCTCAAGAGCCTCCAGCTCTTCGAGGCGGAGCAGGCCAGGCTGGTGCTGGTCTTCGACCAGTTCGAGGAGCTGTTCACCTACCCCGACGAGAGCATCACGGTCTTCAAGCAGCAGCTCTCGGAGGTGCTCTACGCGAAGCTGCCGGCGAAGTTCCGCGAGAAGCTGGAGCAGGAGTGGGAGGCCGGGCGCGAGCCGCTGGACGAGCAGGAGATGGAGCGCCTGCACCAGCCGCTGGACGTGAAGGTCGTCTTCTCGATACGCTCGGACCGGCTGGCCGAGCTCAACCAGGTAAGCGACCAGTTGCACGACATCCAGCAGCGCTACTACGAGCTGCTCTCGCTGAGCATCCCGCAGGCCAAGGAGGCCATCGTGAAGCCGGCCTCGCTGCGCCAGGCGGACTTCGCCACCCCGCATTTCCGCTTCGACAACAGCTCGCTCGAGAAGATCTTCAACTACCTGACCAAGAACGGGCGGGAGAAGATCGAGTCGTTCCAACTGCAAGTGGTCTGCCGCCACATCGAGAGCCACGTGCTGGACAGCCAACTGGCGGAGGTCTGGGCCTCGGACATCGGGGACCTGGAGCCGGTGATCAAGAACTTCTACAACGACACGCTCCGGCTGTTCTCGGACGAAGACCGGGGCAAGGTGCAGACGCTCCTGGAAGAGCACATGGTCCTGCCCGAGGAAAGGCGCCGGGTCAGCCTGCTCAAGGGCCACATCGTGCGGCGGCTGGGCGTGAGCGACTACCTGCTCTCGCGGCTGGTGGACACGCACCTGCTGCGCGTGGAGCCCAAGCCCAACGGCGACCTCTACTACGAGCTGAGCCACGACTCGCTGGTGGACCCGATCCTGGAGGCCCGTGCCAAGCGCGACGAGGACAAGCGCAAAGAAAACGAGCTGCGCGAAGCGCTGCGGCTCCAGGCCGATGAAAAGCTCAAGCTGCGCAAGTCCCGGCGCCGCTTCCTGACCTACCTCTTCTTCAGCATCATGGTCTTCGGGGCCCTCTCGCTGTTCATCCGCTACCAGTACAAGATCAACGGCGAGCTGGAGCTGGCCAACCAGACGGCCAACGAGCAGAGCGCCCTTGCCCTGGAAAAAGAGGCGGAGGCCATGAAGCTGCTCGAGCTGCTCAACCGCGAGCGCGAGATCAACGACAGCATCTTCATCAGCCTGGGCATGGTCTTCGGCAGTGTCACGGACGTGAACGGCAGGCCCATCGACGGGGCGCGCATCATCCTGGGCGACCAGACGCGCCTGACCAACTCGCAAGGGATGTTCCTGATCATGATGCCCACCACCCCGCAGAAGCTGTACGTCGAGAAGGAGAACTTCCGGCGCGCCAAGGTGCCGTTCAACCCGCGCGAGTTCTTCCGCCTGGACGTGGTGCTGGTGGAGCTGACCGAGGGCCAGCTCGGCAACACGCTGCTCAAGGAGGCCCGGGAGTACGAGCGGCGCGACATGCCCGACTCGGCGCTGGTCAAGATCGAGCAGGCCGCGGCGCTGAACATCGCCCAGGCATGGCTGCAAAGGGGCGTTTACCTCCGCGACGGCAGCAGCTCGCGGGGCGTCCGCCTGCCCGAAGCCCAGGCCTCGTTCGAGCGGGCGGCCGAGCTGGGCTCGAACGTGGCCAAGTACGAGCTGGCCAAGCTCCTGGTCAAAAACCAGCGCAGCGTGGAAGTGGTGCCGGCACAAGCCCTCCTGCTGCTGGAGGATGCCGCACGCGCGGGTGTCGTGGGCGCTCAGGTGGAGTATGGCAACGTCTTCTTCCAGCGCGACGACCACGCCTCGCGGGTGGAGGCCGTGAAATGGTACCGCCGGGCCGCCAACTCGGGCGACCCCTACGCCCAGCTCAACCTCGGGACGGCCTTCCGCTACGGCTACGGCATCACCAAGAACCTCGACAGCGCCCGCTACTGGTACAACCTCTGCGCCCTGGACCGCGCCAAGCAGATGCTGCGCGAGATGGAGGCAGAACGCTAAAGCGCGCCGGCCCCGCGATTGCCAGCCCGCGCGAAGCCCGATGGTCGCCCCGCTTTCCCTTTTGTCCAGATTCGCGTATCTTGGAGGGCATGGAAACCAACTTTCTCAGCAAGAAGCGACTCGTCGCCCTCGCGCTGGCCAGCCTTCCGCTGGTGGCCCTTGGGCAAATGACCATCGGTGGCCAGGCGCTGCTCTGCCTTGGCGACGCGTCCGCGCTATGCCTGACAGGCGACCTCTCGAACCAAGGCCAGGTGCAGGACCTGGGCGGCACCCTCCAGCTCCATGGCGACCTTCTCAACCAGGGAAGATTCGAGAGCCAAGGCCACCTGGAGCTGGTCTCGGGCCAAGAGCAGGTGCTGGACCCGCGCCAGGCCAGCCTGCGCGACCTGCGCATCAAGGGCGGAGGGGCGAAGCGGATGCTCTCCGGGGCCAGCCTCAGCGGCATCCTGCTCCTCGAGGACGGCATCCTGCTCGCGCCCGCGCAAGGCCAACTGCTGCTTGAGGAATCCGCCAGCGCCGAGGGAGCCTCCACGGCAAGCCACGTTCAGGGCTGGCTCTTCGCCCGCGCGCCGGAAGCGCTGCTTCCCTGGCCCATCGGCGACCAAGGCGAATTTCTGCCCGCCCAAGTCATCGCGGCGCACGGCTTCCAGCCCGTGGTCGGCCTCAAGGCCTACGCCCAGAATCCCTACCCGACGCAAACGGGCCAGCTCGACTGGGTCGGCGCGCAAGCCTGGGAATGGATGGACCTCTCGGGCACCACCGACAGCCTGCACCTGCAGATCGCCGGAGCGGAACCCTTCGGGGAATATGCCTTGGAGGATGTTGTCGTGGCGCGCTTCTCCGAAGAAAGCTCCACTTTCGAGAGCCTCGGTGGGCAGGACGCCGCCGTGCTGGACGGCCTCCTCCAAGCGCGGAACCAGCGCGGCGCCCTTCCGGGCATCCTGGCCCTGGCCCAGTCCACGGCCCGCCCGCGCGCCGAGCTTTTCATCCCCAACGCGCTCTGGCCCCAGGCGCCCAACCCCGAAGACCGCGTCATCAAATGCTATGGCGACTTCTTCGATCCCGCCGAGCCGTTCCTCTTCAGGGTCGTGGATGCCTGGAGCAAGGAAGTTTTCCGCAGCACCGACGCGGAGCGGATGGCCCGCGAGGGCTGGGATGGAAGCCGCGGCGGAACGGGAGAGCTCCTTCCCGCCGGCAACTACCGTTTCTTTCTGGAAGGAGTCTCGGTGCTCGGTGAACCCTACCTCGAAACCGGAACCATCAACCTTTTGCGCTGAACCTCAAACCTGGACCGAACATGCGCCACGCCCTCCTTGTCGTCCTGTTCCTGGGCCTAGCCATTTCGGCCCACGCCCAGGAATCCAGCTTCTCCCAATTCTACGCTTCGCGGCTGCACCTGAATCCGGCCCTGGCGGCCGACCGCCTGCGCCCAAGCCTGGAGCTCAACCAGCGGAGCAACCTCAACCGCGACTTTTTCCCCCACTCGCTCAGCCAGGTTACGGGCAGCCTACCCATCCGCCTGCGCCGCTACCAAGGCGCCCGCTACGCGCAAGGAGGCTACGTGGGCGGCATCGGTCTGAGCATCTTCGACGAAAGGACTGGACCGAACGCCGAGCTGAACGTGCAAGGCGCCCTGCTCGCCCTGGCCTACCGCTCGCGGCTGACCGCCTTCCAGACCCTCTGCCTCGGGATGCAACTGGGAATCCAAGCCCGGCGTATCGACTACGGCCTCCTCCGCTGGGGCTCGCAATACGATGCCCAACAGGGCTACCTGCCCCAAGCGCCGAGCCCATCGGCCCTGCTGGCCCAGCAAGTGCTCGTCCCGATAGCCAACGCGGGGTTCTACTGGAAGTACGACGCAGGCGGGCTATCTGGAAGCAACGAGCGCTTCCAGGCCTTCTTGGGGCTGGCCGGCCACGCGCTCAACCGTCCCGACGTGGCCTTCTGGGAAGGCCAAAGCCTCCGCCGCCCGGTGCTGCTCAAGGCCCACGGCGGACTGGCCCTGCCCCTTTCGCGCAGGCTGGCCCTTCTGCCCAATTTCCTCTACATGCGCCAAGGCAAGGAGCAGCAATGGAACGCCGGCGCCCATGTCTCGACAACCCTCCAAGGAGCGCGCCCCATGCGCCTGCAAATGGGCGGCTGGTACCGGCCAGGGGACGCCGCCATCCTCTCCGCTGGCATCCAGTTGGCCGACCTCAGCCTGGGCCTCAGCTACGACTTCAACCAGCGGAACCTCCGGTTCAACAACCAAGGCCAAGGCGCCGCCGAAATCCATCTGGCCTGGAACCTCGGCAGCGGAAGTCTGCCCAGCAATCCGGGGCATCCCTTGTTCTGATGCCAAGTCGCGTTCAAAGGTGATGGAATGGCTGGAATACTCGCCCAACCCCGAAGGGTGGAATGATAAGCGCAGCCATGCCAAAGAAGAAAACCCCAAAGGGCTGGAACTGTCCACATGGTGCCTTTTCGCGTGACGCCGAGTCCATGCCCCTGTCCCATTTCGGACTCGTTTCCGCACGGTGGCCTAGACATGGAGCGTTTTTGTTCCCCTTGAACGCCCGCGGGGTTCTGGCCAGCGCTGGTTGGCCGCTCCCCGGATTCATCCGGAGCCATCCGCATTCATTCCCTTCGGAATCCCTGTGCCAAGTTGCTGCCCAGCGTGGCAGGTTGCCTTGGAGCGTCTAGGCCTTCGCACCGGCGCCCCGCGGGGTTCCGGCTTGGGGCGGTCACCCGCTCCCCGGATTCCACCCGGGGCTGCCGGCATTCGTACCAAGTTGCTTTCAAGGGTGACAAATGCAAACCGTCAGCATCCTGCGAAATTTGGGAGATTCCGGACGAACCCCGAAGGGATGGAATTGTTGTTGCCTGCCCCGCGGGGGTTGGAGGGGAACCCCGAAGGGATGGCATTGCCTGGCCCATCCTCCCGATGTGGATAATACCAAATGAAGATATATTGCAATCCAATTTGGACAATTGGATTTTTTATTAATTTAGGGGCTTCAACATAAATTCACAACTATGGC
>JAIFMG010000021.1 GCA_020048645.1 Bacteroidota bacterium | reverse complement strand
TTTTGATTTCAAAAAATTTTCGTGCCCTTCGTGCCTTTCGTGGACAAATCCCCTCCAAGGACAAAAATGGGCGCGGTCTAAAAAGGTCATTCCTAAAATTTCTTTTCAAAAGTTATCTTTGATTATCAATGGGTTACAAATAGAAAATGCAATCTAATTTTGATTTCAAAAAAATTTCGTGCCCTTCGTGCCTTTCGTGGACAAATCCCCTCCAAGGACAAAAATTGGCGCAGTCTAAAAAGGTCATTCCTAAAATTCGATTTCAAAAATTATCTTTGATTATCAATGGGTTACAAATAGAAAAATGCAATCTAATTTTGATTTCAAAAAAAATTTCGCTCCCTTCGTGCCTTTCGTGGACAAAGTTTGGCTTGGCTTTCTACAATCATTTCACCCTTGGGGGTTGGGCGAGGCTTCGAGGCAATCCATCACGTTTGAAAGCGACTTTGTAGGATACCAAGTTGCCATCCTACGCGATAGATTGCCTTGAAGCGTCTTTGTTTTCGCATTGAACACCCACGGGGTTCTGGTTCGCGGTGGTTCTCCGCGCCCCCGGATTTCATCCGGGGCTATCCACATTCCATCCCTTAGGGATGGGCGGAACAGTCCGATTTTGTCGAAAATGGGGACTTGGGACATTGCACCACCCAACGCGGCTTGCTATCAGAAGGCCTCGACGTTGAGCACCTGCTCGACGGGGTCGAAGTAGGGCGGGGCGAAGATGTCGGGGTAATGGCGTTCGAGCTCCTCGAGCATGAAGTCGTAGGGAATGTCGGCGTAGTGGCCGTAGTCGTGCAGGTAGGCCATGAACTGCTTGCCGTCGGGGCTGAAGGGCTGGAAGATGGAATCGGAAAGGCCGTCGAACTCGAGCGGGGCGACCCCGAGGGCCTGGCATAGCTCGGCGTTGAAGGCGGGCGTGGCCTTGACCCACTGGCCTTCGAGGAAAATCTCGGTGTAGCCGTGGAAGACGAGCTTCTTGGTGCGCAGGTAGCGCTCGAGCTTGGAGCTGGCGATGTGGTTCGTCACGGTGGCGAAGCCCAGGCGGGCGGGTATGCCGAGCGAGCGGCAGCAGGCCGCCAGGAGGTTGGCCTTTTCGACGCACATGCCTTGGCTTTTGCCGAGCAAGTAGCTGGCTTTGAGGCGGTCGGGGTGGAAGTTGAGGATGTTGGGGTTGTAGCGGAAGCCGTCGCGGATGGCCAGGTAGAGGCTGACGGCCTTCTCGCGGTGGCTTTGCCCGGTCATGCAGTTCTGCCGTGCGAAGCGCGCCACTTCGGGATGGTCGGAATCGACGAAGAGGCTCGGTTCGAGGTACTCGGAAAAGTCGGTCTCCATGATTTTTGGGGATGTTTTTTTTGGAAGCCCCCGCGGGCGTTGGCGCGCGGGGGCTTGGGGCTTTCTCACCACTGGATGATGTGGGGCTTGTTGCCGAGGATTTCCTCGACACGCTCCATGGCTTGCGCGTCGAGCTTCGGCATCACGTCCATGGCGCCGAGGTTGTCCTCGAGCTGCGAGAGGCGCGAGGCGCCCAGGATGACCGAGCTGACGTGCGGGTTCTTGAGGCACCAGGCGATGGCGAGCTGGGGCAGGGAGGCGCCCAGGTCGGCGGCCACGTTCTGGAGCTGGCGGATGGCCTCGTTCTTGGACTGGCCGAACTCGCCCAGCAGGCGCTCGCGGAGCCAGCCCATGCCTTCGAGGTTGGCGCGCGAATCGTCGGGGGCCTTGCCGTCGAGGTACTTGCCCGTGAGCAGGCCGGAGGCCAGGGGCGACCAGATGGTGGAGCCGTAGCCGCTCTCGTTGAACAGGCGCAGGTACTCCTTCTCGAAGCGTTCGCGGTGGAACATGTTGTACTGGGGCTGCTCCATCGTCGGCGCGACGAGGTTCTGCTCGCGGGCCACGCCGATGGCCGCCTGGATTTCCTGGGCGGACCACTCGGAGGTGCCCCAGTAGAGGACCTTGCCTTGGCTCACCAGGTCGCTCATGGCCCTGACGGTCTCCTCGATGGGGGTGTTGGGGTCGGGGCGGTGGCAGTAATAGAGGTCGAGGTAGTCCACGCGCAGGCGGCGCAGGGCGGCATGGCAGGCCTCCACGACGTGCTTGCGGCTGAGGCCCTTCTGGTTGGGCTTGTCGCCGCCCCAGAACACCTTGCTGGAGACCACGAAGGTATCGCGGGCCCAGCCCATCTTCTCGATGATTTCGCCCATGACTTCCTCCGATTTGCCGTTGGCATACACCTCGGCATTGTCGAAAAAGTTGACGCCCTGGTCGTAGGCCACTTTCATGCAGGCCTCCGCGGTGTCTCGGGCCACCTGGTTTCCGAAGGTGACCCACGAGCCGAACGAGAGTGCGCTGACCTGTAGGCCCGAACGGCCGAGTCTTCTGTATTCCATCACGCTTTTTGTTTTTTTAGGTTCATGAAAAAAAATAATGCTTTTTGGCAATCGCGCTAAGCTAATGAAAAAAAGCCAGCGGCGCGAAACCTTGGGCTTCAAAAAAACAGGTGTTCGTTTTTCGGATCGATCGCCCTATCTTGTGGTGCGAAGCCAAGCCCATAACCACCATGAAGACCGT
The DNA here is from genome assembly GCA_020048645.1 of Bacteroidota bacterium. Classification (GTDB taxonomy): domain Bacteria; phylum Bacteroidota; class Bacteroidia; order Bacteroidales; family UBA6013; genus UBA6013. Next base: position 5,776 of record JAIFMG010000021.1, on the reverse strand, counting down.
CGAACTGATCTACGTAGGGGCGGATGTCCGGCCCGAAAGCCCTGATTTCCAGCAAGCCCTGGCGCAGACCCTGCCCCGGAAGGCGCACCTGCTGGCCTGCCGCCCCGACGACGAGCCGGCCCTGCGCCAGCGGCTGGCGCAGGTGCGCGGCCAGGCCGACCGCTGGGTGATCGCCCACGAGCCGCCGGGCGTGTCGCTCTGGCCCTTCACGCAGCAGAACGACTACCCCTACTTCGAGTTCGACCGCCTGCCGAAGAAGCCCGAGGGCTGGTCGCTCAAAGTCGTCTCGGGCGAGCTGTTCCAGCGCTTCGCCGAGCGCCTGCCCGCGGCCGCCGACTGGCAACAGGCCCTGCTCGAGGCCGCCCAGGACATGCCCGCCTTCGACGGCAGGGCCCACGAGGCACTGCCCGGGGCCAGGCCCGCGCGCAAGACCAAGACCTTCGTGGTCGGGGCGGGCAAGTTCTACGACAACAAGATGCTCAAGTGGCTCGAAAAGGCCGGCGTGTACCTCCAGCACCTGCCGAAGAACCACCAGTTTTGGCGGACCTTGGCCTGGGGCGAGCCTTACCCGCAGCTCGAGCACTTCGACGGCCTGCTGGGCTGGACCCTGGCGCCCATGTGGCGGCGCATGGCCCGCGAGTGGCCCGACGCCCGCTGGCTGGTGATCTGGCCCAAGGAGCAGAAGTGGCTCGGGCAGGTCAAGAAGCTCTGGCGCGCCCAGTTCGGATTCGCCACCGACCTGGGCGCCGACGACCGCATCGGGCGGTTCGCCCAGGTCAGCCTCTTCGGCAGCCTGGCCTTCCTGCCGCCCCACCTGCTCGATTGGCGGGAGTCCTGGCGCCGCGAGCTGCTCCTTTTCCAAGACCTGCACCCTGGCCAGATGCGCTTCTTCGACCCCCAGCACGACGACTGGGACGAGGCCCTGGCCTGGGTCCTTGCCTGAAACACATTTCCCCACCCCCACCCTTCCGACATGAGAAAAATTGACCTGGTTTTCCGTTCCGTGGGCGAAAGGACGGCCGACGCGGCCCTCGAGCTGGCCAAGAAGAACATCCGCCCCGACCGCGTCTTCGTCATCGAGAACGTCAAGCCCTTCGCCGAGGCCGTCCGGCAGATGCTCCTGATCGAGCACGAGGCCGACTTCGTGGTCCACATGGATGCCGACTGCCTGATCATGCAGGACATGCGCCCTTTCCTTGAGCAGAACGAGAAGGCCTATGTCGATTGCTACGTCCTGGACAAGTTCCGCGGCAAGCTCCACGCCGGGGTCCACATCACCCGGGCCGACGTGGTCAGCGAGATGCGCCGCGTTGCCCTCGACTCCAACGACCTGGCCTATGTGCTGCGTCCCGAGTCGCGCACCCGCGGCGTGGCCCTCCAGCGCCTGGGCGAGGGCAAGGCCTACAAGAAGTTCAAGATCTTCCACGACCATCTGCAGTTCTACCGCGACATCTTCGCCAAGTACGCCCTGCGCGAGCTCCGAAGCCGCACCGACTACCAGCGCACCCGCCTGACCCTCAGCATGAGGACCTGGAACCTCGGCGACCTCGACTACCTCGTGGCCGAAAGGGCTGTGGCCTACACCCGCGACGCCGTGCCCCTGGAGAGCACGCCCGCCCAGATCGCCGAGTTCATCGCCCGCCTGCCCCAGATCGCCGAGCAGCAGATGGAGCTCTTCAAGATACGCGAGAAGGCCGCCCTCGACCCGCAGGAGCTCCGGGTGCTCGACTTCGACGGGCTCGACTTCGCCGACAAGGCCGACCAGGAGACCAAGGTCTTCGGCATCGGCCTGAGCCGGACAGGGACCAAGAGCCTCACCAAGGCGCTCAACACCCTGGGATACAACATCTTGCACTACCCAACCGATGAGGTTACGCTCAAGGAGCTCACCACGGGCCACTTCCAGCTTTCGCGGCTGGAGGACGTGGACGGCATCACCGACATCACCGTGGCGCCCTACTACGCCCAGCTCGACAAGATCTACCCCAACTGCCGCTTCATCCTCACGGTCCGCGACAAGGAAGGCTGGCTGCGAAGCCTGCGCCAGCACTGGGCCGACCGACCCGCCTGGAACGACCCCAAGGAGAACGCCACCCACATGGAGATGAGGCGATTCCTCCGGGCTGCCGTCTTTGGCACCTACCAGTTTTCCGAAGACCGCATGAGCCACGTCTATGACCAGCACTTCCAGAACGTGCTGGCCTATTTCCGCGACAAGCCCCACAAGCTGCTGATCCTGAACATCCTGGCGGGCGACTCGTGGAGCAAGCTCAACGCCTTCTTGGGCAAGCCCGAGATGGACGAGCCTTTCCCGATGGTGCGCACCGACGAGGAGCTGGACGACTTCCTCAAGACCAACAACCTCGAAATCAACGACTAGGCCCAAGGGCCGCTAGCGCGAGACCTCGAAGCCCTTGTCCTCGATGGCGGCCTTGATGGCCTCCAGATCCACGCCTTCGTGCTCGAAGACGACTTTGCCTTCCTTGAGGTCAACGTTGACGTTCTTGGTTCCGACGACGGATTCGACGGCCTTCTTGACGGAGGCCGAGCAGTGGGTGCAGTTCATGCCCTGCACGTCCAGGGTAGCGATCTTGCTCATGATGGCGAGGGTTTGGGGTGTTTTGTCGGTCGATACGAAAAAAGGCCGCAGGTAATGCAGGGCCAGCATGGCCAGCAGCGTGATGCTTCCGGCCCAGGTCAGCCAGCCGGGCAGCATCTCGTGGTGGAGGTGCAGGTGCTGGGCCAGGTCGAACATGCCCTGCGCGGCCACGAGGTTGAGCAGCCAGCCCAGCAGCAGGCTGACCCCGGCGATGGAGCCCAGGTAGATGGCCACGGCCCGGCGCCCCATCGTCTTGGCCACGGTCGAGATGGTGATGGCGTTGGTGGCAGGCCCGGCCAGCAGGAAGACCAGGGCCGCGCCCGGCGACATGCCCTTGAGCACCAGCGAGGCCGCTATCGGGGTCGAGGCCGTGGCGCAGACGTACATCGGGATGCCCACGGCCAGCATCAGCAGCATCGAAAGGAAAGGGCTGCTCATGTACTCGGTGAAGAAGCTCGCCGGGACCAGCACCGTGATGGCCGCTGCCAGGACGATGCCCGCCACCAAGTAGTTGGCGAAGGCGCCCAGCAGCTCCACCTGCACGTAGCGGAAGAAGCCCCGGAGCCGCTCGCCCGCCGTGCTCGGGTCGGCGATGACCGCGTCCTGCTCGCCCGAGAAGGGCTCCTTGTCGTCGAGCCAGTTGGAGGCCAGGCCCGCGGACAGCGCCGTCGCGAAGGCCGCGACGATCCGGAACAGGGCGAACACCCAGCCCAGCAGCGAGTAGGTGACCAGGAAGCTGTCCACGCCAATCTGCGGCGTGGCCACCAGGAACGACTGGCTGGCGCCCTTGCTGGCGCCTTTCTTGCGCAAGGAGGCCACCACGGGCACCACCCCGCACGAGCACAGGGGCAGGGGGATGCCCGCGAATGTCGCCTTCAGCACCGAGCGCAGGTCGTTGCCGCCCATGTGCCGGATGATGAACTTCTCGGGAAACAGCACGTGCAAAAGGCCCGCGACCCCGAAGCCGAACACCAGGTAAATGGCTATCTCATTGAAAAAGAACACGGTCTCCCGCGCCAAGGAAATCAGCGTTTCTTGCATGGTCCGGTACGTTTTGCCACAAATTTAGCCCAAAGTCCGCAGCGCCTAGTTGGCCTGCACCAGCTCCAGCTCGAAGACCAGCGGCGTGTAGGGGTCGATGCTGGCCGTGCCGTTGGCGCCATAGCCGATGTCCGAAGGAATCAGCAGGGTGGCCTTGCCGCCCACGCGCATGTACGAGACGCCCTCGTCGAAGCCGTCGATGACCTGCCCGGCGTCCAGGTAGAAGGCCAGCGGGTCGCGGCCCATCGAGCTGTCGAAGATCTCGCCATCGACGAAGCGGCCCGTGTAGTGGACCCAGACGCGCTGTCCGGCCTGCGGCTGCGCGCCGGTGCCCACCTGCGTGGGGATGTAGTAGAGGCCGCTGGCCGTGGGCGCGACCGTGACCTGGTGCTCGGCCAGGTATTGCTCAATGAGCTCCTGCTCCTTCTCGCGGAGCTCCTTTTCCTTGTCGCAGCCCAGCAGCGGAAGTGCCAGCAGCATGAGCAGCGCGATGGTTGTGGTTTTCATGTCAGGGGATATGTTTTGGTGGTTTCTTGCGCGGATAGGCCCAGGCGGTCAGCGTTGGCGCTGCGCGTCGAGGGCGCGGTGGTAGGCCGCGGCGTTCATGTTGTGCTGGCTGAGCGTGCGGGCGAAATTGTGCAGGCCCGAGAAGTCCGGCTTGGCGCACATGAACATGTAGTCATGCTTCTCGGCCTCCAGGACGGCCCTGATGGACGAGAGCTCGGGCAGGTTGATGGGGCCTGGGGGCAGTCCGGCGTTCTTGTAGGTGTTGTAGGGCGAATCGACCAGCTTGTGCTCGTTGAGGACCCTGCGGATGGTGAAGTCGCCCAGGGCGAAGATCAGGGTGGGGTCCGACTCTAGGGGCCAGCCTTTTTCGAGGCGGTTGAGGTAGAGCCCCGCGATGGTGGGCTTCTCGCTGTCGTGCTGCGACTGCTCGGCCTGCACGATGGAGGCCAGCACCATCACCTCGAAGGGTTCCAGCCCCCGGGCCGAGGCCTGCGCCAGGCGGCGCTCGTCCCAGAAGGCGTCGTACTCCTTCTTCATGCGCAGGAAAAGGTCCTGGGGCGTGATGTCCCAATACACCTCGTAGGTGTTGGGCAGGAAGACGCTCAATGCGGTCTCGGGCGTGAAGCCGTGCGGGGCCAGGAAGTCCTTGTCGTCGAGGACGGCCAGCAGGGCGCTCTTGCGGAACGACAACTGCCGCGCGATGACCGAGGCCAGGTCGTCCTTCGTCCGGATGTTGTTGAAGGTCAGTTGCACCGGGCTCTGGTTGCCCGAGCGCAGCAGGTTGACCAGCTCGTTGCTGCTCATGCCGTCGCGCAGCAGGTAGCGCCCCGGCTTCACGCGCTCGGCGTAGCGCTTGCGCTCGGCCACCCATTCCAGGTACTCGGGCTTGAGCACCAGCTCGCGGGCGTAGAGGATCGCGAAGACGTCTTCGGCCGTCACGCCCGGCTTGATGAACACGTAGGTCTCGCCCGCGTTCGGAACGGTGACGTTGGGCGAGTAGATCATCTTGTAAAAGAAGTAGCCGAAGTAGGCGGCCAATGTGGCCATCAAGGCCGAAAAGGCCAGCACTCCTTTGACCCAGGTCTTCATCCCTTTTTTTTCCTTTTTGCCCATATGCCCTCAAGCTCCATTTTGGTTCGGGCCGCAATTTACGCGTTTTGCCCCAAGCGCGGAAAGCCTGGCCGCCTCACTTCATCTGGCGACGGCAAGATTCGAGCCCCAGGGCGCATCCCCTCGGGCCTCCGAGCCTATCGCCACCGCCCATTCCAGCCTCGTTGGGGAGGGGGCCACCCTGGGCAAGATCGGGCGGGCCGTCGTGCGGCGGGTCGCCCAAAGGATCAAGCGCGGGCCAAGGAAAAGCCCCGGGGCCGCCCCCCCCCCAACACCTTGTACCAAGCCGCGTTCGGTGGCGCGATGTCCGAAGCACCAGTCTCCGACTCAAAACCAGTAAAAAAGCAACTTGCAAAAACACGGATATTCAACAATTTAATTTGAACATCCGTGTCGTCTGCGGATTTTACAGTAAAAAAACATTTAGCTAGGGTCTGCTGAAAAGCCCGCAATCGACTAGATTTCAAGAAATTAAGTCCAATTTTCTTTGGCCAAGTGCAAGATTATTGGTATCTTGGG
>JAIFMG010000101.1 GCA_020048645.1 Bacteroidota bacterium | reverse complement strand
CATCCATTGCGGCAGGCTTCAGCCTGCCGAAGAAAATTCAATTGCCGCAGGCTTCAGCCTGCGGCAGACCTTCATCAATTCCCGCAGGCTTCAGCCTGCGGCGGCAGTGGTTTTGCCAAGAATCCTTATTTTTGGAAGATGGATTCCGAAAAACGACGACACATGAAGACTCCGGCAATTTGGGGCGTGGCTTGCGCGCTGGCCTTGGCCGCGGCGGGCGAGGTCTCGGGGCAGGCGCTTTTCGCCGAGCCGCTCAGCCCTCGGCTGGCCAACTACGACATTGAGGCTCGACTGGACGTGGAGTCCAAGACCTTGGATGCCAAACTGTTGCTGCATTGGACCAACAGTTCGGACGATGAGCTGACCGAGCTTTGGATGCACACCTACCTCAACGCCTTCCGCGATGGGCACAGCACTTTCCTGGCCAATGCTTCGGCGCCTTACGCGGACGTGCCCGAGGGCGAGGCCCCCTGGGGCGCGATCGACATTGAGTACGTGAAGTATGCCAAGGGCGAGTACATCACGGGCCTGGCGCACATCAGCCCCGACGATGGCAACCTGCACGACCGCACGGTCTTGCGGGTTTCGCTGCCCGACACGCTGCACCCGGGCCAGAGCATCGACCTGGAGGTGAAGTTCCGCAGCAAGTTGCCGCGCCTGCTGGCCCGCACGGGCTACTCGCGCGACTTCTTCCTGGTGGCGCAGTGGTTCCCGAAAATCGGGGTCTATGAGGACGTTCCGGGCCAGCAGGGGCGCTGGAATTGCCACCAGTTCCACCCGCGGACGGAGTTTTTCGCGGACTTCGGCGTTTACAACGTGGGCATCACGCTGCCGAACCGCTTCAAGCTGGGGGCCACGGGCGAGCTGCAAAGCCAGATGCCCAATCCGGACAGCACGACCACCTGGGTGTTCCGGGCCGAGGATGTCTCGGATTTCGCCTGGGCGGCCTCGCCCCGCTTCGTGGTGCGCGAAAGGCAGTGGGAGCACGTCAACCTGCAACTGCTGGTCCAGCCCGAGCACCTGCACCTGGCCGAGCGCTACCTGGAGGCCGCGGCCCAGACCTTGGACCACCTGGACCGCAACCTCGGGCTTTTCCCCTACGAGAAGCTCACGCTGATCGACCCGCCTTTCCACGGGATGGCCGCCGGGGGCATGGAATATCCCACCCTGGTAACGCTCTTGGGCCTCGACTATCTGCCAGAGGCCTTCCGCCAGCCCGAAGTCGTGGCCGTGCATGAGGTGGCCCACCAGTATTTCCAGGGCATGTTGGCCAGCGACGAGGTGGAGGAAGCCTGGCTCGACGAGGGATTCACCACCTATTTCGAGCTGCGCGTCCTGGCCGACTGGCTGGGCGAGAAGAACAACCTGCTCGACGACTGGATGGGCCTGCGGCTGGGCGTGCTGGACATGCGCCGCTCGGCCCTGGTCGCGGCCCAGGACGCCGGGATCCCGCCCATGGCTTCGCCCTCGTGGCAGGTGCCCGAGCGCTACGCGGGGACGCTGGCCTACTCGAAGCCGGCGCTGATGCTGCTGACCTTGGAGCGCCACCTGGGCCGCGAGCTGATGGACAAGATCTTGCGGGCCTACTTCGAGGCCTGGAGCTTCGGGCATCCGCGGGGCCGCGACTTCGAGGCCCTGGCCACCCGCATGGCCCGCGAGGAGGGCAACACCGCCCTGGGAGCCGACCTGACGGCCTTCTTCGACCAGTGCATCCGCGGCAACTCGGTCTGCGACTACGCCGTGCAGTCCATCGACAACCTCGACGGCGAATCGGTGCTGCGCCTGAGCCGCCTGGGCGACATGGTTCTGCCCAGCCGGGTGATGGTCGAGTTCGAAGACGGCCAGCGTGTCGAAGAAGTATGGGACGGAAAGTCGCTCGAAAAGCAATTCCGCTACCAGGGGAAAGGCCGAATCGTTTGGGCAGAGGTGGATCCGTACCAGCAGAACCTGCTCGACATTGACATGAACAACAACAGCCGTTCGGAAGATCCGGCCAGCGCCCCGTTCTGGAAGTATTTCCTCAAATTCCTGTTCTGGCTCGAAAACGCCATGCTGGGAACCAGTCTATTTGCCTGACCAACAACAACCTAAGCTCTACCCCAAGCATGAACCCCGCGAAATCCTACTTCAACGGCTTCCAGACGGCCGGCGCCTCGCTCAAGATGGTGCTGACGGTCTATCTGCTGAACCTGGCGCTGGCGCTCTGGCTGGCCCTGCCTTTCCTGGAGCTGCTGCGCTCGCACCTGGGCGAAAGCCTGGCGGCCGAAAAGCTGCTCGAACAGTTCGACTGGATGGTCTTGGGCGACTGGGCGCGGCAGGCCCGCGAAGGGCTGCAAGTGCTTATCAGCCAAGTGAAATGGTCCTTGCCGCTGTTCTGGATGCTGTGGGTCTTCCTGCATGGCGGGATGCTCAAGAGCCTGAACCGCCCCGAGGAGAAGTTCTCCTGGCAGCTCTTCTTCGGCGGCTGTGGCAAATACTTCTGGCGCTTCCTGCGGCTTTCGGCGCAGATGCTGGTGCTGCACGTCGTGGCGCTGGGCCTGGTGGGCCTGCTGGTGTTCAAGCTGGTGGCCTGGGTCGCGACGGTGGCCGAGACCGAGGGCCAGATCGTGCAGGCGCTGCTGCTGGGCGGGCTGCTGCTGGCCGTCGTGCTGGGCACGCTGGTCATGGTGGCCGACTACGCCCGCTTCTACCTGATGCTCAACGAGAGCCACTTCGCGCTGGGGGCCGTCGGCAAGGGCTTCGACTTGGTGTTCCGGCGGCTGGCGCGGGTCTGGGCCTTGCGGCTGCTGCTGAGCCTGGTGCCGGCCCTGCTCATCTACCTGTACTTCAAGCTCGAAGGCGACATTGGCATGATGTCGGTCTCCGGCATCATCGCGATGGCCCTGTTGCAACAGCTTTTCGTGGTGTTGCGCGTGGGCCTGAAATCCTGGACCCTGGCCTCGGAGCTGGACCTCTACGCGCAGGAGTTCATCCGCGGGGCCGTGGTGCGCCAGCGCCGCCAGGAGCGCAAGCGCTGGGCCACCCAAGCCGAAGACCCGAACGCGCCGCAAGGCCCTCTCCTGCTCCAGCGGCCCGACGCGCCCAAGCCGCCCGCCACGGAAAATCCGCTCCCGCCCAAGCCGCCCGCCACCGAAAATCCGCTTCCGCCCAAGGTCGAGCCGCCGATTGCCGTGCCCGTGCCGCCCGCCCCCGAAACCCCGGAAACGCCGCTGGCCGAAGCTGGCCCCGAAATTCCGCCCCCGGCGGAGCCCGAGCGGACAGATGAAAAGACGGAAGATTCCGTTTCCCCCGCCGAAGCCCTCCCCCAAGACGACGATCCTCCGGCGGAGGATTGGGAAAAATTGGCCAAGGGCTGAGGCTCATCCTGAAAATATACCAACAGAATGCAAAGCGAAATCTTTCTCGAAACCCGCGACGTGGTCAAGGCCTACCATCGGCACACGGCCCTGAGCGGAGTCAGCCTGGGCGTGCCCCGGGGCAGCATCTTCGGCCTGCTCGGCCCCAATGGCGCCGGCAAGACCAGCCTGATCCGCATCATCAACCGCATCACCGCCCCCGACAGCGGACAGGTGCTCCTCGACGGCCGCGCGATGGTCGCACAGGACGTCGAGCGCATCGGCTACCTGCCCGAAGAACGCGGCCTCTACAAGGACATGAAGGTCGGCGAGCAGGCCCTCTACCTGGCACGGCTCAAAGGCCTCAGCCGCCAAGACGCCCTGCGGAAGCTCAAGCACTGGTTCGAGAAGTTCGAAATCGAGAGCTGGTGGGACAAGAAGGTCGCCGAGCTTTCCAAGGGCATGCAGCAGAAGGTCCAGTTCCTGGTAACGGTCTTGCACGAGCCGCCTCTGCTCATCTTCGACGAGCCCTTCAGCGGTTTCGACCCCGTCAACGCCGAGCTGCTCAAGCGCGAGATCCTCGAGCTGAAGGCCAAAGGCTCGACCATCCTCTTCTCGACGCACAACATGGCATCGGTCGAGGAGCTCTGCGACAACATCGCCCTGATCGATCGCTCGCGCAAGGTGCTCGATGGGCAGGTCGCCGCCATCAAGCAGCAATACAAACAAAACCAATTCGAACTGGAACTGGAAGCGCCCGGGCAGGACGCGCAGGCGCTTTTCGCCGGAACCGCCGAGGTGATTTCGGACCAGCCGCGGGGAACGGCCCGCAGGCTGCTGCTGCGCCTGACCGAAGGTTCGGACTCCAACCAACTGGTCGCGAAGGCCTTGCAAATCGGCAAAATCCTTTCGTTCCGCGAGCTCCTGCCTAGCATGAACGATGTTTTCCTTCAGGTCGTACAACAAAAAACTCCTAAGTCATGAGCAAGATAGGCATCATCTTGGAACGCGAGTACATGCAGCGCGTCAAAAAGAAATCGTTCGTGATCATGACTTTCCTCGGCCCGGTGCTGATGGCGGCCTTGTTCGTGGTTCCCATCTTGCTGCAAGGCCTTGAGGATGAGGACTACAAGTCGATCGCTGTGCTCGACGCGTCGGGCCAGATGGAGCAGGTGCTGCAAAGCTCCGAAATGCTCAGCTTCGACTTCCTCGACCCTGGGCGCGACCTCGAAACGCTCCGCCAAGAGGGCGAGTACTACGGCATCTTGCTGGTTCCCAAGGACTACGAGAGCCAGGGCATCAAGCTCTTCTCGACGGAGCAGCCCAGCATCAACATCAAGTCCCAGATCTCGAGCGCCGTGGAGGCGCACCTGCGCGAGACCAAGCTCCTGGAGGCCGGCATCCGGCAGTCGCAGATCGACAGCCTGCGGGCGCATGTCGCGCTCGACACCATCCGCTGGCGCGAGGACGGCTCGGCCGAGGCCAGCTCCACGGAAATCGCCATGGCCGTGGGCTTCATCCTGGCCTTCATGATCTACATGTTCGTCTTCATCTACGGCTCGCAGGTCATGCGGGGCGTCATCGAGGAAAAGACCAACCGCATCGTGGAAGTGCTGGCCTCATCGGTCAAGCCGTTCGAAATGATGATGGGCAAGGTCTTAGGCGTGGCCCTGGTGGCCCTGACGCAGTTCGCCGTCTGGGTCGTCCTGACCATCGTGCTGGTCTGGGCCGCGCAAGCCACCCTGCTGGGCGACATGGGCGGGCAGATGCAGCAGATGAACCTCTCGGACCCGCAGGCCATGGAGCAGATCCAAAACATGGACATGGATTGGCAATCGGCCCTGATGAACCTGAACTACTTCGCCATTGTCGGCTGGTTCATCTTCTACTTCATCGGCGGCTACCTGCTCTACGCGGCCCTGTTCGCGGCCGTGGGCGCGGCCGTTGACAACGAGACGGAGACCCAGCAGTTCATACTGCCCATCACCCTGCCCATGATCCTGGCCTTCGTCCTGGCCCAGAACATCATCGCCAACCCCGACGGCTCGCTCGCCTTCTGGCTTTCGGTGATTCCGTTCACTTCGCCCGTGGTCATGCTGGTGCGCATCCCCTTCGAGTCGGTCTCGGTGGGCGAGCTGCTGCTTTCGGCGGGCCTGCTCGTGGCCACCTTCGTGCTCACCATCTGGCTGGCTGCCAAGATCTACCGGACGGGCATCCTGATGTACGGCAAGAAGATCACCTACGCCGAACTGTGGAAGTGGATACGCTACGGCGGCTGAAAAGCCAAGGCCGTCTGGCGCGCCCGGCCCGGCTAGGGCTGGCGCCCCAGGCGGCTTAGGCCGATTTCCAGGCGCAGCAGCAGGGCCCGCAAGGCCTCGCCCGCCTGCCGCGACTGCTCGATCACGCCCTGCGCCTGCTCGACGACCACGAAGAGGTTCTCGGCCTCGAACTTGTTGCTTTCCAGGAAGTTGGCCAGGGCCTCCTGCCGCTGGGCGAGCGCCTGGCGCAGGCCCGCAGCCCGGTCGAGCATCTGGCTTTTCCAGCTTTCGGAAGGCTCGAGGGCGATGGCCCGCTGGGTCTCGCGGCGGCGAATGTCCAAGGGGAAGGCCTGGAAGTTCTGGTACTCGCGGAAGTAGTCGTAATCGAAGCGCTTCTTGTAGCGGTAGTAGTTCTCGGCCAGGTCGATCAGCAGCAGGTTGTCGGGGCCGAGCTTCGCGTAGAGCTTCTTGGTGGGCTCGAACTGGCTATCGTGGAACTGCAAGGGCTGGTCTTGCGGCGCCTCCAGCCGCTCGAAGTCCTCGACGCGGACCATCCGGCATCCGGGAAACTGCTTTTCGAGGCCCAGCACCTCGTGGAACCGCTCGCCATGCACCACCCGCTCGGTCTCGACGACCATCTCGCGGCGCAGCAGCCCCTGGTCGAGCAGGTTCTCCCAGTCGGCCAGCTCGGCCTCGAGGGCGTCGTTGCGCGAAAGCGAGCCGAGGCCGTGCTCGCGCAAGGCTTGCGCCAGCCAGTCGCGCAGCAAGGGCGCCTGCTCGGGCTTGTCCCAGAGGCAGTCGGCCAGCAGCAGGCAGTCCTGGGCCTGCACGCTTTGCCGCCCGTTGAAGAAGGCGCAGGCGCGCAACAGCCGGACGAGCTTGCGCCAGCGGCGGTCCGAGACGTAGATCGCCTGCTCGGGCTGCTCGGCGCTGTGGTTCTCGAGGGTCGAGCGCAGCAGGTGCAACAGGTCAAAAATGGACGGCGGAACCTCGACGCGGAGCAGCTCCTTCTGCCACTTTCGGTACTCGTCGGCGCTGATTTTGAGCGTCGGCTCCACGTTGTCCAGGTACGGGTCGTCGAGGCTGCTCGACATGGCCTCGAAAGCGTCGCGGCCGCGCACGTTCGTAACCACCAGCCGCAACAGGAAGCGATCCCAAAGGGCCTCCAGGCCGTTGTCGGGCTCGGGCAGCTCGTTGGAAGCGGCGATGAGCAGGCGCATGGGCACGGGCAGCTCGTGGTCGCCGTTGCGGAAAACCCGCTCGTTGAGCACCGTCAGCAGGGCGTTCTGGATGGAGGGCCCGGCCTTCCAGATTTCGTCGAGAAACACGACTTCGGCCTCGGGCAGGTAGCCCTTGGTCAGGCGTTCGTATTTGCCCAAGTCCTTGAGCTTGAGGATGGAAACGGGCCCGAAGATCTCATCGGGGGCGCTGAAGCGGTTCATCAGGTACTCGAAGGCCGAAGCGCCCTCGAAGGCGAACTTGAGCCGGCGGGCGATCAGGCTCTTGGCCACGCCCGGCCTGCCGAGCAGGAAGACGCTCTCGCCCGCGAGGGCCGCCAGCAGCGAAAGGGCCAGCACCGGACGCTTCTGCACCAGCCCGTGGTTCAACGCGTCGAGCAGGCGTCCCACGCGCTGGGGCAGAGGAATGTTGGAAGGGGTCATCAAATGCTTGTGCCGTGTTTCTTCAACGGTAAATCTCGGTCTGTTCGAAGTCGATCACGTCGCGCACATGGCAGAGGCAGTCGCGGGAAGCCGGCTCCAGCTCCGCCTCGGCGGGCTTGCGGTCGATGGTGTTGATCTGCACCTTGTCGGGCTGGATGCGGGCGATCTGCACCTTGAGCGCTTGCAGGTGCTCGTCGTCGGTGTTGCGGCCGGGCAGAACGAAGACCTCCAGGAAGATGCGGCCCAGGAACTCCTTGCGCAGATCGATCAGCCCCTGGATGACCTTCTCGGCCGTGAGGTCGGGGTGCGGGTTGTTCATCTGCTTGAAGGCCAAATCGTTGGCAAAGTCGAGCGAAGGCATGATCAAGTCGGCTTCCATCACGTCCTTCCGCGCCTGGGGCTGGTAGAAGAGCGAGCCGTTGGTGATGATGGCGATGGGAATCTTGGTGATCTTGCGCACTTGGTGGATGATCTCGCCCATCTGCGCCTCCAGCATCGGCTCACCCGAACCGGCGAAGGAGATGAAGTCGATCTTGGAGCCTTTTTCGATGGCCTCGCGGATTTCCTCGATCAGCGCGGGCACGTCGGTGAAATTCTGCCGCTTGTTGGTCAGCAGCTTGGTCTTTCCGACCTCGCAATAGGCGCAATCGTAGTTGCAGGTCTTCCGCTGGAACAGGTCGATGCCGAGCGAGCGGCCCAGCCGGCGCGAAAAAATGGGTCCAAAGACATACCGCTTTTGGCGATTTTTGATCATTTCCGGGGCTTCGTTCTTTTCCATCACAGTGGCATTTTGGGTTTCAGTTGCAAAGTTGTTGGGCGAAATCGTGGATGGCCATGTCGTCGATCAAATGCTGGTCCTGCTTGACCCCGGCGACATGCCGGACAATGACCCGCTCGAAGAAATTCATCTGGTCGAAAAGGAACTCGCCCCCCATCAGGCCGATGGCGGTGGCGTGCAGGCGCAGGGCCTCGGGAAAGGCGTTGACAAATTCCTCGACGCCGCGGTTCTGGTCCATGAAGCAGATGAACAGGCCCAGCCGCTTGGCCAGGAGCTTCTCCTCATTCTCAAGGCAGTAGCGCTTGACCTTCGGCTGGATTTCCCCGGCATGGATGGAGCCGCCCACCACCACGATCTCGTAGGCGTCCAAGTCGGGCGGCGCGTCGTGCTGCAGATCGACCACCTGGGTATCGCCTCCCATCTCGGCCTCGAGGGCCTGGGCGACCTTCCGGGTGGTCCCGTGCTTGCTCATATAGACAATCAGCTTCGGCATGGAGGGTGGGTTTTGAAGGGGGAAATGCCCGTCGGTCTGGGCTACCGCACCACAAGATAAGCCATTCCTCGGAAATATGCAAGGGCCTACCGTATCGGATCTTCGCGTCGGCGGCTGGCATACCGTTGACAAGGTTATATTTTCAAGTACCTGATTTTCAACGGCCAATTCAAGACTATTGGGAATGCGAGGTACCGTCCCCACGCCTTTCTTGAAAGCCAATGTCAATCCCAGCATCCATCAGCAAGAATTGAGGCAAGCTCGAGGTGTCAATGCTCAATTCTTTGCAGATGGCTGGAATCTTTTTGAAAAGTTTGTTGTCGTTGCTGCTTTCAGTCTCTTCTGTTACCAAGAGGACATTTTCTCCTTGCTGTTGCAGATTCAAGCAGAGTATGATTTGCCTCATGTCAGCATTGCTGAGGAATGATGTTTTTTGGTTCTCAAATTCAGCATCTGTGAGTTTCTTCTGCTTTCTTGTGCTGACATTTACGAATTGGTTTTCTACTTGCCGAAGAAATTTGGCTGGCGATGGTGCCAACAATGATTCAGTCTTGAATGGAACTTTTGCAGATTTAAGGAAATCCTTATCCTTCAAATAATTAAGCGTTGAAACCACGATGCCTCTTGAAAGGTAGGCACACTCATCAAGTACTTTGTCAATGACAATGATTTGTCCCGTTTCGATCTTCATTTTGAAAAACTGAAAAAGAACCCCATTCTTGTCGAACGACAAGTAGTAACGAACCAAAGCCAGAAGCGAATTTGTGTCTATCACTACCTTCATGGCAAGTACTTTTCCAATTTGTTGGGTGAAATATTCAAGAAGTCACAAACATCCTTTTCGCCAATAACACCTTCGTAGAATGCAGCTTGAACTGTCGAAACCAACAATGGTGAAATCATGGGCTTGGGCGTTGATCCGCCTTTTTCTTTTCCCTGCGACTTGTCCAGCTCCTTTTGCATTTGCTCTTTTTCCTGCCTGATTCTAAATTGTTCATCAAAATTCGATTTGACGGCATTGTAATCGCTCTGGCTAATTTTCTTTTGATACAACAACTTGGTAAACAATGCTATTGGGCTTAGATGGGTTTTGTTGGAAATATCTTTGATCAAATCATGGTGGAAATCATTGCTGCTCTCCGCTCTTTCGATAGTATCAAACTCCTTGTCAAATTCACCCGCGAGAAAAAGGTAGGCGAAATCGTTGCACCATCTTTCAATCGCTGAAAGTTTGTTGCTACCAAAGTTTGACAACTCCAATTGTTCAACCTCTTCTTCGTTGAGCAAGTAATGCCCCAATTCGTGGACGAGGGTAAATATTTCCCTCCTAAAGGAGGTCTGCTGCCTTTTGAGAACAATGACATTCGGGCTCAAAAAGAAACCGTCGATATTGGCTTTTTCTTTCTTGTTCCACGTTTCAACAAACTCAAAGACCAGAATGTTATTCTCGGCAAAAGTCGAAATCAAACCCCTAAGAAACTCCTTTGGAAGGTTGTGGAACTCGGGATACAGATTCCTGCGGACTTGTTGAGCTACAGTTTTAGGGTCGTGGCTCAATGTGAAAGCAGGCAATGATCGCTCAACGGTCAGCTCGGCCAATTTGGAAATTGCTGAAAGTGAAATCTTTAACTCTTCAAATTGATGGACGATTTTCTTGGCTCCGATGTTCAGTTCTGTGCCAAACCCTGCCTTTCTAAAGAAAACGCTAGCCTCTTGGCTTAGCTCGGGTAGCTTGGGATCCATATAAAAGTGAAGCCCCTTGTTAAAAACCTTGTCAATCCTCTTCAGCGTGTTGAGCTTGACTCCTGTTGACAAAATATCCTTTTCGTCCAAAGGGGTTTTGAGTCCTTCATTGATGAGCCGAAGCAACTCTCCCACTGTCATTTTGTAGGATGCCAGCAGGTACTCCAAGCGCGATATGTTCTGTTCAATTGTCAAGGAATCAGTCGTTTATTGGGCAAAATAGCGGGAATCCAATCGCATATGCCAAGGCTGGCTGAATTTGGCAAACCAAATCTACGAACAAAATCCTGGAATGTCAAGCCCCTCAACGATTTCATCCAGACCCAAAGACGCGAAACGCGCTGTAGTCAGGATCTATGTAATTGTAGGCGTTAGACATATGCTTTTTGTTTTGCAAGTGCGACAAGCTCTGCTAGCGATATTTTCCCAACAACATAATCCCTTATGATTTCAATTCCTTTGGGTGTTGGCTCAAAACCTTCAAACATATTGCTTCCCAAAGCATTGGCTGTGCTTTCCAAAGTCTTCAAGTCCGAAAATTTAACCCCCAATATCGTCAGGTTGCTTCTGTCTATTTCGATGTTGCTGAGCATGTTCTTAAATTTTTGATTGTTTCCACCCGAACCGAACAATTTTGAACTTTAGCTTGTTCTCCTTGAAAATCCAAAATCCTGGAATGTCAAGCCCCTCAACGATTTCGCAGAAAAGAACCGTCGCTCGACTCACTTTCCATTCTCTATCTTTCCAATTTCATTTTCGATTCTTTTGACGATATATTCCGTTATCTGTTGGCTGGCAGATTGGATTTCATCGGTAGAAAGTCTCTCGTGATAAAGTTTTTCGTACACTATAAACGGTTTGAAATCCCCTTTTTCATCATAGCCAAATCCAATCTTGTAACTTAGTTTTTCAAATTTAACAATGATTCCGATCGTCAAATCATAATGCACTAGCCCTAATTTTGTTAGCGAACTGTAAGTATATGAAATTTGTATATCTGGGTAATTGGTGAATTGCAACAAATATTTTATTTCATTGTTTACTTCTTTCAGACTACTTGGGTTTGATTTTTTATGTTGATTCCCGACAACGATGTTTACGGATTTAAAATACTTGTTGAATTTTTGAAGTTTTGTAAACAAAGAATCAGTCAAAGGTTCAATACAAAGGCTAAATAAATCGAGTTGGGTTTTCACGTTTCTTTCTTTTGTGATGGCTTTGCTGCTGTCAATGCCCTCAATCCTTTTGTCGAGCATCAACAGCATCTTATCCAAATCGGCCTCATCTTCAACACTTTCGCCTCTTGCTGCTTTCAGGACAAGCTCCAGGGACGCGATCAATTTTTCGCCGATGTAGTGAATGAATTGGTCAATGTTTTTCGCGTCGGCATATTCCAACGCCGTGATGTAGCTGGACTTCTCGTGGGTGGGCACGATCACGGGCGGAAATCCGTGCATCATCAAGATGAAATTCATCAAAATCCTGGAAACGCGGCCGTTGCCATCGTCGAAGGGGTGTATTCGCACGAATTTGTAATGGAACAAGGAAGCCAAAATCAATGGGTGTGCCTGGCCTTCATCGTTGGCGTTCCTGAACCACTCGATCAGCTCCTGCATTTTGGCAGGCGTTTCTTCAGGACTGGCAAAATAGAAAACTTCACCCGTTCGGGTGAGGACGTGGTTCGGGGTCTTCTTGTACTCGCCTCTTAGGATGCGTTTCTTGATGGGAAGGCCGTCAGGGGTTTGGGCATCGACATAACTGTCGGGGGCAATGATAAGGCTGTGCAGTTCGCGAATGAAATTCTCGGTAAGCGGTCGCCCATCTTTCACAATGTCATATATCCATTCAACGGCTTGGTTGTGCCCTTTCAGTTCGATGTGGTCTTTCAAAGGTTTGCCTTTCGCGGTTATTCCCCAAAAAAGCAGGTCCTTTGTTTCACCGTATGTCAATGTGTTCCCCTCGATGTTGCAAGAATGATAATTCCAATCCAACCGCAGCTTTTGGATCAGTCGAAGTTCCTGCTCGCGATTCAAAGGACGAAGTTCCTGCGCTTGGCGATTCAATTCGTCAATTGTGGATAACAAATCATTTATCGAGCTGTTCATATCAATCGGCAGGTTTGAGAGGAGGGTCCAATCGGGATTGAGTCAAAGATAAGACTTTGCCATGAGTCTGGGTGAACTTGGCAGGGGCGAGAGCTCCGACGCACCAAAAAAGGCCGCCTCCCTGGGGAAGCGGCCTTCACGGAAACACACAAAAAACCAAAGGTCTTTCAGAAGTCGTAGCGGTTGTCGGCCAGGAGCTTGGCGGCGATGCGGCGACGAGCGGCCACCACGTTGACGGGCCCAACCTTGGTGAAGCGCTTCATGCCCATGGTCATGCCCATGTGCTCGTCGCCTTCGGCGAAGGCGTTGACGGCGTCGCGGCCGGCCTTGTGGATGCGGTCGGCGCTGTCGTAGATCAGCACGTCGGCGATGTCGCGGTAGAGGGCGTTGGCCTCGGCGCCGCGCATCTGCTCGAGCTTTTCGACGCGCAGCAGCACCGATTCGGCCACGTAGGTCTCGATGGCCATGTCGGCGATGTTCATGATGACCTCCTGTTGGTCGGAGAGCTTGGCCATGAACTTCTTGACGGCTGCACCGGCGGCCAGCAGGATGGCTTTCTTGAAGTTGCGGATGTACTTCTTCTTCTCGGCGAAGTAGTCGGCGTCCTCGCCCCCGAAGTCCGGGATGGCCAGGAGCTCCTCGGCCACGGTCATGGCGGGGCCCATCAGGTCGAGCTCGCCCTTCATGGCGCGTTTGAGGACCATGTCAACGGTGAGCAGGCGGTTGATTTCGTTGGTGCCTTCGAAGATGCGGTTGATGCGCGAGTCGCGGTAGGCCTTCTCGACTTTGGATTCGGCCGAGTAGCCCATGCCGCCATAGACCTGCACGCCCTCATCGACCACGAAGTCGAGCGTCTCGGAGCCATAGACCTTCATCATGGCGCACTCGATGGCGTATTGGCGGATGCCTTCGAGCGAGGCCTGGGACTTGTCCATGCCGTTGGAAATCAGGTCCTCGATGGCGTCCTCGATGTTCTGTCCGGCGCGATAGACGGCCGACTCGGTGGCGAAGATGCGGATGACCTGCTCGGCCATCTTGTGCTGGATGGCGCCGAACTCGCCGATGCTCTTGCCGAACTGCTTGCGGTCGTTGGCGTAGGTAACGGTCTGGTCCACGACACCCTTGCCGGCGCCCAACACGGCAGAACCCAGCTTGATGCGGCCGATGTTCAGGATGTTGACGGCGATCTTGAAGCCGTTTTGACGCTCGGAGAGCATGTTTTCGACGGGCACGGGGCAGTCTTCGAAGAAGATCTGGCGGGTGGACGAGCCTTTGATGCCCATCTTCTCTTCTTCGGCACCCAGGGTGATGCCGCCGAAGGTCTTCTCGACGATGAAGGCCGTCAGGTCCTTGTCGTCGTCGATTTTGGCGAAGACGATGAACAGGTCGGCGATGCCACCGTTGGTGATCCACATTTTCTGGCCGTTGATCAGGTAGTGCTTGCCGTCGGGGCTGAGCACGGCCTTGGTCTTGCCGGAGTTGGCGTCGGAGCCGGAGCCGGGCTCGGTGAGGCAGTAGGCGCCGACCCATTGGCCCGTGGCCAGCTTGGGCAGGTACTTGGATTTCTGCTCTTCGTTGCCGTAGTAAACGATGGGCAGGGTGGCGATGCCCGTGTGGGCGGAAAAGGCCACCGAGAAGGAGAATCCGCGGCTGACTTCCTCGGCCACGAGCATGGAGGTTACGAACTTGCTGCCGAAGCCGTCGTATTCCTCGGGCACGGAGACGCCCAGGAGGCCCAGTTCGCCAGCCTTTTCCATCATCTGGCGCAGCAGCGCGTTGTCGTGCTTGTCGAGCTGGTCAACGTGCGGGATCACCTCGCGGCGGACGAAGTCGCGGGTCGTCTGCGCGATCATGCGCTGGTCCTCGTCGTACTGCTCAGGGATGAAGACTTCTTCGGCCAAGGTTTCGCGGACGATGAACTCGCCGCCCTGGAGGGCTCTTTTTGTTTCCATTTCAATCAAAAATTAAGGAAGGTTGATGTTTTTTTCAGGAAGAACGGCCAGCCGGCAGGGCCTCGACCGTTCAAAGGAATTTGGTTTTTGGTCGAAAATCCGGTCCGGGAATCGGCCCGCGCCTTCTTGGGGGACGCGGGCCGACAAGCGGAAACGGGACCGTGTCAGAGCATCTCGAAGATGCCAGCCGCGCCTTGGCCACTGCCCACGCACATGGTTACCATGCCGTAGCGTTGCTGGCGGGTCCTCATCTCGTTGAGCAGTTGGACGGTGAGCTTGGCTCCGGTGGCGCCCAGCGGGTGCCCCAGGGCGATGGCGCCGCCGTTGGGGTTGACGATTTCGGGGTTGATTTCCAGGGTCTTCATCACGGCCAGCGACTGGGAGGCGAAGGCCTCGTTCAGCTCGATCTGGTCGATGTGGCCCAGGTTCATGCCCGCGTGCTTGAGCACCTTGGGGATGGCGTCCACGGGGCCGATGCCCATGCAGCGCGGCTCGACGCCAGCCACCTGGTAATCGACAAGGCGGGCGATGGGCTGGAGGCCCAACTGCTTGACCATCCGCTCGGAAACCACCAGCACGAAGGCCGCGCCGTCCGACATTTGCGAGGAGTTGCCCGCCGTGACGGAGCCCCGGGCGTCGAAGACCGGGCGCAGGCCGCCCATCTTGTCGAGCTCGGGCTTGCGGGGGCCTTCGTCGGTGTCCACCACGTACTTGCGGGTGGCCTTCTTGCCCTTGTCGTCGAGGTAGTTCTCCTGGATTTCGAACGGGACGATCTGCGACTTGAAGCGGCCTTCCTTGATGGCGGCCAGGGCCTTGACGTGCGACTGGGCGCCGAACTCGTCCTGCTCCTTGCGGGTAACGTGGTAGGTGCGGGCCACTTCCTCGGCCGTCAGGCCCATGCCCCAGTACCAGTCGGGGTGGTTCTGCGCGATCTTGGGGTTGGGGGAGATGCGCCATCCGCCCATGGGCACGGTGGACATGCTCTCGGCCCCACCGGCCAGGATCATGTCGGCCATTCCGGCGCGGATCTTGGCCGTGGCGATGGCGATGGTCTCCAGGCCGGAGGCGCAGTAGCGGTTGACGGTGCTGCCGGGCACCTTGATGGTGTCCAGGCCCATGATGGACAGGAAACGGCCCATGTTGAAGCCTTGCTCGGCCTCGGGGAAGGCGTTGCCGACCACCACGTCGTCGATCAGGTCCTTGTCGATCTGGGGAAAATCCTCCATGAGCCGCTTGATGACGGCCACGGCCAGGTCGTCGGGGCGGGTGAAGCGAAAGAGACCCCGGGGTGCTTTTCCGACGGCGGTACGGTATCCGCCTACGATGTATGCTTCCATTGTGAGATTGTTGTTTTAGGATTCGCGGGTGGAGCTCCTCCCGCCGCGGGCGCGGCGGGAGGCGGGGCTCAGTTTCTCAAGATTTTTCCTTTGGTGATCAGGCTCTGCATCCGCTCGAGGGTCTTGCGGGTGGCGCAAAGTTCGACGAAGGCCTTGCGCTCGAGGTCGAGCAGGTACTCTTCCGTAACCTCGGTCAGGGGCTGCGAAAGGTCGCCTCCGGCCATGACGTAGCCCAGCTTCTCGGCAATCAGCTTGTCGTGCTCCGACATGAAGTTGCCCGCGGCGAACGAGTCGGCGCCCACATGGACCAGGCCCAGCCCTTCGAGGCCCAAGACCTTGATGTCCTTGCGCTTAGCGGGCTGGGTGTAGCCTTTCTCGGCCATGACCAGAACCTGCTTCTTGGCGTAGGCCAACTGGTCGGCGCGGTTGACGACCACCTCGTCGATGCCCTTGCGCAGGTAGCCCAGCGCGAAAGCCTCGTAGGCCGAAGTGGAGACCTTGGCCTGGCCGATGGACAGGTAGCGGTCTTGGAAGCTGTTCATGCGGGTGTCGTTCTTGCTCATCTCGTCCGAGAGGCGCACGGCGAACTCCTTGGTGCCGCCGCCGCCGGGGATGACGCCGACGCCAAACTCGACCAGGCCCATGTAGGTCTCGGCGTGGGCCACGACCTTGTCGGCATGGAGGCAGATCTCGCAGCCGCCGCCCAGCGTCAGGCCGTGCGGAGCCACAACGACGGGCACCTTCGAGTAGCGCAGGCGCATGGTCGTGTTCTGGAAGTACTTGACAGCCATGGCCAGCTCGTCATACTCCTGCTCCACGGCGAACATGAAGATCATGCCCACGTTGGCGCCGGCTGAGAAGTTGTCGCCCTCGTTCGAGATGACCAGGCCGACGTAGTCCTTCTCGGCCATGTCGATGGCCTTGTTGATGGCCGCCAAGGTTCCTCCGCCGATGGTGTTCATCTTCGAGTGGAACTCGACGTTCAGGACGCCGTCGCCCAGGTCGATGATGGAGGCGTCGTTGTTGCTCCAGACGACTTTCTCGGGCTTGAGCAGGGCCAGCGAGAGCTTGCCTTCCTGGCCGGGGATTTCGGCGTAGGCCTTCGCGGGGATGTCGTAGAAGAACTTGCGTCCGCCCTCGGCCTTGTAGAAGGTCTCGCAACCGGCTTCGAGCATGTCGTAGATCCACTGGGCGGGCTTGCGTCCGGCGGCTTCCATCTGCGCGACGGTGGCGCGCACGCCAACGGCGTCCCAGGTCTCGAACGGGCCGAGCTTCCAGCCGAAGCCAGCGTTCAGGGCGTCATCCACCTTGTAGAGCTCGTCGCTGATCTCGGGGATGCGGTTGGAGACGAACTGGAAGAGGGCGTAGAAGTTGGCGCGGTAGAACTCGCCGGCCTTGTCCTTGCCAGCCATCAGCACGGGCATGCGCTTGCGCAGGTCGTCGATGGCCTTGGTCTTGTCGAGGGTGGCGAACTTGGCCTTCTTCTGGGGCACGTACTCCAGGGTGTTGAGGTCGAGCGAGAGGATGTCGCTGCGGCCCTTGTCGTCCTTGACCTTTTTGTAGAAGCCCTGTCCGGATTTCTGGCCGAGCCAGCCGTTCTGGAGCATGGTCTGGAGGTAGTCGGGGATCTGGAACACCTCGCTGGACTCGTCGCTGGTGTTCTGGCGGACGCCGTTGGCCACGTGGACCAGGGTGTCGAGGCCGACCACGTCGGCGGTGCGGAAGGTGGCGGACTTGGGGCGACCGAGCACGGGCCCGGTGAGCTTGTCCACCTCCTCGACCGTCAGGCCGAGCTCGCGGATGCCCTGGAAGAGGGCCATGATGGAGAAGGTGCCCACGCGGTTGGCGATGAAGGCGGGGGTGTCCTTGCAGACGACGGCCTTCTTGCCGAGGAAGCGCCCGGCGTAGTCCTCAAGGAAGGCGAGCACCTCGGGGTCGGTGTTGGGCGCGGGGATGATCTCGAAGAGCTGGAGGTAGCGGGGCGGGTTGAAGAAGTGCGTGCCGCAGAAATTCTTCTGGAAGTCCTCGCTGCGGCCTTCGGCCATGAGACGGATGGGGATGCCCGAGGTGTTGGAGGTTACCAAGGTCCCCTTCTTGCGGAACTTGTCCACCTTCTCGAATACCACTTTCTTGATGTCGAGCCGCTCGACCACAACCTCGATGACCCAGTCGCAATCGGCGATCTTGGCGAAGTCGTCGTCCATGTTGCCCGTGGTGATGCGGCTGGCGAAGGCCTTGTCGTAAATGGGCGAAGGATTGGTCTTCAGGGACTTCTCGAGGGCCTCGTTGACGATTCGGTTTCGGACGGCCTTGGTTTCGAGGGTCATGCCCTTGGCCTTCTCGGCAGGGGTCAGCTCCCGCGGGACGATGTCCAGCAGCAGCACTTCGAGGCCCACGTTGGCGAAATGGCAGGCGATGCCCGAGCCCATGACTCCGGAACCCAGGACCGCCACTTTTTGAATTCTACGTCTCATTGTTGCTTTTGTTTGACGTTAGGAATGAGGGGGATTTTTTATGCGAATAGGAATCGGAAGCAAAGCCTTGTGGGCCTCAGTTCTCCGCTTTGAAGTTTTCAGTCAGCCCGTTGATGGTCTCCATGACCTTGAAGAAGGTCTGTACCTCCTGCTCGCGCAGGCTGCCGCGGACCTTCTCGTTGAACAGCCGGATGACGTTCTGCGCCACGCGCTTCTTCTCTACCCCGGCCTCGGTGAGGAAGATGCGCACTACGCGCTTGTCGTCCGTGTCGCCTTGCCGGTATATCAAGGCGTTGTTCTCCATCGACTTGAGCAGCCGGCTCAGGCTGGTGGGCTCCATGCCCATGAGCGGGGCGATCTTGGTGGCCGGCGTCCCTTCCTTGTCGATGTGGAGCAGCACGTAACCGATGGCCTGGGAAATCTCATACTTCGCGGCGATGGAATTGTACATCCGCGAGATGGAGTGCCAAGTGGCTTTGATGTGGTAATCAACGGTTTCTGTCGGTTTCATCGGTTCAGCGGGAGCCATTGGGGATTGAGGACTTGACGGAAGGGCCTGCGAAAGCTGTTGTAAAATACTATGCTTGCATTGCAAATATAGAGAAATTATTCTTATGCTTGCATTGCAATTCGGCGAAATTCCGCTTTTTCGCGAACGTTTGCCGCAAACGATTGAATTGAAGCCCGATCTGGAAAATCCAACCACAAAAAAAAATGTCCAACAACATGATCACGAACATGAACGACTGGCACGACTTCAAGCACCAGACCTCGATCCACGTCCGCTACGACGACCTGGACACCATGGGGCACGTCAACAACAAGACCTACCTGGGCTACCTCGAAGAGGCCCGCATCAAGTACTTCGAGGACGTCATGGGCTTCGAGAAAGGCAGCCTCGAGTTCGGGGCCGTCGTCGGGCGGGTGGACATCAGCTTCCGCCGCCCGATCTTCTACGGCGAGCAGGTGCGTCTGCTCTCGCGGGTCTCGAAGCTCGGCAACAAGAGCTTCGACATCGCCACCGTGGTGGTGAGCCGCGACCGGCAGGGCCAGGACCACTTCTCGGCCCAGGCACAGGTGACGCTGGTGAGCGTGGACGCCCAAGGCCGCACGGTGGAGATTCCCCAGGACTTCCGGGCCCGCGTCGAGGCCTTCGAGGCGCAGGGCCGCGAGGCGGTCTCCTGAGGCGGCGCCAGCCCGGTGGGGCGCGCCCAGAACTTCCGGGCGTTTGGGCGCGCCCCCACCCCCAAAAGCCCGCGGCCCCCGCCAAAGCGCGGCCCAAGCTTCGCAGTGCCTTGCGAAAACATTGACTCGGGAATCCTCTTCAAATCTGGCGTGCCTGTGGTTCTAGCTTTTCATAACCTTTGCCAAGTTGCTTTCAAGGGTGAAATCCCCGAGCGACAAATCATTACATCAAGAAACTCTTGCCAACCATAGGATTCCTGGAGCAATAAGGTAATAAGGTTGAGTCCATCACTTTTTGGAATTTCTACTAAGGTTATAATGGCAGATAGGGTGATAAGACCTTATTTTTGGGTAAAACCTTAGTAGAAAGTCAGTTGGCGGAGTCAAAAAAACCTTATTACCTTATTTTGACCCATGAAATTGTAGGGTAAAACCCAGTTGTTTTTGAGGGTGACAAATGAAATTCGTTCGCATCCTGCTAAATTTGGTTGATTCCGGGCGAATCCCGAAGGGATGGAATTGTCTGGCCCATGCTCCCGTTGAGGATAATTTCACCCCTTCGGGGTTCTCTTCTATGGCTTGGCTCCGCTTCCTACAATCATTTCACCCCTTCGGGGTTGGGCGAGGCTTCGAGTCAATCCATCACGTTTGAACGCGACTTGGTATAAGACCTTATTTTTGGGTAAAACCTTAGTAGAAAGTCAATTGGCGGAGTCAAAATAACCTTATTACCTTATCTCGTCTCGCTGACCCGCTCAAATTTTGGTTTCAAAATAATTTCGTGCCCTTCGTGTCTTTCGTGGACAAAAATTTTCGTGCCCTTCGTGTCTTTCGTGGACAAAATAATTTCGTGCCCTTCGTGTCTTTCGTGGACAAAAAAATTTCGTGCCCTTCGTGGACAAAAATTTTCGTGCCCTTCGTGCCTTTCGTGGACAAAAAATTTCGTCGCCTTCGCGTCTTTCGTGGACAAAAAATTTCGTCCCCTTCGTGTCTTTCGTGGACAAAAAAATTCGTCCCCTTCGTGTCTTTCGTGGACAAAAATTTTCGTCGCCTTCGCGTCTTTCGTGGACAAAATAATTTCGTCCCCTTCGTGTCTTTCGTGGACAAAAAAATTTCGTGACCTGGGGAGAAAACACAAAGGCCGAGGCAGTCCATCACGTTCATCAGCGCCTTCGCTCACGCCCTGCCCCCTCTGGTCAGGCGCTCAACCTGCTCCTGCAGCTCCTGGTTTTCGCGCTCCAGCTCTGCGTTGCGGGCCGCGAGGGCCTTTTCGCGGCGATGGGCCTCCTCCTGCACGGCCTGCATCTCCTCCATGTTCTGGCGGAGCTCCTCTTCCTGCGAGGCCATTTCTTCGGCCTGGCGGCGCGAGCGCTCGAGCAGTTGGGCCGTAACCTCCGTAACGAGCACACTGCCGAAGGCCGCGGCCAGGGCCACCGATGCACGGCGCAGCAAGTCGAGGCCCTCCTGCGCGATGGGCTCGAACGAGGCCAGCTCCAGGATGCCGACCATCTTGCCCTCGTTGAGCAAGGGCATGAGCAGCAGGCTGTTGGGCCGCCGGTCGCCCATGCCCGAGCCGATGCGGATGTAGTCGTCGGGCAGTTCGGTGAGCAGGATCTCCTGGCGCTCGAAGTGGCAGCGCCCGATGAGGCCCTCGTCGATGGGGAACTTGTCGAGGTTGCGGCGCTTGCGGTCGTAGGCCACGCAGGCCAGCAGGCGGTAGTGCGGGGCGGCAGGCTCGGAGGCGTCGTGGAAGTAGATGCCGACCTGGGGCACCCGCAGGTACTCGGCCAGGAAGAAGGCCACGGGCAGGCCCAGGGCCTCGAGGCTGCTGGTGTTGGCCCGCAGGACCTCTTGCAGCTTGTCGAGGCCCGCGACGACCCAGGCCTGCTTGCGGTCCAGCTCCTGCCGCTGCTGCTCGGCCAGGTAGGCCTGGCGGAGGTTGTCGCGCATGGCCAGGAGCGAGCGCGTCAGGGCGTCCTCCTCGCTCGAGGGCTCCAGCTCGGCCTGGTAGTCGCCCTGGCCCACGGCCTGGGCGAACTGCGATACCCGGTCCAGCTTCTGGCCCAACTGGTTGAGGGCCGTTACCGTCTGCCCGATCTCGTCCTGGTTCTCGTACTCGAGGGCCATCTTGCTCCGCCCCTGCGACAGGGCCAGCAGCGCGTCGCGCAGGGCCAGCAGGGGCCGCACGAAGTTGCGGGCGATGACAAAGCCGAAGAACACCGTCAGGGCCAGGATCAGCAAGACCAGCAGGAAGACGTAGCGGGCCACCCGCCGCACGGGCGCGAAGGCTTCCTGGCTCTGCATGGAGCAGACCAGGGCGAAGTTCTGCTGCCCCACCTTGAAGGGAGCGAAGGCCGCGAGACAGTCGCGGCCAAAGAGGTCGGTGGTCTGGAGCATCCCCTCCTGGCCCTCGAGGGCGGACTTGACGGCGGGGTTATCTTGTCGGACGATGAGCAGGTCGCGGCCACTGCGCTCGATCTGGCTTCTCCAGATAGGGCCCAAAGGCAGCGCGTCGAGGTCTTCCAGGAACTGCTCGGGCCTTTCGAGGTACTCGCGCAGGGAGGTGCGCAGGCTGAAGTCCTGGCCGACGAGGTAGGTCTCGCCCGTGGCGCCGAGGCCCTGGCGCTGCCATTGCTGTCCGCCGGTAGCGATGTTGTTGAGCACGTCGATGGAAATCTGGAAGATGAGCACGCCGATCTTCTGGCCCCCGTCGTAGATGGGCGAGGCGATGAAGGCGGCGGGGGCGCCATACGAAGGAGCATAGGGCCGGAAGTCGGCCATGACGGTCATGGACTCCAACTCGCTGGCGGCCGCGGACTTGAACACCTCGGCGATGTTGCTGCGGCTGTAAGGCCCGTTGAGCAGGCTGGTGGCGAAATCCACCTCCTTGAAGACCGAATAGACGATGTGCCCGGATTGGGCATCGACCAGGAAGATGTCGTAGAAGCCGAAGCGCAGCAGGTAGTCGCGGAAAACCGGGTGGTAGCGGGCGTGTACCTGGTTGTAGTCGATGGGGCTGGAGGCCTGGTCGAGCAGGTGCTTCTGCCCGGTGGGATGCGCGTTCTCGGCGACGTACTGGTGCTGGAGGAAGATGCTCAGCTCCGAGTTGGGCCAGAAGCCTTCGAGCTGGGCCTCCTGCGTGTTGCCCGAATTGTAGCGGAAGAGGAACTCGCCCTGGTAGTAGTACTCGAGCTCGGCCCTGATGCCGCGGGCGCGCTCGGGCCAGGTGGACTCGGTGGACGGCACAGGGCCCGACGGGGCCCCGACGCTTTCGGCCACGGCGCTGTCGGCCGGTAGGCTGTCCACCGGGAGGAGCTCGGTCGAGGCGCTGTCCATCAGCAACTGTTCGGCCCCCGAGAACTGCCAGCGGGCTTTCTCCTGGTCGAGGGCGGAGTGGAACGATTCCCGGAACTGGCGCATGGCCTCGACGACCATCAGGTTGTCCGAAAATGTGACCATCTGGTTTTCAGTGGTTTTGAAATAGCCCTCCAGCTCGTGCAGACGAATGTCGCGCAGGGCGTTGAGGTGCTGGAAAACGGATTCCTCGATGTTCTTCTTGGCGTTGAAGTAGGCCATGGAGCCCAGCAGCAGGATGGTCAGCCCGCCCACCAGCTTGAAGAAGGCCTGGAGCCGCGTTCCGATGCTCCAGCGCCGGGGGCTGAAAAAATAGGCCAGCTTGTCGAGGAGGGGTCTGAGGTTCATGTCGTGAGATTGGGAAATCAGCTTGGGGGCAGGGGCGCTTGGCCTTGCCGCCTGTTAAAAATAGCACAAATTCGCCAATCGCCGATCTGCGCCAGCCTCCGCGGGCCGACAAGTTGCCCAATTGCCACCAATTGGCTAGATTTGGGGATGCGCTGACGCGACATCCAACCAACAACAGCTCCCCGATGAAACTGAACCCGCCCATTCCCGTCTCGGAAATCGCCGAGCTGACGGGAAGCCGCATCCTAGGCCCCGCCGACGCCATGGTCGAGGGCCTCAACGAAATCCACAAGGTCCAAAAAGGTGACCTGATGTTCGTGGACCTCGAGAAATACTTCCACAAGGCCCTGGCCTCCGCCGCCGGCTTCGTGCTGCTCAACCAGGAAGTGGCCCCGCCTCCGGGCAAGACCCTCCTGCTCCACCCCGAGCCGTTCAGGGCCTACAACCAACTGGTCAACAGGCTTATGCCCAAGCACCCACTGCCTCCGGCCAGCGGATTCGTCCATCCGGACGCCCAAGTCGGGCCGGGCACCCTGGTCTATCCGGGCGCCTACGTGGACAGCGGCGTCGAGATCGGGGCCGACTGCGTCATCTACCCCAACGCCACGATCTACAAGGGAACCCGCCTGGGCGACCGCGTCATCGTCCACGCCAACACGACCCTGGGCGCCGACGCCTTTTATTACAAGAAGTTCCCCACGCATTTCGAGAAATGGACCTCCTGCGGGCGCGTGCTCGTGGGCGACGAGGTCGAGATCGGCGCCAACTGCACCATCGACAAGGGCGTCTCGGGCGACACCCTCATCGGCAAGGGCTGCAAGCTCGACAACCACATCCACCTGGGCCACGGCGTGGAGCTGGGCGAGCGCTGCCTCTTCGCCGCGCAGGTCGGCATCGGCGGCAAGACCATCATCGAGGACGAAGTGGTCCTGCTCGGGCAGGTCGGCGTGGTCAAGAGCATCCGCATCGGCCGCGGCGCCACCGTGCTCTCCGGCTCGGGCGTCTCCAAGAGCCTCGAAGGCGGGAAGGTCTATTTCGGACGGCCCGCCCGCGAGGCCAAGCTCTCCTACCGCGAGGCGGCCGCCCTGCGCCTTCTGCCCAACTGGATGGACGAAATCGAGGCCAAGCTCCGGGAAATGCTCGACCGCTGAGCCTCCGCCCCATGACGGAGCGAATTTTGATGCCCAATGCTCCCGCCCCGGCCCTTCGTCCGCGACGGGAGCATCCCATTTCCAAACCATATCAAAACAAGCCTATGAAAACGACCGTCATCGCCCTGGCCCTGGCCCTGCTGCTCATGCCGAACCTGCTTCTGGCGCAGAGCCGCACCTCCCCCGCCGCCCGCGAAAGCGTCCGCACCGAAACGCGGCAAGACAATCCCGCGCAGGTCTGCCTGGACCTCATGAACGAGGCCCGGACCAACCCCAAGGCCTTCTCCGACAAGCACCTGAAGGCCCTGACGACACCAGCCGCCCGCGAGTGCTACGCCCAGATGCAGAGCATGGCCGCGCTGCCCGCCATGACCGTCTCGGACGTGCTGCTGGCCGCCGCCACCGAGCACGCCGAAGACCTCAAGGCCACCAACACCACCGGGCACGTCGGCTCCGACGGCTCGCAGTTCTGGGAACGCATCGAACGGCACGGCGAGTGGTCGGGCAACGTCGGCGAGAACGTCTCATACGGGCTGGGCGATCCGCTGGCCGTGGTCATCCAGCTCCTAGTGGACGAGGGCGTGCCCACCCGCGGGCACCGCGAGAACATCCTCAACCCCGAGCACAAGGTCGTCGGCATCTGCTTCGAGACCCACCCGCAGTGGAGCAAGGTCTGCGTCCAGGTCTTCGCCACCAGCGCCCAATAAGCCCCGGCTTTCTTGCCCCGAGGCCCGATTCCATGAAGCCTTTCCGCCCGCCGGAAAGGCTTTTTCTTTTCATGCGCCTTGCCAGCTTCAGGCTGGCGGGCTTGTTTCATACTAAACCGCTCCCGAGACACTTGCTAATTTTTTGTACATTTGCAAAAAAAGAACGACTATGAAAACACACCCCCATTGCACCGA
>JAIFMG010000095.1 GCA_020048645.1 Bacteroidota bacterium | reverse complement strand
GTGTGCCGAAGTTTGCCAGGTGGCCTGGTCTCATTGGGATGGCTCTCAATGGGTTTGGCTCCTTGCGAGACTCTTCTTCAAATTTCGATCCAAAAAAAAATTTCGCGTTCTTCGTGTTTTTCGTGGAAAAAAATCGAACATTGATTTCAGATTTAACACAATCTAATTTCAAAGTCTTACTTCTCCTCCTGCGAAATTCGCACAAAAAGGCAGGCTTATGACACGGATCGGGCGAATCCCCACGCGATGGAATTGTTGCAGCCCGCCAAGCGTTCGATGGAGGCGAACCCCGAAGGGGTGGCATTGCCTGGCCCTTCCTCCCGATGGGGACGATTTCACCCCTTAGGGATTCTCTTCTTTGGCTTGGCTCCACCTTCAGCAACCATGACAGCCCTTCAGGCTTGGGCGAGTCTTCAAGGAAATCCATCACGTTTGAGCGCGACTTGGTTCTAGGCCCAGCAAGG
Source organism: Bacteroidota bacterium (assembly GCA_020048645.1). GTDB lineage: Bacteria > Bacteroidota > Bacteroidia > Bacteroidales > UBA6013 > UBA6013. Next base: position 7,916 of record JAIFMG010000095.1, on the reverse strand, counting down.
CCCGATAGCCAGGGCATGCGGCGACCTGGCAGCGGCGAGCGGACAAGGCAGCGGCAAGCTCCACGGCAGAGGCCGCGACGGGGCGCCAGGCCCCCCGTCGCGATCCTAGCCGGAAAATTGACTGGGAAAGGGATTTTTTTACAAAAAATTAACTCCTTTCGAAAAGGAAATCAAAATAAGGCCAAGCACTTGGTCTAAAGCCATTTATGGAAAAACCGGATCGGACTTGCGAGAAAGGCCATTTTGGCAAAGCCGATGAAGCGATTCCCCCAATTGTTTTCATGGGCAAGGCCCAATCGCGATTTTGCTTAATATTGCCCAAACAAGAATAAGGAATGACCATGCTAGGTTTCCCAAAGGCACTATCACTTATGGCTGTTGGCATCGCGTTGGCCTCCACCCTGTTGTCTTGCGGCAGCGTGGAAGGCCAACACGAGACCCCCTTGGCCGTGGGAGGCATCCTTGAGGTTCCCACCTGGCAATGGGAGGCCGACACCCCGATGGCCCTGGATGGCCAGTGGGAGATGTACTGGGGGCAACTGCTCGAGCCAGGCCAGTTCGCGGGCAAGACGCCGATGCTGTTCAAGGTGCCCGGCCTCTGGAACGGGGTCGAGTGGATGGGCAGCGAGCTTCCCGGCGAGGGCTACGCGACCTTCCGCCTCCGGGTGCGGCTCGACTCGCCGCCGCCCATGCTGGCCATCAACTTCGGCAAGGTGCAGAGCGCCTACCGCCTGTGGGCCAACGGCGTGCTGGTGGCCCAGGAGGGGACCGTTGCCAGCGCTGCGCGCGAGGCCTCGCCGCGCTGGGCCGCGCGCGAGCACTTCTTCACGCAAGTGGGCCAAGACCTCGAGCTCGTCCTGCAAGTGAGCAACTTCCACCACCGGAAAGGAGGCATCGACAGCCACCTGCTGCTGGGCACGCCCGAGCAGGTAACGGCCCACGTCAGCCGGCTGATGGGCTTCGAGATCTTCCTGCTGGGCGTGCTGGTCATCATGGCGCTCTACCACTTCGGCCTCTACGCCTTGCGCCGAAAGGACTTCTCGACGCTGTTCTTCGGGCTGGTCTGCCTGCTCACGGGCATCCACTCCAGCTCGGGCGGGCAGCTCTTCTTCATGCGCATCTTCCCCAGCACCGAGTGGGAGCTGCTGCTCAAGTTCAACTTCCTGGCCAACTACCTGCGCCTGCCGGCCTTCGCGCTCTTCGTCGCGGTCTTGTTCAAGGAAGAGGTCTCGCGGGCCTTCGCGCTGGTCATCGGCGCCGCGGGCGGGGTGCTCAGCCTGCTGGTGCTGGTCAGCACGGCGAACTTCTATTCGCGGACGCTGAACATCTTCTTCGTGCTGGCCATCAGCACCATCCTCTACCTGATGTTCGGCCTGGCCAAGGCCAGCCTGCACCGGCGCGAAGGGGCGATCTACTCGGTGCTCGGCACGCTGGTGCTGCTGCTGACGGCCGTGAACGACATCCTGAACGACATGCAGGCCATCGACAGCCTGACGCTCCTGCCCTTCGGGCTTTTCGTGTTCATCTTCTTCCAGTCGTTCATGCTCTCGGTGCGCTTCTCCAACTCCTTCATCTCGGTGGAAAAGCTCACCCAGCGGCTGATCTCGCTCGACAAGATCAAGAACGAGTTCCTGGAGAACACCTCGAAGGGCCTGGAGACGCCCTTGCGCATCGTCATGGCCAACATCGGGGCCTACAAGGGCTACCTCTTCTCGCTCAAGAACGGCCACTGGACGCTCGAGGCCTTCTCGGAAAAGGGCATGCCCTCGCAGGACGACGGCATCCTGGGCAAGGAGCTGGGCGAGCTCGCCCAGAACCGGGGCGAGAGCCTGCTAGCCTTCAAGGTGCTGCGCGAGGCCATCCGCCTGGGCCGGATGATGGTGGTCGAAAGCCCGCCCAGCCGCCAGGCCTTCGCCGACGACCCCTACATCCAGAACCGGGAGCTCTGCTCCATCCTCTGCATGCCCCTGTTCAACCAGGGAGCGCTCAAGAGCGTGCTCTACCTGGAGAACTATTCGAGCGAGTCGTTCTTCACCGAGGAGCGGGTGAACGTGCTGGACCTGCTCTCCTCGCAGATCTCGACCATCATCGACAACTCCAAGATCTACCAGGAACTGGAAGCCCTGAACCGCAGCCTGGAGGAGAAAGTGGTCGAGCGCACGGCCGAGGTGCAGGAGCAGAAGACCCAGATCGAGGAGCAGAGCCGGCAGTTGCAGCTCACGCTCGACGAGCTGAACGTCAAGACCAAGAACCAGACCGACAGCATCCGGTACGCCCAGCGCATCCAGGCGGCCATCCTGCCCACCCACAAGGCCATGGAGGCCCTCCTGCCCGAGCATTTCGTGCTCTACTGGCCCAAGGACATCCTCAGCGGCGACTTCTACTGGACCATGGCCCCGCCCGACGCCGCGCCGGGCGACTTCATGGCCGCGGCCGTCGATTGCACGGGCCACGGCGTGCCGGGGGCGCTGCTTTCCATCGTGGGCAACAACCTGCTGAACCTGGCCGTGAGCGACCTGGGCCTCTCGAAGCCCTCGGAGGTGCTGACGGCATTGCAGCGCTCGTTCCGCAACTTCCTCAACCAGGAGGAGCAAGGCATGACGGCCTCCAACGAGAGCATGGACATGGGCCTGGTGCGCTTCACGGCCAGCGGCCGGAGGCTGCTCTTCGCCGGGGCGCGCAACCCGCTCTACCTGGTCCGCGACGGCCAGCTCATCGAGTTCAAGGCCACCAAGCTCTCGGTGGGCGGCCAGAACCTGGAGCGCTACGCGCAGCGGCACTTCGAGGATGTCGAAATCGAGATCCGCCCGGGCGACAACGTCTATCTCTTCAGCGACGGCTTCGCCGACCAGTTCGGCGGCAAAAGGAACGCGAAGCTGACCTACAAGCGCTTCAAGGACCTGCTGGTGGAGGTCGCGCCGCTGGAGCCCAAGGAGCAATTCCGAGCGCTGGAAAGCCGACTGGCCGAGTGGAAGGGCCAGGAAAAGCAGACCGACGACGTGCTGGTGCTCGGGATGCGGTTCTGAGGCATCGGCGCCGCCGACAAGTCGGCCAAGCGCTTTTTGCACTATTTTAGCGACATGGAAAAGCTCCTCCGTCGCCTGCTCCTGCTTCTGCCCGCCCTTTGCTGGGCCTTGGCGGCATGGCCGCAGGCCCCTCGCTACGTCCGGGTCGCCTACAACACCGAGAGCGGATTCCCTTCGGACTACACCAAGAGCATCGTCCAGGATGCCGAGGGTTTCATCTGGGTGGCCACCGACGAGGGCATCATCCGGTTCGACGGCCAGACGGCCCAGTCCTTCTTGCCCAAGGGCATGAGCCAGTTCGTCAAGGGCCTCCTCTTGACACGCGACAACCGGCTGCTGGTGGTCCACGACACGGGCCTGGGCGAGCTGGAAATGGTGGGCGACAGCCTGGCCATGCGGGACCTGCTGCTGGGCAGCCCTGGCAAGACCGATTCCACCGTCAGCTTTCCCAAGGGCATCCTCCAGCACACCGACGGCAGCATCTGGCTGAGCGACAACCTGGGCGCGGCCCACCTGGGGCGGGACTCGAGCCTGCGCAAGTACTATTTCGGGCCGGACAACTTCACGGGCAGCTACACGCACAGCATGATCTTCGCCGAGGCGCCCTCGGGCAGGCTCTGGTGCGCCAGCTCGGGCGGGAAGCTGCACTACTTCGACCCGGCGGCCGACCGTTTCGTGGAGCTTCCCATCTGCCCCGACGCCTACCGGCTGAGCGCGCTGCACGTGCTCGACGAGCAGAACCTGCTGCTGGCGGGCAACACGGGCGTCTATCTGGTGCGCCTGGGCCCCGGAGGCCCGCGCTGCGAACCAATCGGCAACTCCCTGGGCTTCAACGGCAGTTGCCAGGTGGGGCCGGGCGAGTACCTGCTGGGCAACATGCTGGGCAAGATCACCCACGCCACCTGGGACGGGCGGAACCTCTCGGTCGAAGTGCTGGAAGAGCACACCTTCGACTACATCTCGCACCTCTACACCGACCGGCAGGGCGACGTCTGGGTCTGCACCGACGTAGGCATCAGCATGCTCTACAAGAAGAAGTTCCACGTCTTCCCCTACACCAACCCCGCCGTGCTGGAAGGCCGCAGCGACTACCACGTCGTGTTCTTGGGCCGCCAGAGCGTCTTCTTCACCCAGGACTCCATCGTTTACGAGGCCCTCGAAACCCCGCGGGGCTTCGACAGGCGGGCCGTTTACGTCAACGACAAGCCCATCGGGGAGCTGCTCGTGGGCGACAGCCTGCTGTGGCTGGAAGACTTCGAGGGCAACATCTTCCGGATAAACCTGGCCACGGAGGAGAAGACGCTCGTCGAGAGCCGCAGTTCGGAGGTGGACTTCCTCAACTCGGTGCTCCTCGACCGCGAGGGCAACGCCTGGTTTTGCAAGCGGCAGTCGCAGCTTTTCCGGGCCATGCCCGACGGGCAGACGCGCCGCTACGGGCCGGCGGAGGGGCTCAGCATGGAGCCGCTGGTCATCCGGCAAGACCCCAGCGGGCGCATCCTGGTGGGCTGCAAGACCGACACGGCCTACCTTTTCGAGTACGAGCCCCAGGCCGACCGCTTCCGGAACACCAGCCTGCCCTTCAGCAGCCCCAACCCCGACATCTTCGAGGCAACGGACCTGGACATCGACAGCCTGGGGCAGGTCTGGCTGGGCACGCCCCTCGGGCTATACTGCTTGTCCACCGCCCCCGACGGCACCCGGAGCATCCGGCATGTGCCCCTGGAAGGCGAAGGCGACTCGCCCGCGGCCATCAAGGCCATGCGCGTCAGCATCGACGGGACGCTCTGGTGCGCCTCGCCGCGCGGCGTCGTGAGCCTCTGGGAAGGCCAATCGACCCTCTACAACAAGATGAGCGGACTGCCCACCAACGCCCTTCCCTTCCGGCAGTTGAAGGCCGACCACCAGAACCGCGTCTGGCTTTCCACGGCCTTCTCCGTGGCCTACTCCGAGCCCCACCACCGGGGGACACTCCAGACCAGCGCGCCCATCTTCCGCCGGGCGAAGCGCGATGGCCAGCCCATCGCGCTCGAATCCGGCCAAAGCCTGCGCCTCGGGCACGATTCCCACATGGAGCTCGAGATGCTCAGCCTCTCATTCCCCAACCATGAGACCATGTTCGAGTTCGAGCTCATAAGCGACAGCGACACGCTGCGCCTGAAACAAGGCGACGGCCTCTACGCCCTGCACAGCCCCAGCCCCGACATGAGCCTGCTGCGCGTCAGGGCCAAGAACATGAGCCGCGGCTGGGACTGGAGCCCCTGGGTCGAGCTCCGGCTCGAAGTCCTCGCGCCCTGGTACCGCCGCTGGTGGGGCATCCTGCTCAACACGCTGCTGGCGGCCCTGCTCGTGGCCACGGCCGCCTGGGCCTGGAACCGCAAGCTCCAGCGCGACAACATCAAGCTCGAAGCCATCATCTTGGAAAGGACCGCCGAACTCAGCCGCAAGAACGAGGAAATCCGCACCCAGGCCCTGGAGGTGGAGCAGGCCAACCGGCAGATGCAGGAGCTGGCCAACTTCAAGCGGGGCATGACCGGCATGATCGTGCATGACCTCAAGACCCCGCTGAACGCCGTCATCGAGATGTCCTCCGGGCACCTCCAGATGGCCGACGCGCAGCGCCGTTTCCAACGCATCAACAGCTTCGCCCGGCAGATGCTCAACATGGTGCTCAACATCCTGGAGACCCAGAAGTTCGAAGCCGCGAAGATGGTGCTCAACCTCCAGAAAAACAGCCTGCTCGCCGTATCGGAAACAGCCCTCGAGCAAGTGACGCACCTGAGCCGCGAGCGCAACATCCAGATCCGCAACACCCTCCTGCCCCAGGCCATGGCCCGCTGCGACGCCGGCATCATCGAGCGCGTGCTGGTCAACCTCCTGACCAACGCCATCAAGCACACGCCCCTGAACGGCCTGGTGAGCCTGGCCAGCGAAAGACTGCCCGAAGGCGGGCTGCGCCTCAGCGTCACCGACACCGGCGACGGCATCCCGCCCGAGCGGCACGCCACGCTGTTCGAGAAGTTCGACCAGTGGGTGGCCAAGGATTCCGGGCGCGTGCGCTCCACGGGCCTGGGCCTGACCTTCTGCAAGCTGGCCGTCGAGGCGCACCAGGGCAAGATCGGCGTCCGGAGCGAGATAGGCCGCGGAACGACCTTCTGGTTCATCCTGCCCGAGGCCTCCGAAGGACCGCTTTCCGCCCAGGCCCACAGCCCCGAGGTCGCGCAAGAGGCGCCCTTGCTCGCCGAGGACCTCGCCGGATTCTCGCCCTTCAAGGACCGGCTGGCCAAGCACCAGGTCTTCGAGGCCTCGGCCTTGCGCAAGCTGCTGGCCGTCATGCCCGACGAAAAGCCCGACGAAAAACGCTGGAAAACCGAATGCAAGGCCGCCCTGCTGGTCTCGAACGAAGAGGCCTTCCGCCGCCTGCTCGACCTGATTCCCTGATCGCCAAGCCCCTACCCCACCCCAAAACCTCTACCGATGGATCCCAAAAGCACGAAAACCATCCTGGCCCTTGCCCTCTTCGCCCTTTCGGCGACCGCCTACGGCTTCTTCCTGGAAACGGAGCTGCTGGCCTTTCAGGCGGCGCTCAAGGCCGTGCCGGTGGCCACGCTGGCGCTGTTGAGCCTGGGCCTCGCGGGGCACCGCCGCTGGATGCTGGCCGGCTTCGCGCTCTCGGTGCTGGGCGACCTGATGCTGGCGCCCTACTTCGACCAGTTCGTGCCCGGGCTGGCCTTCTTTCTGCTGGCCCACCTCTGCTACACCTGGGCCTTCTGGCGCGAAAGCCCTGGCCCCGCCTGGCCCGCGGCGCTGGCCTTCTACGGCTTCGGCGCGGGCATGTACGCCTTCCTCTGGCCAGGCTTGGGAGCAATGGCCCTGCCCGTCGCGGTTTACGTGGCCGCCATCATGACCATGGCCTGGCGCGCCTCGGCCCTGCTGGGGCGCTCCGCCGCCGCGGGCTTCGCGCTGGCCGGGGCGCTGCTCTTCGCCGGCAGCGACAGCCTGATCGCCCTGGTCCGCTTCCACTGGGCCGAGCCGCCCGCCTGGCTGGGCTTCGCGATCATCTACTCCTACTGGCTGGCCCAACTGCTGCTCTGGCGCTGGGCCGCGGCGGCGCCCAAGGGCCAGGGCTGACCCCCGCGGGGCATCGCCGCCCATCGCCCTTGGGTCAGGAACGGCAACGCCTGGCCGAAAGACCCAACGAAAGCCCTCGATTCCTGCGGATCGATCGGGTAAAGCCTCAACAAAATGAATTTCCAGAAAAACATTTTCATCTTCATAAAAATCTCATTTTCAGAATCTTGTCATATCAAAGGGCTTCTCTGCCTTCCTGAAAATAAGACTTTAAGGTCTTTTAATATTTTTTAACTTTCAAACCCTTGGTTTTGAAGATCCCAGGGCTTATCTTTGCCCCAGACAAGAAGTTCTTCATTATTGTGGTTTTCATTGATGATTTTTTAGGTTAATAATTGGGTGTGAAGGCTGTCCCGAGGGGGGCAGCCTTTTTTTTGCATGGCTCTGGCCTATGCCAAGCTGGATCCAACCGTTCGGGGTTTCATACCCAATTGCGTTCGTTGGTGAAATATGCGAAAGATCAGTTTTCGACAAAACCGGGCTGCCTTTCCCAATCCCGAAGGGATTGAACACGAATAGCCCCGGATGAAATCCGGGAAGAAGAGAACCGCCGCGAACCAGAACCCCGAAGGGGTTCAATGCGAAAACCAAGACGTACCAAGTCAATCCATCATGTTTGATGGCAACTTGGTGTCACTTTTCAAAATCATGGCTTATCATAAGGTAATAAGGTCATAAGTAAAAGGCTAGATTCAGTTTGCATTATCAATACGAAAAGATTTTTTCCACGAAATGCACGAAAAACACGAAAAATATTCTTGT
>JAIFMG010000059.1 GCA_020048645.1 Bacteroidota bacterium | reverse complement strand
CGCTCCCAGAACGAATCCATCCGCTTCCTCACCGACGAAAACGGCCAGGAAACCCTCTACTTCTCGGGATTCCTCCTCCGCAAAAAGTAGCTGCGGGGGTAGGTTTGGTGGTTGCGCGGGCTTTGGGTTCTCCTTCTTCATTAGGGCTTCGCTATGGCACCGAAAAATCGATTGGCTCGCCCGGCTTGGCTATTTCTACATGCTGGAAACCATTTTGGCGTAAAAAGATGGCATTGCTTTCAAGTGCAGCGCCATCGCCATGAACCAAGTATAGCAAAACACCCTGTTTATCCTGATTGCCAAGCCAACTTAACGACTCCACTGCGTCAGCATGAGCGGAGAAAAATGAATAATTTGAAACCTTGGCCAAAACCTCAACAGCTTGATCTTGCCACTCAACAACAGATGATTCGTGGCGCAGTTGCCCTCCAGGTGTGCCGGGGTCTTGATAACCTACCAAAAAGACTGTCGTCCCGCTGTCGGGCAAGAGTTTCTGCATCAAGTCAACTGAAAACGCAGCATCCATCATTCCGCTTGTTGTTATGAGCACGAAACTTGAATCGGGTGGCCGCGGAAGTTCGCAGATATGGTCCGCAAATGGCTTGTCGAGAGCATACATTCCCTGTCGGAACCAGCTGTTTCGGTTCAAAATCTCCTGCTGATAGATTTTTGTGACACTCTCAGCCGTCGGAGAGGGACAAAATATTTTCACCTCGTTCTGAATGATACCCTTGGACTTGGCTTCAGCCAACAAATACAATACTTTCTGAGTTCGGTCAAGCGCAAAGGCAGGAATCCAAGCGATTCCGCCACGTGCAAGAACATCGGCAACTTCTGATTGAAATCTTTCAATCTCAGACTCAACGTTCAAGTCACGACAATGACCGCCGTATGTGCTTTCAAGCCATACGGCATCAGCCTCCGCTCCAGCGAGAGGACCGTCTTGCAAGATAGACATGTTGTTTCCAATATCACCAGAAAAAAGCAAGCGCTTTGACTTTCCTTCTGATTGAGATACTTCAACCAATATGGATGCTGAACCAGGGATGTGGCCGGCATCGTAAAATGTAGCCTTGATTCCAGTCATAAACTCAATCTCCTCACCATATCCAATCGATACTGTCCTCATAAGAACACTATCGACATCTTTCTTCGCACACGACTTGCAAGGGCTCAATTCCAAACCCCAAAGCTCCGAGACATCAGACATCATACCATAACCTGAAACCATGTTTCTGCTTGCGATTTTGTCTTGCCATTCGCATTGGTTCCAGTGTGCGGTCACGTAAGAGCTACCATCTTCGCCTTGCTTTATTGAGCTGGTGCTATGCACCCATTGGCGAGGAGTATTCTCATAACGAACCTGCTGGCTTAACATTTCTTCCAAAAGAAGCAGTGTCGCTGGAGTACAGAAAATTTTTCCATCGAAACCCTCGCGGACAAGCAATGGAAGCCGACCCGAATGGTCAAGATGAGCATGGGTGAGCAAAACGAATCTTACGCTTTTCGCATCAATACCAAGCGAAGAGTTTTTCTTGTCTGCTTGGCTTTGGCGCACTCCAATGTCGTCTTGAGAACCATCAGGATAAAACAAGCCGCAGTCAACCAGAAACGATCCTTGCGAAGACTCGACCAGGGTCATTGAGCCAGAAACCTGACCCGCGCCGCCGAGTACAGTAACTTTAAGCTGGGGAGAAAAAGCAGATGGCTGGCTCTGGCGGCATGAAAACGCCAATAGCAAAAAGCCGGCAACCGCACTGAATACCCATGATTTTCTTACGAATACGGCTGCTATGGAACCCAACCGCAAGGCAATTTCATACTTCATCTTAATCATAAAAGAAAGGATTATAGGTGGCAAAACATTCAAAAAAAACTAGAATTCACAAAATGACATTTAAATTGGACACTGCCCCCCTCACGCCATCTGCAACACCCAAAGCGCCACGGCGGCCAGACCGACTCCGAGGGCTTGGACGCGGGTTAGGCGTTGCCCGAAGAGGGCCAGGGCCAGGAGGGTGGCCAGCAGGACCACGCCGATGTTGTTGATGGCGAAAAGGACGGAGCTCTCGAAGCGGGCCTGCGCCAGGGCCTCGAGCATGAAGTAGAGCGAGCCGAAGTTGGCCAGCCCAAGGGCCGCGCCGCCGAGCCAGTTGGCCGGACGGGCCAGCCAGCGGGCCTCGTCGCGGCGCCAGGCCAGCCGCGCCAGCCCGAAGAAGCCGGCGACGCTGAACAGGAAGGCCGAGAACACGAAGGCTTCCGCGGATGGCAGGTGCTCCTTCTGCACCCAGAGCAAAAGGGCGTCGGTCAGGCCGGCGCCGACGAAGACCACCAGCGGCAGCGGCGAGAAGCCGGCGACAGCCTCCTGGTCGCCCTTGCGGGCCGAAAGCAGCAGCGAGGCCAGCGCCAGGCCGATGCCCAGCAGCTTGAGTGCCCCGAGCGACTCGCCATAGCCGACCACGGCCAGCAGGATGGGCAGCAGCACCGAGATCTTGCTGGCCACGGCCGTGGGCCCGACGCCCGCGCGCGCCAGCGAGAGGTTGAGCAGGTAGAACATGACGATGTACATCAGCCCGATGACGATCGAAAAGGGAAACCAGTGGAAGGCGGCCAGCTCGGGCAGGGAGGGCCGCGCGGGCACCAGGGCGAGGCCCACGGCGGCGGCCACGGCGTAGTTGACCAGGATGGCCGCGGGCACATCGACCTTCCACTTTTCGAAGGCCGTGAACAGCATCACGATGGCGGTGGAGCAGAGAATGCTCAGCAGCAACGGTGTCATGGCAAAGGCGGCTCTTGGGGTTGTGTGGACTTATGGGAGGCTCACTTCTTGAAGCGGCTGCGGAGGTCGGCCTCATAGACGTCGATGACCTTGTCGGCCATGAAGGCCAGCTTGCGCGACATGGTGAAGGTCTTGGTCTTGTCGGTTTTGTGCAGCGTTACGATGTGGACTTTCTTCATGTTGTCCTTGACGACCTTGACGGCCTCAGCGTAGTCGAGGTCGCCGCTGAAGAGGATGATCTTGTCGCACTTTCCGGTGAGGGTGAACTCTATCATCTTGACAGCTAGGGCAATGTCCACGCCCTTTTCGGTGAGGATGAGCTTGTTGTAGGGGTCGATCTTGAGGATTCCGGAGCGGTAGATTTCGAGGTCCTCGTATTCGTTCTCGATTTGGGAGTACTTGAAATCCACCTGGCTGAACTTCTGCTTTTCGAGGGAAAGCCATTCTTTCCGGTCTTTGAAGACGGCCTCGGCCTCTTCGCGGAGGGCCTCGGGCAACTGTTCGAACTCGAGGCCTTTGTATCGGTCGTACTGGTCGGCGTATTTTTCCTTGAGGATGCTTTTGGCGATGAGGCGGCGCTGGAGGTAGATGTCCTGGAGCTTCTCGGGTCGGAACCAGTAGGTTCGGACCAGTTCGTCGTCTTCTTCGAGCAAGGAATGCAGGAGGGCCGTCCAGTTGATGTCCAATTCGCGCAAGCCGACATTGCGCAGCGAGTGGTATAGGTTCTGTCCGTCTATCAGGATGATCACTCTTTTGTTTCTCATTGTCTCTTTTTCATTTTTTGTTGTTCCTGGTCATTTTTCCGGGTTGAAAGGCCGGGCAAATTAACAAAAAAGGCCACTCTGTGAGGAGTGGCCTTCGAAACTTTGTTATTGGGGTTCGTCCCCTGAATCATTCCCGCTGTCTTCCCTGATCAGCAGTGGTATCATTTTGGGAGCAAAGCTAATGGATCTGCCGCACGAAAGCAAGCGAAATACCTTAAAGTTGTGTTAAAGTTGAAAGCCTTCGCGGCTGTCGTGGCCAACTTGTGGGCCATTGCCCGAAAGTCGCGTTTTATTGCTAAAATTGGGGCCTCTTTACCCCAAAACCCACCCCAATGTCCAGCCTTCCCATCACGAACCTCCTGCGCGCGGGCCTCTGGTCCTCGCTGCTGGCCTGCGCCTCATGCGTGGGAGCCAACTCGCCTTCGCAGCAGCATGGCGCATCGCCGACGGCCGGCGGCAAGGATTTCGCCGTGGCCTTCTACAATGTCGAAAACCTCTTCGACACCATCGACCAGCCCAATGTCATCGACGAGGAGTTCTTGCCGGACAGCGAAAAAAAATGGACATCGACACGCTACCAGGCCAAGCTCGACAGCCTTACGAAGGTCATCGCGGGCATCATCGACGGCGGGCCTCCGGCGGCCTTCGGGGTCTGCGAGGTCGAGAACCTCGGCGTGCTGCGCGATTGGGCCGCGAACCCCGGCATGGCCGAGCACGACTTCGGCATCATCCACCACGACAGCCCCGACGGCAGGGGCATCGACGTAGGCCTGCTCTACCAGAAAAGCCGCTTCGCCCCGCTGGGCGACGAGTCGCTGACCGTGGAGATCGACGGCCCCTACCCCACCCGCGACATCCTGCACGCCTGGGGAGTTGCCGATGGCGCCGACACGCTGCACTTCTTCGTCAACCACTGGCCTTCGCGCCGGGGAGGCGAGGACGAGTCGGAAGACAACCGCGTCGCGGCGGCCAGCGTGCTGCGCGAGGCCGTGGACGCGCTGCTGGCCCGCTCGCCCCAGGCCAAGATCTGCATCATGGGCGACATGAACGACGAGCCCGACAACAAGAGCCTCAGCGAGGTGCTGCGCGCGGTGGAGGCCCCCAGCCAGCCCGGAGAGCTCAAGAACCTGGCCTGGCCGCTCCAGCAAAGCAAGCAAGGCACATACAACTTCCGCGGCGAATGGACCCAGATCGACAACATGATCGTCTCGCAAGCCTTGGCCGGGGCCACCGCGGGCCTGCGCGCAGGGGAGGCAAAAATCTTCAAGCCCGGCTGGATCCTCTACCGGGGCGAATCGCCCAGCAAGACCTACGGCGGGCCGAACTACTACGGCGGATTCAGCGACCACCTGCCCCTGTACGTGGTGCTCGAATGGCAACCTTGACCCTCTCATCAACACAAAAAAAGCCTAAGGCGATGAAAAACCGCGTGACGGAACTCTTCGGGATCGAGCATCCCATCGTGCAGGGCGGCATGGTCTGGAACAGCGGCTGGCGCCTGGCGGCGGCCGTGAGCCAGGCGGGCGGCCTGGGCCTCATCGGGGCCGGATCCATGTACCCGGAGGTCTTGCGCCAGCACATCCAAAAGCTGCGCGCGGCCACGAGCAAGCCCTTCGGGGTGAACGTGCCGTTGCTCTACCCGGACATCGAGCAACTGATGCGGGTGATCGTAGAAGAAGGCGTGCCCATCGTGTTCAGCTCTGCGGGCAGCCCGAAGACCTGGACGCGGCACCTCCAGCAGCATGGCGCCAAGGTGGCGCACGTGGTGGCCAACACCACTTTCGCGCGCAAGTGCGAGGAGGCCGGGGTGGACGCGCTGGTGGTCGAAGGATTCGAGGCGGGCGGGCACAACGGCAGCGAGGAGACCACGACGCTCAACCTGGTGCCCCTGGCGCACCGGGCGACGGGCCTGCCCCTGCTGGCCGCGGGTGGCATCGGCACGGGCGAGCAGATGTTCGCCGCGCTGGCCCTGGGCGCCGACGGAGTGCAGGTGGGCAGCCGCTTCGCCGCCTCGGTCGAAAGCTCGGCGCATCCGGCCTTCAAGGAGGCCGTGGTGAAGGCCGGCGAGGACAGCACGATGCTCAGCCTGAAAAAGCATGTGCCCGTGCGCCTGTTCAAGAACGCCTTCTTCGAGCGGGTGGCCGAGGCCGAGAGCCGCGGTGCCTCGCGCGAGGAGCTGGCGGAGCTGCTGGGCCGCGGCCGCGCCAAGCGGGGAATGTTCGAAGGCGAGCTCGACGAGGGCGAGCTGGAGATCGGCCAGGTGGCCGCCCTGATCGACCGGGTCATGCCCGTGGCCGAGATCATGGCCGAGCTGCTGGCCGGATACGAGCGCGCCCGGCAGCGCATGGCCGCCCCGCTCTGGTGAGCCATGCGCCCCGCGCTTTTTCCCCTGAAAGATTCCAATTCCAAACCCGCACGGTTGACAACGCATCGCGAAAGCAAAAAAACACGAAGATGAAACAAGCATTCCAACAAACGGCCCTGGCATCTGCCCTCGTGGCGGCCCTTGGGCCTTGGGCCGGAGCCGCGCTGGCGCAACAGGCCCAGCCTTTCCCAACGGACCAGGAACTGGAGGGCGGGATGCTCTGCTCGGAGGCCAAGCGCCTGGGCAAGAGCCTTTCGCAGGAATACGTGGCCGACCCGCTGCTGCTCCAGTACGACGTGCATTTCTACCACCTCGACCTGGAGCTGGAAAACAACAGCGTGGACGTCGAGGGCACGGTGGCGGTCCACGCGCATGTGGTGGCCCAGGAGCTTGACTCCTTCCTGCTGGAGCTGGTTCCGGAGATGGAGGTCTCGGCCACGCGGGTGGACGGCCAGGCGGTCGGGCACGCGCGCCAGGGCGACAAGCTGCTGGTGCTGCTGGACCAGGCGGCCACGCAAGGCCAGGCGATAGTGGTGGAGGTGGACTACGCGGGCACGGCGCCGCAGGAGGGCTTCTTCTCGGGCCTGAGCACGGGCTACGAGGATGACTGGCAGAAGAACGTAACCTGGTCTTTGTCAGAGCCTTTCTCGACCAAGGACTGGTGGCCGTCGAAGCAGGTGCTGAGCGACAAGGCCGACTCGGCGGCGATCTGGATAACCACATCGGCCCAAAACATGGCAGGCTCGAACGGTATCTTGGAGGAAGTGGTGATGCTGGGCGATACCCGGGCGCGCTACGAGTGGCGCACGCGCTACCCGATCGCCTACTACCTGATCTCGGTGGCGGTTGCCGATTACCAGGAATACAACATCATGGCCGAGATCGAGGGCCTCGACGAGCCGCTGCTGGTGCAGAACTTCGTCTATGACCACCCCGACTACCTGGCCCAGAACCAGCAGCAGATCAGCTACATCGACGACATGCTCTCGCATTTTTCGGAACATTACGGGCTTTATCCTTTCTCGGAAGAAAAATACGGCCACTGCCTGGCCCCGATGGGCGGCGGCATGGAGCACCAGACCATGACCACGCAGGCCAACTTCGGCTACTCGCTCACGGCGCACGAGCTGGCCCACCAGTGGTTCGGCGACCATGTTACCTGCGGAAGCTGGCAGGACATCTGGATCAACGAGGGCTTCGCCTCATACTCGGAGTACCTGAGCATCCACGAGATTCTGGGCCCCGAAATGGCCCGGCAATGGCTCAGCACCGCGCACAACTACGCCCGGCAGCAGGTGGGCAGCGTCTATGTGCCGCTGGCCGACGCCACCGACGTGAACCGCATCTTCGACTACCGCCTGACCTACAAGAAAGGCGCCTCCATCCTGCACGTGCTGCGCAAGGAGGTGGGCGACGACGAGCTTTACTTCCAGGTTTTCAGGACTTTCCTGGACAGGCACGCGCAGGACGTGGCCACGGGCGAGGACTTCAAGGCCGTGCTGGAGGAACTGGCCGGCCGCTCTTTCGAGGACTTTTTCCAACAATGGTACTACGGCCAAGGGCATCCGCAGTTCGAGGCAATCTGGAACCAGGACGGCCAGCAGGTCAACATCCAGGTGAACCAGCAGGGCAGCTCGACGCAGACGCCTTTCTTCAAGGTTCCGCTCGACATCGAGCTGCGCCTGGCCGATGGCAGCAGCCTGCGGCAAGAGTTCCGGCTGGAGCATAGCGGGCAGGTGTTCGAGATGGAGGCCGGCCAGCAGGTCAGCTCCGTGAGCCTGGACCCCGACGCCTGGCTGCTGTGCGAGGTCAACAGCATCAGCCAGGGGCCGACCTCCAGCCGCGAGCTGGCGGCGCCGCGCTTCGGCATCTTCCCCAATCCGGCCAGCGGGCAGGCGGAGCTGCTGTTCGAGCAGGATGGCCTGCGGCAGTTGCGGGCCATCGACCTGGCCGGCCGCGTGCTGCTGGAAATGGAAGTCAGCGGAACCCATTCGCGGCTCGACCTCACGGGCTGGCCGGCGGGAGTCTATCTGCTCGAAAGCAGCGACGCCAAAGGCATCTTCCGCCAGAAGCTGATCGTGGAATAATCCGGGCGGCCTGCCGGCTTGATCCAAGGCTGGCACGATGGCCCGGCAAGTTTGGGGCAGGGCCGCGGATTTGTTACCTTCGCGGAAAAGCGACAAGCCACAGCCCTACCCCTCTTTTTCCAACACCGTCCGCGCAATGCCCTTGTTCCAAAAGCGATACCTTCCCGATTTCGAGGACTTTTTCAGCCGCTACGAGCAGCGCTTCACGACTTTGCTTTCCATGGCCAAGCCGCGCTCGTGGATGCGCTTCAACAGCAAGCTGCGCAACCTGCTGGGAACCATCATCCAGTTCGACCCGCGCTTCTCGAACACGCGGAGCGAGTCGGTGCGCGAGGCCGACAAGAGCCTGATGAAGCTGAGCGACCTGTGGTACACGGTGGAGAACCTCTATGCGGTGGCCCGCGAGGAGGGCCTGGTCAAGCTGAACCGCTGGGGCAAGCTGGACCTTCCCTTCGCCTTCGCGCCCGAGGAGTTCGAGCGCTTCGGCATCGGCAAGATCATGGAGAACTTCAACGCCCAGCTCCGGCAGAAGCTGCTCAACACGCCCAACCGCAAGGCGGACCTGCTCAACTACCTGGCGCACCTGGTGGTCGAGACCAGCGGGCAGGTGAGCCTGCTGCTCAAGGAGGCGGCCACGCGCCTCGAGCAGGGCCGCGACCTGCTGGCCCAGCACCTTTTCGCCCTGGCCTACGCCACCCGCGACACCTTCGTGCAGCAAGGGCAGTCGGCCAAGACCTGGGTGGAGCACTACCGCACCAAGACCCTTCTGCTGGGCGAGACCTTCGACGCGCTGGTGCTCATCGTCCTGAACATCGCCAACGCCCTGCTCGAAGAAAAGCTCTCGGCCGTGCCCCCAAAATCCTGACAGCGCGGCCCCCGGCCGCCACCGAATCCCAAAGCCCTCATCCCACCCAAAAGTCAACACAATGGCAAACGACCCCCACTTGGAGCGCTTCCTCGAGGAAATGCTGCGGCTGAAGAACCTTCGCCAGAAAAGGGCGCTCAGCCTGGACGAACTCCGCGAGGTGGCCGCCAGCGCCGGGGTCTCGGACAGCGAGTGGAAGGAAATCGTCGAGAAGTTCAAAGACCACATGGTCCGGGCCAAGGGCTTCCTGGAGTTCAACAACCCCGACGACGCCATCGGCGAGCTGAGCCAGGCGCTGGGCCTCAACCCCTACCACGCCGACGCCCTGCTGGGCATGGCCCAGGCCTACCAGATGCGCTGGAAGCAGCGCTCGAACCCGACGGACAAGGAAATGGCCATGAGCTATGCCCGCGAATGCCTGGACATCGACGCGGACAACAAAGACGCGATGCGCCTGCTGAGCGAGCTGCGCACGGGCCGCGAAAGCCAAGCCAAGCCAGTGCTCAGCACACAGCGCCTGCCGGCGCCCGTGCCCGCGGCAGGCAAGAAGCCCAGCGCCGTAGTGGTCGTGCTCCTGCTCATCGGGCTGGCCGTGCTGCTGGGCATGGCCTTCCTGCTGATGGCGCGGCAGGCGC
This sequence comes from Bacteroidota bacterium, assembly GCA_020048645.1. Classification (GTDB taxonomy): domain Bacteria; phylum Bacteroidota; class Bacteroidia; order Bacteroidales; family UBA6013; genus UBA6013. Next base: position 15,675 of record JAIFMG010000059.1, on the reverse strand, counting down.
CCAGCGACTTCGAGAACCCGCAGGAGCCCCTGGAGGTCGAAGTCTCGCCCCCAGCGGAGGCCCTGCCCGACGGCCCCGAAAACGGTCTGGAGAGCTACGAGTCGCTGCTGGAGTGCTCATTCGTGCCCAACGCGATGTCCGAGGGAGTCTCGCTCGCCCCGCCGCGGGTGGTGCTTTCCGACTACGACGGCTCGTGGGCCGTCAACAGCATGGGGCTGGTGAAGGTCTTGCCCGGCACGGAGCTGCTTGAGCTCACCCTGAAGCTGGAACTGCTCGACGAGCAGGGCAAAGTCGTCGCGGCGCAAAGCATCAAGGTGCTCGAAAGCCACAACGCCATGGGCCGCCCGGGCGACCTCCTGCCGTTCGACAACCTGCTCTACAAGGACAAGGGCGAACCGGACGCCAGCCGGGCCCGCGTGTCGGTGAGCTACGCCAAGGCGCGCCCTGCGGCAGGACGCTACCCGGAAAGCAAGCCGCTGGAGGTTTCCTGGGCCTTCGAACGGGCGGACAACATCGACCTGGCGGTGCGCCAGCGGGCGGCCGAGTTCGGGGAAGTGCTGGGCGACTTCTCGCACGACATGGAGCTGGAGGTGGCGAACATCGGCCAAGTGCCCCTGGAAAAAGTCGAGGCGCAAATTTCGTGGTACGACAAATCTGGCAAAATCGCACACAGCGAAGAAGTGCTGTTCACGTACAGCTCGAACCCGGTCATCGAGGCGGGCCAAGTGCGGATCTATTCGCGGATGTGGATAATCGACGGGCTCGCGCCGGACCAATTCGGCCATTACGTGGTAGAAATCCTGACGGCGGAATGACCGGTTGGGCCTAAAAAGAAAAACCCTGTTATTTTTGTACCCCAAGCCCAACTGCCCAGGGCACAAACAAAGACACCATGCTCAAGTTTATCAAAGCGCTGTTCCTGAACGACCGATTCATCCTGGCCATCATCCTGATCAACACCCTGACCATCTTCGGGGACGGGTTCCAGAATCTGGGCAGTGATCTAGAAAAAGCCATCCTGCTGGTGGATTCGCTGGTGACGATCCTGTTCGGCATCGAGGCCGGCATCAAGATCCGGCACCACGGCTGGCAAGGCTACATCGGCGACAACTGGAACAAGCTGGACTTCATCCTGGTGGTGCTCTCGCTGCCCTCGCTGCTGCTGACGCTCTTCCCGGTGGGCTACGTGAACCTGAGCTTCCTCCTGATGTTCCGTATCTCGCGGGTATTCAAGTTCTTCCGCTTCTTCCGCTTCATCGAGGGCATCGACCAGCTCCTGTCGGGCGTGGCGCGCGCGCTGCGGGCCTCGGTGCTGGTGCTGGTGGCGTTCTTCATCTACAACTTCGTCTTCTCGCTGCTCTCGTGCTACATCTACCGCGACATCTCGCCCGAGCACTTCGGCAACCCGCTGACGGCCTTCTACTCGACCTTCAAGATCTTCACCATCGAGGGCTGGTACGAGATACCGGACAGCATCGTGCAAGACATTTCGCCGGGGCTGAGCTTCCTGACGCGCATCTACTTCATCGTGATGGTGCTGACGGGCGGCATCTTCGGCCTGTCGCTGGTCAACTCGGTGTTCGTGGACTCGATGGTGAGCGACAACAACGCCGGCCTGGAGAAGCGGGTGGAAGACATCAACGCGAAAATGGACAGCCTGCTCAAGATGCTGTCGGAGATCAAGCCGAACCAGGAAAAAGACCAAGCCTGACGAGCTGCGCTTGAATTTTTCGAGCGATTTGTTATCTTGGTGTAGAATTTGACCGCTAACCCCCTTTTGAACACCCCCAAAAACCAGAGAGAGCAGCTTGGAAGAAACCCATGACTTCGTTCTTCCAGCAGTTCTGAACCAAAACCAAACCCAAAATGAATACAAGTAAAGCTGTAAATGAGTTCAAAAATCATTTTCAAGCTAGTGTCGAACAAAAAGAGTTCCTGAAGTTGACTCTTGAGAAAGCACAAGACAAAGGCCAAGAAGTCCGAAGCATCTTCGTGGTGCCTTCCGAGGAGGATCCCAATGCCTTGGTCTTCACCTACCGCCACAAGAAAAATGATGTCCAGAAGACGCACAGCGTCCTGGAGTCGGCCAACATCGTGGCGACCTCCCTGGGCAGCAGTTTCCTGCAAGGGATGCTGAATACCACCAAGAAAGACCACGAGATACGTTACAACAAGAAAAACCAGCCCAAGCTCACGTCCAAGTCGGTCGGTGATGAAAGCACCGGCATGGGCCGCAAGCTCATCGACGTATCCAACTCCATCTACCTCAAGAGCATGGGCATCATCGACCAGCGCGGCGAGGTCGTCAAGAGCCAGCAGCACATGTTCAGGCGGGTCCACGAGTTCCTCCAGAAGATGGACGAACTTCTGCCCAAGATCGAGCTGGGCAACGACGTGGTCGTCGAAAGCGTCACCAAGGGCAACGAGGTGTATGCTTTCATCCTGTACGACTACCTCAAGAGCATGGGCAAGCAGGTCACCATGCGCGCCTACAGCGTGCAGCCCGACCTGGCCAAAAGCCTCAACAACATCGCCCAGCGGTGCCACTTCGAACGCCTGGACTTCCTGGAGGCGCCCATCGAGAACTCCACGGCAGAGCAGGTGGACATCGCCACCGTCCTCGACGGAACCGAGCAGCAGGTGGACCAGACCATCTTCCAGGCCATCCAGGCCAAGGCCAAGCTCCTGATCAGCTCGCAGTCGAGCGCCGAACTGGTGGGCAAGTTCAGCGGCGTATCCGAGCTCGGCGCGCTCATGGTCTTCGAGGCCATCGAGACCCGCATGGCCAAGCTCGTCACCGACGGCATCCGCGCCCTCATCCTTCAGGCCAACGGCTACGAGACCGAGGTTACCGAGCGCGGCAACGCCAACGAGAAGGAGGCCATCATCATCTTCGCCACCCGAACCCAAGAAGGCATGAGCCCGGAACAGCTCGAACAAAAGCTCAAGCCCATCAAGGACCGCTTCGGCATCAGCGACATCCTGCTCGAAAAAATGCTCAAGGCCTAAGCCGCCAACCAAGAATCCGGGGGTCTTCCCCGGATTCTTGCTTTCCTACCCAACCCTTCCGACCAAGCCATGATACGACAATTCGAAATCCGGCTCAAACCCTTCCCCCGAGGATTCCACCTGATCGACCACCTGGTGCTCGAGGCCCTGCCGCCCCTGCCCGAGGCCGGGCTGCTGCACCTGCACCTCCAGCACACCTCGGCCGCGCTGACCCTCAACGAGAACGCCGACCCCACGGCCCGGGCCGACTTCCGCGCCTTCATCGACAGGCTCGTGCCCGAGAACCTGCCCTACCTCACGCACACCCTCGAAGGGCCCGACGACATGCCCGCCCACATCAAGGCCGCCTTCTTCGGGGCCAGCGTCAGCCTGCCCATCACGCAGGGCCGCTTCAACCTCGGCACCTGGCAAGGCATCTACCTCTGCGAGTTCCGCGACCAGGGCGGAAGCCGGCGCATCCTGGCCACCCTGATCCACTGAGGCCTCGCCGCCCGAGGCCCGACGCCTGCCCAACAACAGCCGCCCGAATTTGGCCTGGCTGGGCAGTTGTCTTATTTTCGCAGGGCATCATCCCGAACCTTTTCCCCATCATGAAAAATCCTTTCGCGCAAGCCATCGCCCAGGCCACCGGGCTGCAGCCTTGGCAAGTCGAAAACACACTGGAGCTCTTCGCGCAGGGCTGCACACTGCCCTTCGTGGCCCGCTACCGCAAGGAAGCCACCGGCAGCCTCGACGAAGTGCAACTCGAAAAGATAACCCACCTGCACGAGCAGGCCGCCGAACTCGAAAAGCGCCGCGAAAGCGTGCTGGCGGCCATCGCCGAGCAAGGCCAGCTCGACCCCAAGCTCGAGGCCCGCATCCGCGCCGCCGAGACCCTGGCCCGGCTGGAGGACCTCTACCTTCCGTACAAGAAAAAGCGCAAGACCCGCGCGACAGTGGCCCGCGAAAATGGCCTGGAGCCCCTGGCCGAACTGCTCTGGCAGCAGCGCCAAGACCCGGAGGCCGTGCTGGCCAAGTTCCTGAGCGACAAGGTTCCCGACGCCGAGGCGGCCCTGCAAGGCGCCCGCGACATCATCGCCGAGAGGGTCAGCGAAGACGGCGCCGCCCGCGACGGCCTCCGGCGCCTGTTCGAGCGCGAGGCCACCATCGCCGCCAAGGTGGTGCCGGGCAAGGAGCAGGAGGCCGAGAAGTACAGCGACTTCTTCGACTTCGAGGAGCCGCTCCGGCGCTGCGCCCCGCACCGCCTGCTGGCCCTGCGCCGGGGTGCCGAGGCCGGACTGCTGCGCGTGGCCATCGCGCCCGACGCCGAAAAGGCCGTCGAAGGGCTGCGCAAGCAGTTCGTCCGGGGCGACGGCCCCGCGGCCCGGCAGGTGGCCAAGGCCCTCGACGACGCCTACCGGCGCCTGCTCAAGCCTTCCATCGAGAACGAGTTCGCGGCCCTCTCGAAGCAGCAGGCCGACCTGGCCTCGGTGGAGGTATTCGCCAGCAACCTGCGGCAGTTGCTGCTTTCGCCGCCCCTGGGCCAGAAGCGGGTGCTGGCCATCGACCCGGGATTCCGCACCGGCTGCAAGCTGGTCTGCCTCGACGCCCAGGGCGCCCTGCTGCACAACGAGACCATCTTCCCGCATCCGCCCCAAGGCGAGTGGACCCTGGCGGCCAAGAAGCTCAACCAACTGCTCGACGCCTACAAGATCGACGCTGTCGCCATCGGCAACGGCACCGCCGGACGCGAGACCGAGGACTTCGTGCGGCAGAACCTCCGCCCCCGGCGGCCCGTGCAGGTGTTCTCGGTCAACGAGGACGGCGCCTCCATCTACTCGGCCTCGCCCGTGGCCCGCGAGGAGTTCCCGCAGCAGGACGTAACGGTCCGGGGCGCGGTCTCCATCGGGCGGCGGCTCATGGACCCGCTGGCCGAGCTGGTCAAGATCGACCCCAAGTCGCTGGGCGTGGGGCAATACCAGCACGACGTGGACCAGGCCCTGCTCAAAAAGAATCTCGACCGCGTGGTCGAAAGCTGCGTCAACTCGGTGGGCGTCAACCTCAACACCGCCAGCCATGCGCTGCTGGCCTACGTGGCGGGGCTCAACGCCACCACGGCCAAGAACATCGTGGCCCACCGCGACCAGAACGGCCCCTTCGGCAGCCGTCAGGAGCTCAAGAAAGTCCCGCGGCTGGGGCCGAAGGCCTTCGAGCAGTGCGCCGGCTTCCTGCGCATCCCCGGGGCCGAAAACCCGCTCGACAACAGCGCCGTCCACCCCGAAAGCTACCCGATAGTGGAAAAAATGGCCCGCGACAGGGGCCTCCCGGTGGGCCAGCTCATCGAAAAGCCGGATGCGCTGGCCCAGATCGAGCTGGAGCGCTACCTCGGCCCCAAGACCGGACTGCCCACGCTCCGCGACATCCTCGACGAGCTGCGCAAGCCTGGCCGCGACCCGCGCCCGCCCATCCGCGTCTTCGAGTTCGCCGACGACATCCGCAAGATCGAGGACCTCAAGCCGGGCATGGTCTTGCCGGGCATCGTTACGAACATGACCCGCTTCGGCGTCTTCATCGACCTGGGCATCAAGCAGAACGGGCTGGTCCACATCTCGGAGCTGGCCGACCGCTTCGTCTCGGATCCGGCGCAAGTCGTCCAGCTCAACCAGCACGTGCGGGTCAAGGTGCTGGAGGTGGACCTGGGCCGCGGCCGCGTGCAACTTTCGCTCAAACAGGCTCAAGAAGCCTGAAAAACAATCTTCAATTTTTCCAAAAAACAACAACGCCGATGCACCTGAAAATCGCCATACAGAAAAGCGGCCGCCTCAACGAGGACTCCGTGGCCTTGCTCAAAAAGGCAGGCATCTCCATCCCCAAAAGCCTGGGCAACCTGGTAACGGAGGCCTCCAATTTCCCCCTGACCCTGCTCTTCCTGCGCGACGACGACATCCCCGAGTACGTGGCCGAAGGCATCGCCGACATCGGCATCGTGGGCGAGAACGAGGTGCTGGAAAAGCGCAAGGCCATCAAAGTGGTCCGCCGCCTGGGCTTCTCGAAGTGCCGCATGTCGCTGGCCGTTCCCAAGAACGAGCAGTACGAGGGCCTGGCCTTTTTCCACGGCAAGAAGATCGCCACCTCCTACCCCAACGTGCTCGACGACTTCCTGAAAGCCAAGCAGATAGAGGCCGAGATACACGAAATCGGCGGCTCGGTCGAAATCGCGCCCACCATCGGCTCGGCCCATGCCATCTTCGACATCGTCAGCACGGGCAGTACCCTGATCAGCAACGGCTTGCGCGAGGTGGAAGTGGTGCTCAAGTCCGAGGCCCTGATGGTGGCCAACCCCTACCTGGGCGAGCGCCAACAGCAACTGCTCGAGGAGCTGCTGTTCCGCGTGGAGGCCGTCCACAAGGCCGAGACCAACAAGTACATCCTGCTGAACGCCCCCAACGAAAAACTGCCGCAGATCATCGAGATGCTGCCCGGCATGAAAAGCCCCACCGTCCTGCCGCTGGCCCTCGAAGGCTGGAGCTCCGTCCATACGGTGGTGCCCGAGAACGAGTTCTGGCAGCGCATCGACCAGCTCAAGCAACTGGGCGCCCAAGGCATCCTGGTGGTGCCCATCGAGAAGATGATCATCTGAACGAGGCGGCGCTCCCCATCCTTTGGCTTCTCCCCCATTTTCCCAGTACCCAGAACGGATTCCAAAACCATGAAAATCATCACGAAACCCTTCGAGGGACCTTGGCAAGAATGGCTCAGGCGCCCCGAGCTGGACCAGAGCCGGCTGTTCGAGACCGTGCGCGAGGTGCTGGAGCAGGTGCGCCTGCGCGGCGACCAGGCCCTGGCCGAATACACCGAGCGGTTCGACAAGGCCCGCCTCGACGACTTCCGGGTCAGCGCGGAAGAGTTCGCCGCGGCCGACCGGCTGGTGCCCGAGGCCCTCAAGCGCGACCTGCGGGTGGCCATGTCCAACATCGAGGCCTTCCACAGCGCCCAGTGGGAGCCGGAGAAGCGCATCCAGACGCAGCCGGGCGTCACCTGCTGGCGCCGCATGGTGCCCATCGACCGCGTGGGCCTGTACGTGCCCGGCGGCACGGCGCCGCTCTTCTCGACGGTGCTGATGCTGGGCGTGCCGGCCCGCGTCGCGGGTTGCCCCGAAGTGGTGCTGTGCAGCCCGCCTTCGCCCGACGGCAGCATCCACCCGGCCATCCTTTGGGCGGCCCAACTGGTCGGCATCCGCCAGGTGTTCAAGCTCGGCGGCATCCAGGCCATTGGCGCCATGGCCTACGGGACGCAGAGCGTGCCGAAGGTCTTCAAAATCTTTGGCCCTGGAAACCAGTACGTCACGGCGGCGAAGCAATGGCTCAACAGCCAGGGCATGGCCATCGACATGCCCGCGGGCCCCTCGGAGGTGGCCGTCATGGCCGACGATAGCGCCCGGGTGGACTTCGTGGCCGCCGACCTGCTCTCGCAAGCCGAGCACGGGCACGACAGCCAGGTGCTGCTCGTGACGACCTGCCCCGGCCTGGCCCAGGCACTGCCCGCGGAGCTCGAAAGGCAGCTCGCCGCCCTGCCCCGCCACGAAATGGCCCGCTCGGCCCTGGCCAACAGCAAGGCCCTGGTGGTGGAAAGCGACGAGCAGATGCTGGAGCTCATCAACCACTACGCCCCCGAGCACCTGATTGTGGCCACGCGCTCGCCCGAGGAGCTGGCCGCCCGCGTCCGCAACGCCGGAAGCGTGTTCATCGGCCACCTCACGCCCGAAAGCGCCGGCGACTACGCCTCCGGCACCAACCACACCCTGCCCACCAACGGCCACGCCATGGCCTACAGCGGCGTCAGCCTCGACAGCTTCGTCAAAAAGATAACCTACCAGATGATCACGCCCGATGGCCTCCGCCAACTCGGCCCGACCATCGAGAACCTCGCGGAAAACGAGCTGCTCCTGGCCCACAAGAACGCCGTCAGCATTCGGCTCAAGAGCCTCGATGAAAAATGACGGACAAATTTGTCCGATTTTGTCGCCAAACCTTTATCTTTGCCCAAAAAAACATGAAAAAGACACTTTTGACCCTGGCCGTCGCGATCAGCCTGGGCGCCTGCGCCAATCGGCAACAGCAAGCTGCGCTGAGCAACGTCGAGCCAACCCGCTCCGAAAACGAAACGACCAATCCCCAACAGATGAAAACTTTCCACGACTTCACCGTTACCGACATCGAAGGAAAAGAGGTCTCCCTCTCGCAATTTGCCGGCAAGAAGGTGCTGGTGGTCAACGTGGCCTCAAAGTGCGGCCTCACCCCCCAGTATGCTGATTTGCAGTCGCTTTACGACCAATATGCCAGCAGCGGCTTCGTCATTGTCGGTTTCCCGGCCAACAACTTCGGCGCGCAGGAGCCTGGCACCAACGAGGAAATCCTGAGCTTCTGCACCTCCAGCTACGAGGTCAGCTTCCCCATGATGGCCAAGATCTCCGTCAAAGGCGACGACCAGCACGAGCTGTACCAGTGGCTTACCCAGAAGTCGCAAAACGGCGTGCTCGACGCCGAAGTTACCTGGAATTTCCAGAAGTTCATGATCGACGAGCAAGGCCACCTGGTGGACTTCGCCGGACCGCGCACCGAGCCGTTCGACGACAAGATCGTCAACTGGATAAAAGGTTGAGCCCAATAGCAAGTTGCGCTCATGGGTGGAACATCCCAAGCACCAGCGTCCGAAAAAATCGGGCTGTTCCGCCCATCCCGAAGGGATGGAATTGTTGTAGCCTACCCGGCGCGGGTTGGAGGGTAATCCCGAAGGGGTGTGGCCCTTGCTCTCGATGAGGATCATTTCACCCCTTCGGGGTTCTCTTCTTTGGCCTGGATCCGCTTTCTACAATCATTTCACCCCTTCGGGGTTGGGTGAGGTTTCAAGCCAATCTATCACGTTTGCCTGCAACTTGGTATAAGCGAGATGAAAACCTGCCAGCTTCTGCGAAGTTGGCAGGTTTCATGTTTTGACGGGGGCCTACGAAACGGCCCGAAACATCAGCGGAGCACAATCGGTGGGTTGGAAAACGCAAAAATGCAAATGCTTGCTGGAGCATTTTTGCGGATCAATGTCGCCCGATTGCCCTGGGTTCCAATCTTCCTCAAAAAAGGGCGAGAAGCCAAACAAACTTCCCAGGATGGATGCTGAAAATCCGTCCTGGGAAGTTTGTTTCGTGTTTGTGCTGGTCCTAGCCTAGCCCTGGGCCGGACACCCAGCCGCATTTTCGAGCGCGGCTAGACCACGACCAGGGCCTTGTCCACCTTCTCGTCGAGCAGGGCGAACTCCAGCACCTGGTCGAGCTTGTCCACGTAGTGGAAGGTCAGGCCGGCCACGTAGAGCGGCTCGATTTGCTCGACGTCCTTCTGGTTCTGGCGCGAGAGGACGAGGTCGGTGAAGTCGGCTCGCTTGGCGGCCAGGATCTTCTCCTTGATGCCGCCCACGGGCAGGACCTTCCCGCGGAGGGTGAGCTCGCCGGTCATGGCCATGCGGCCGCGGACCTTGCGCTGGGTGAAGATGGAGGCCAGCGAGGTGGCCAAGGTGATGCCGGCGGAGGGGCCGTCCTTGGGAATGGCGCCTTCGGGCACGTGGATGTGGATGTTCCAGTGGTCGAAGGCCTCGGGGACGATGCCCAGGCGCTCGGCGTTGGATTTGACGTACTCCAGGGCGATGACGGCCGATTCCTTCATCACTTCGCCGAGGTTGCCCGTCAGGGTGAGCTTGCCGCTGCCGCGGCTGAGGCTGCTTTCCACGAAGAGGATCTCGCCCCCGGCGGCGGTCCAGGCCAGCCCGGTTACGACGCCGGCGTCGTGGTTGTTTTCGTACTTGTCGCGGGGGAACTTGGCGGGGCCCAGGATGGCGCGCACCTGCTCGGCGCCGATGCTCGGGCTGAAGTCCTCCTCCATGCCGATCTTCTTGGCCACCGAGCGGACGACCTTGGCCAGGGTCTTGTCGAGCTGGCGGACGCCCGACTCGCGGGTGTATTCGGAGACGAGCAGCTCGAGGGCCTTCTTGGCCAGGCGGAACTGGCTCTTTTTGACGCCGTGGGCCTTGAGCTGCTTGGGAACCAGGTGCTTCTTGGCGATTTCGATCTTCTCTTCGATGACGTAGCCCGAGACGTCGATGATTTCCATGCGGTCGAGCAGGGCCGGGTGGACGCTGGCCAGCGAGTTGGCCGTGGCGATGAACATGACCTTCGAGAGGTCGTACTCCAGCTCCAGGAAGTTGTCGTAGAAGCTCTCGTTCTGCTCGGGGTCGAGCACCTCGAGCAGGGCGAAGGCCGGGTTGCCGCGGAAGTCGTCGCCGATCTTGTCGATCTCGTCGAGGATGAAGACGGGGTTGGACGACTTGGACTTGCGCAGGCTCTGGAGGATGCGGCCGGGCATGGCGCCGATGTAGGTCTTGCGGTGGCCGCGGATTTCGGCCTCGTCGTGCAGGCCGCCGAGCGACATGCGCAGGTATTCGCGGCCGAGGGCCTCGGCGATGGACTTGCCCAGGGAGGTCTTGCCCACGCCGGGAGGGCCGTTCATGCAGAGGATGGGCGCCTTGAGGTCGCCTTTGAGCTTGAGCACGGCCAGGTGTTCGAGGATGCGCTCCTTGACCTCCGTCAGGCCGAAGTGGTCCTTGTCGAGGATGCGCTGGGCCTTCTTGAGGTCGAAGTTGTCCTGGGTGTACTCGTCCCAGGGAAGATCCAGCAGCGTTTCGAGGTAGTTGAGCTGGTTGGAATAGTCGGGCGATGCCGGGTTGAGCCGCTCGAGCTTGTCCAGCTCCTTGTAGAAGTGTTCGCCGACCTTCTTCGACCAGCGCTTTTTCTCGGCTCGGGCCGAAAGCTCGTCGATGTCCTGGTCGGGCCCCGATTCGCCCAGCTCGTCGCGGATGGTCTTGATCTGCTGCTGGAGGATGTACTCGCGCTGCTGCTGGTCGAGCTCGGTGCGCACCTTGGTCTGGATGTCGTTCTGGAGCTCGGTCTTTTGCAGCTCGAACGAAAGGTGGCGCAGGAGCATCTCGCTCTTGAGCTTGAAGTCATCGACTTCGAGCAGGGCCTGCTTGTCCTCGATGGGAATGTCGATGTTGGAGGCGATGAAGCGGACCAGGAACTTGGGGTTGTCGATGGACTTGATGGCCCCTGCGGCTTCCTGCGGGATGTTGGGCGAAATCTTGACGATGCGGATGGCCAGGTTTTTCATGGTGGCGAGCATGGCCTCGAACTCCTTGTCGCCCTCCTGCGGGAGGACATCCTCGCGGGTCTTGACCTCCGCCAGCAGGAAAGGCTTGGTTTCCAAGGCCTTGGCCACGGTGAAGCGGTCCTTGCCCTGGAGCAGCACCGAAGAGCTGCCGTCGTTGTGCTCGACGATCTTGAGGATCTGGGCCAGCGTCCCGACCTCGTGCAGGTCGGCGAATCCGGGCTTGTCCACCTCGGGGTCCTTCTGGGTGATGGTGCCCACGTACATGTGCGACTCGTAGGCCTCGCGCACGGCCTTCATGGACGAGCTGCGTCCGATGCTGATGGGCATGACAATGCTCGGGAACAGCACCGTGTTGCGCAGGGGCAGGATGGGCACCTGTTCGGGCACGGTGCCGCTGTTGAGCCGGGCCGGCAGGTCGCCCACGCGGAAGATTTCTTCCTCGTTGCTGCCACCTATGCCGACCATATGATGAAGGACGGATTCGTAGTTGAATGCCATATTGTCGTTTTCCTTTCTATTTTGTCCAGTGGCGAAAGGCCAAGGGAAATTGGCTTTTCGATTGTTTTCCAAGGCATTGCGCATTTGAAGAAGCCCTGCCCTGCTGACAGGCTGTCAGGGGGCGCCCGCCTGCCGCGCCCTAGGGGTGCATGGGTCAACTGCCATGCCAAAGCGGCCCCGGCCTCAAGGCTCGCCGCGCCATTCCTGGTAAGGATGCCGGACCAGCTCGGTGTTGTAGTAGCGCTTGTCGTGCGTAACCTCGCGGCCCACCCAGTCGGGCTTCTCGAAGGCGTGGTCGGTGCTCGGGAGCTCCAGCTCGGCCACGACAAGGCCCTGGTTCTCAAGCTCAAACTCGTCCACCTCCCAGACCAGGCCCTGGTGCGGCACCTTGTAGCGGCGCTTCTTGATGGTCGGCTTCTGGCAGAGCTTTTCGAGCATCTCGCAGGCCTCCTCGTAGCCGATCTCGAACTCGAACTCCTCGCGCACGAGGCCCAGCGTTGCGCTCTTGACCGTCAGGAAGCCCTGGCGGTCGATGGTGCGGACCCGCACCACGGCCCGGTCGTTTTCGGCCAGGTAGCCCTGGTGGTAGGCCTTGCCCTGGCCGAGCTCGCGGTATGCCTGCGACAGCACCAGGAATTTCCTCTCGATTTCTTTTGCCATTTTCTACGCTTGGGGTTGGTTCGTCCGCCGCCCGCGGCCAGCGGAGCCGCGAAATTAGACTTTCTGGCCGAATCGCGATCGCCTGGACGGGCCAGGGCGGATCCGATTCCGCCCCGAAGCCTATCCCAAAGCCCCGGGCAGAAGCCAGGAAAACTGGGATTGTGCCCTGCTGGCATGGCTTGGCGCATAAAATGCCACGTTTCTACCGACTGTCCAGAACCTCGACATTGCGGGCCATTGATTTTCAATCCAATACCCGCTTGGCTTCAGTTGGATTGGGTCAATGTTGGGCCACTTTCCAATTTGTTGCACGCCGAAGCTGGAACCCATGCCCATGAAAGGCAATATGCTATTGGTTTTCAACGATTTATCCGCGCCGCATCCAGCCCGCTCTTTTTGTCCCAACGCCGGGTCCATCGCTCGTAATTTCTTTTGACGATTCCGGGCAAAGGCTGAGATTTTTCTTACTTTTGTGAATCGACCTACGCCAAAAGAACATGAACAATTGGACCAAGCTAAGCATCGAATACGCCAACCAAAGGTCATACCTCGATGACCTTTTCCAAGTCTATCCTACCATTCCGGAAGGCATCAGGCAGATTGATGAAAAGGTTTGGGCTGAAGTTGAGAAGGCTTTCAAGAAGAAAAACAACACATCCCTCATCAAAGAACTTTTGAAACTTGACTTGTTTCCGATAAAGGACAGCTATGTGGCCTTCCTAAAAAGAGTCAGCAGTTCCATTGAGCGCAACCCCAGAACAATCAACAGGATTTGCGGAAGAATTTACGAAATAGGACTTGAAAAATTATACGAGCGCTGCAGCGAACCCAAAGAGACGAACCGACAAATCGGCCCCATGTTTCGAGATTGGCTTCGAAGGAAATCACTCGGGATCAAACCCGTCGAACTCGACAAGTTTCTAGCCAATAAGAAAGATGCCATTTTGGACGGGAGCGACAAGTCCATGATGGACTTCGCCAGAGAGGAATTGGGCTACAACCACAACAAGGGGCTAGATTTTGTGGCTCGTTTCAATGGTAAATATGTGATTGGGGAAGCAAAATTCTTGACTGATTTTGGGGGACATCAAAATGCTCAATTCAATGACGCGATCAGTACCGTTGAAGCAAAAAAGGTCAACGCCGTAAAAATTGCCATTTTGGATGGAGTGCTGTACATCAAAGGCAACAACAAGCTATACAAATCCATCACAGAAACATATAAAAATTACAATATAATGAGCGCTTTGGTTTTGCGTGAATTTTTATACCAATTGTGACCATGAGAAACGTTTTGATACACGGGGAAAATATCACAGGTCTTCAGTACCTGCTGGATGAAAAAAAATTATTGGGTAAGATAGACTTGGTCTATATTGATCCCCCTTTTGCCACTGGTGGAAATTTCACAATTACTGACGGTAGGGCAACGACAATTAGCAATTCAAAGAGTGGCGATCTTGCATACTCAGACAATTTGGTGGGCGTTGATTTCATTGATTTCCTCAGAAAGCGGCTGGTTCTTTTAAAAAAACTGTTGTCAGAAGAAGGTTCAATATATCTGCATATCGATTACAAAATAGGACACTATGTTAAAATTTTAATGGATGAAGTTTTCGGCATAGAGAACTTCAGGAATGATATAGCAAGAGTGAAATGCAACCCAAAAAATTTCAACAGAATTGGTTTTGGTAATTTGAAAGATTTGATTTTGTTTTATACCAAATCCAAAACACCAATATGGAACGAACCCAGAGAAAAATATACAGAAAAGGACTTTGAAAATTTATTTCCCAAAAAAGACAAGTACGGCAGAAGATATACAACTGTCCCAATTCACGCACCTGGCGAAACGGAAAATGGAAAATCCAATCAGCCTTTTAGAGGGATACTCCCACCCAAAGGAAGGCACTGGAGGACTGACGTTGAAACATTAGAGCTATGGGATAAAGAAGGGTTGATTGAATGGTCATCTAAAGGGAATCCTAGAAAAATTATTTTTGCGGACGAGAGAGAAGGCAAACGGGTTCAAGATATTTGGGAATTCAAAGATCCGCAATATCCAACCTATCCGACAGAGAAAAATTCAAACTTATTGGATTTGATAATAAAAACATCTTCCAAAGAGGGAAGTATAGTTTTGGATTGTTTTTGTGGTTCCGGAACAACATTGAAATCCGCCCATTTGAACAACAGGAAGTGGATTGGGATTGATCAATCCGGACTTGCTATCAAAGCAACACGGCAAAAACTTGAAAACGTAGAAGGCGACATTTTTGTTGCGAAACCTGATTACGAATTTATCGAGTTGAATCCAGCAAGCCGTACAACTGTGGCCTAATACCCAATTGTCTTCAAAGGTAAAATATCCGAACACAACTTTGCACAAGATGCCAGGGCTACGCCCCTTCCTAGCGCGTTGGCTTCGCCGCGAAAGTCCTGAAGGCGAGCGATAATCCGGCGATGGGCATTGTCAGAACAGCCCAGATTTCTCGAAAATGGGTGCCTGGTCATTGCAACAACGAAAGCAACTTGGTCTCAGTTTTTGAGCAACTCCGCTTCGCCAGCGCACCCTTCCTCCGAGGTCCGCGCGCTGCCAAAGCTCCGGCTCTCCGCTTGCTTGGAAGCGGGCTTCGTCCTTCTCGAAGTACAGGCCCGAAGCGTTTTGTCGGGGCACCAGTTTCAAATCGTATGCCGCGCGGCGGTTTTCGCCTTCCGTCCTGAACACGATGCTCCCTTCGATCGACCGCGAGTTCTTCCTGCCAAAATGCAACAGGCTGTCTTCATAGCCATTGTCAGCCACGTAAATGCCCAACCTCTTTCTGGACAAGCAGTTGAGCATTTTGAGGAACGAAATGAAGTTGCTCTTTCCGACCCCATTCGCTCCAACGAAGATGTTGACAGGCCCGATGGGGATGTCTCCCGAGTCACGAATGGACTTGAAGTTTTTGACACGTATATTTTCTATGGGCATGGCTTGGTCAGTTTTGGCATTCGACACGTGTCAGCGGCCCGCGCTGCGCTGGCCCACGGCACCCTTGCGCCGAAGGCAAGGCAAAGGTACGGTTTTATGGCCAACGGTCCGCCGCGCGGGGAGGCTCGGCGGCGGGTGTTGGCGCGGACTGTTTTGCGATAGCCTCATTACAAGTCCATCGCGCAGATGAACCTGATTCCCAATTCTTCCACCATCCGAAAATCATTGATCCATCGCACGTTCATTTTCTCACAGTAACTATTTAGGTCATCTCGCATTTGACGGAAAGGAAGTTGTGGCCGTCAAAAGTGTTTTTGAGCTCCCTGAAAATGTTCCTCCCCTGTT
>JAIFMG010000242.1 GCA_020048645.1 Bacteroidota bacterium | reverse complement strand
CCTCCGAGGCCACGGGCCTGGGCCTCTACATGGTCCAGGACATGGTCAAGGCCCACAAGGGCACGCTCGAGGTCCGCTCCGAGGAAGGCGCCTTCACCGAGATAGCCATCCACCTGCCCCTGGCCGATGCGGTGCCATTAAGTTAGTGCCTATTCAACTGTAAACAAGCATCTCAAAGATTTGCTTTTCTCTTTTGGAATGTTCATATCTCGTCATGAAACACAAATAAAACCGAATCATGAAAGGCCCGCGGAATTTCGAAGAACCGGGCCTTCATGCTGGACACGGTAAAAAGAACCGCTTCGGACCCCGAGTTCATAGGCCGCCACAGGGTAAGCCCGACCGCGTTCACCCGCGACCGAGCCTTGACCTTCGAGTGCCTTCGGGGACCGGCTGCGAGCGACCGCCTCCCCGGCCTGCCAGGCCAAGGCGAAGATCTCGTACCTGGCCTTCGCCTCCCAGAAAAGCGGCTGGTGGGAGGCTTTTTTGGGTGGGTTGGACGGACTTTTCTACCTTGTTCCTAAAATTCCGCACGATGGAAAAGCGCGTCGCGATTTTGGTTTTGCTGCTGGCGTGGAGTTGTGCCGTCCCGGCCTTCGCCCAGCTTGTGGAGGTACACGGCTTCCGCGTGGAAGGCCAGCAGGTGGTGGTCGAGTACACGCTGACGGGCGTGGAGGAAGGGGCGCCGCTTCAGGTCTCGCTGCACTGGCTGGAACAGGGAAGCACCCGCGAGAACGACTGCATGGCGGTCGCGGGTGCCGTGGGCGACCAGGCGGCCCAACCCGGGCGGCGGCAGCGGATCGCCTGGGACCTGCTCGCGGACTACCCCATGGGCATGGAGCTTCCCGGGGTCAGCTTCCTGGTCAAGGTGCGGCGGACGGTGGCGCAGCCCCCCATCCCCGAAGGTTTCGTGCTCGTCGTCGTCGGCAGCTTCCGAATGGGGAGCGAGGACGGCGAGGACGACGAGAAGCCTGAGCACGAGGTTGCGGTGTCGGACTTCCTGATGGGCAAGTACGAGGTAACGCAGCGGCTCTGGCAGGAGGTGATGGGCGAGAACCCGAGCAACTTTAGGGGCTGCCCGGACTGCCCTGTGGAGCAGGTGGGCTGGCACAACGCCGTGGAGTTCTGCAACGCGCTGAGCGCGCGGGAGGGCCTGGTTCCGTGCTACAACTCAAGCGGGGAGGGCATCACCTGCGACTGGACGGCCAACGGCTACCGGCTTCCGACGGAGGCGGAGTGGGAATACGCGGCGGGCGGCGGCTCGAGCGGGCGGACCAATAGCGCGGGCACGGACAGCGAGGAGGAGCTGGTGAAATACGCCTGGTATGGCGCCAACGCTGGAAGGAAGACCCACTCCGTCGGCCTGCTAAGCCCGAACCGGCTGGGCCTTTACGACATGGGCGGCAACGTTTTTGAATGGTGCTGGGACTGGTACCAGGAGGACTACTACTCCAGCAGCCCTAGGGACAATCCCAAGGGGCCTTCGTCAGGCTCTTACCGGGTTTTGCGCGGCGGTTCCTGGGCCAACACCGCCAACCGCGCTCGGGTTGCGGGCCGCTACGGCAGCAGCCCCGGCAACCGGATCGTCAACAGCGGTTTTCGCCTGGTTCGTTCGGCCCCCTCGCGCTAGGCCGGAACGTCCCAACCGCCGGCGTGGCGGCCCGCGGCGCTGGCCATTCCGCGAAAAGCGGCTCGGGGGAGGCTTTATTTTGGACGTTTGGCCGGGATTTTCTACCTTGTTCCTAAAATTCAGCACGATGGAAAAGCGCGTCGCGATTTTTGTTTCGCTGCTGGCGTTGGCACAGGCCTTTGGGCCGGCCTACGGGCAGCGCTGGGCAGGGCAGCATAGGCTGGCCAATCACACGCTGCCGGACGCCCAGGGAGGGGCGCCGCTTCGCTCCTCGGACGAGCAGGCTGCCTGCCCCACGGGCATCCCCGACGGTTTCGTGCTCGTCCGCGGCGGCGGCTTCCGGATGGGGAGTGAGGACGGCGATGACAGGGATAAGCCCGCACACCGGGTCGGGGTGTCGGACTTCCTGATGGGCCAGCACGAGGTTACGCAGCGGCTCTGGCAGGAGGTGATGGGCGGTAATCCTTCCTGGTTCCAGGCCAGCAACGGCCAGGAGGATTGCCTGGACTGCCCCGACTGCCCGGTTGAGATGGTGAGCTGGTACGAAGCGGTGGCGTTCTGCAACGCGCTGAGCGAGCGGGAGGGCCTTCGGCCATGCTACAACATCGACAAGAACCTCAAGGACCCGAACAACCGGAACAGCGGCGACTCTTTGAGGTGGACGGTCACCTGCGACTGGACGGCCAACGGCTACCGGCTTCCGACAGAGGCGGAGTGGGAGTACGCGGCGGGCGGCGGCTCGAGAAGGCGCACCAATTGGGCGGGCACGGACAGCGAGGAGGAGCTGGTGAAATACGCCTGGTATGGCGCCAACGCCGGAAGGAAGACCCACCCCGTCGGCCTGCTAAGCCCGAACCGGCTGGGCCTTTACGACATGGGCGGCAACGTCTGGGAATGGTGCTGGGACTGGTACGACTACTACGCCAGCAGACCTAAGGAAAACCCAAGGGGAGCCAACATCAGCGCGTTCCGGGTTTTGCGCGGTGACTCGTGGTACAACGCCAACCTCGGGCGGGTTGCCAATCGAATCAACTCCGGCCCCGACTCCCGGAGCAGCGACTTCGGTTTTCGCTTGGTTCGCTCGGCCCCCTCGAGCCTGGCCGATCACACGCTGCCGGACGCCCAGGGAGGGGCGCCGCTTCGCGCCACCAAGCGCGGGCTGGCGCGGGACGGCGCCCGCGAGGGCAGCCGCGTTGCTGCGGATGGAGCCGCGGGCGAGCAGGCTGCCTCCCCCACGGGCATCCCCGACGGCTTCGTGCTCGTCGGCGGCGGCAGCTTCCAGATGGGGAGCGAGGACGGCTATGATTCCGAAAGTCCAGTGCATTCCGTTACGGTGTCGGACTTCCTGATGGGCAAGCACGAGGTTACGCAGCGGCTCTGGCTGGAGGTGATGGGCGGTAATCCTTCCTTCTTCCAAGCGAGCAACGGCCTGAAGGACTGCCCGGACTGCCCGGTTGAGATGGTGAGCTGGTACGACGCGGTGGAGTTCTGCAACGCGCTGAGCGAGCGGGAGGGCCTTCGGCCGTGCTACAACATCGACAAGACCATCAAGGACCCGAACAACTGGAACAGACACGACTCTTTGAGATGGGTGGTCACCTGCGACTGGACGGCCAACGGCTACCGGCTTCCGACGGAGGCCGAGTGGGAGTACGCGGCGGGCGGCGGCTCGAGCGGGCGGACGAAGTGGGCAGGCACGGACTCGAAGGGCCGCATGGGCCGCTATGTCTGGTATGACGCCAACACCACATGGGAGCCCCACGCCGTCGGCCAGCTAAGCCCGAACCGGCTGGGCCTTTACGACATGGCCGGAAACGTCTGGGAAACGTGCTGGGACTGGGATGACGATTACGAGCCCGGCTCGCAGACCGACCCAAGGGGGGCCAACGGGGGCTGGCTCCGGGTTTCGCGCGGTGGCTCGTGGCATAGCAGCGCCACCCAAACCCTTGTTTCTGTTCGCTGCGGCGGCACCCCCGCCAGCCGGAACAACAGCTTCGGTTTTCGCCTGGTTCGTTCGGCCCCCTCGCGCTAGGCCGGAACGTCCCAACCGCCGGCGTGGCGGCCCGCGGCGTGTGGCATTCCGCGAAAAGCGGCTCGGGGGAGGCTTTATTTTGGACGTTTGGCTCGGATTCTCTATGGTTCTTTACAAGAGTGCGTGGGTAGCGCAAAAAGGATTGATACGGGCAAAATCAAGTTTTCCGGTCAAGACGCACCTGCAGTTCCTCAACAGCGGGTGCATCTTGGCCAACACCTTACGGACCTTGCCGACCGCGTCGTCCATGATTTTGACAGCGTTGAACCTGTCGAATGCTATCTCCCCCTTCGGAAGGTTCTTCACCACGCCTTTGCTCAACGCCGGCGACATGCCGCAGGAGCCGCTCGTCCGGCAGACCTGGTGGACGGGCATCGCCTTGACTGGCTGGAGGATGAAGGCCTCGAACAGCATCGTGAATCCGCCAACGGCACCCTCCCAAGGGGCCGTCACCTGCTCAATTTTGCCGCCTTCCGTCCGCACCCGGGGGATCCGCGCGTGCAGGTAGCAGCGGTATTGGAAGAAATTCATGTGGCGCCAGGTCTTCACGCTCGAGTCATAGGCCTTGAGGAGGCTCGTCCGGCCCGTGGCCTCGTCCCTGTATTCGAACTCCGAACCGCTCGGGAAATCGATCTCGATGTGCAGTTCTCCATCGCCTATCTCCAGGTTGACCTTGGTGATGGTCCACGGGGACTTCACCCCGATAGCCGCCGCGAAAATGTCTTCTTGCCTCATTTCTTTTTTCGGCAAGGATAATCATTTTGACGTTTTACCCACACACTCTTGTAAAGAACCACTACAGAAATGACCCTTCGTCTGATCTTCTTGACAGCTTGGGCCCTGGCCTAGCGCGATGGGGCGGAACGAACCAGGCGAAAACCGATGTAGTTGATTTGGTTGTCGGGGGTGAAGAAGTAGCGGTTCGCGACCCGCGCGAGGTAGGCGTCGTAGTTGTAGGAGCCACCGCGGATAACCCGGTACGAGCCCGACGAAGGCCCCCTAGGATTGGTCTGGGAGCGGGAGGTGTAGGAGGTGTACCGGTCCCAGCACCATTCAAAAACGTTGCCGCTGATGTCGTAAAGGCCCAGCCGGTTCGGGCTAAAGGAGCCAACTGGGGCCGTGTAAACGTGGCCATCTTCGTAGCCTTCGGCAATCGTCCAGTTGGGAAAGCGCCGCTTGGCCGTCTCGTCCGCGATGTTGCCTGCGTTGCCGGTTGGGCTGCCGTCGCCCCAACTGTACTTTGTTCGTGTTCCAGCCCCGCCGCCCGCCGCGTACTCCCACTCCGCCTCCGTCGGAAGCCGGTAGCCGTTGGCTGTCCAGTTGCAGGTGATGCCATTCCCGCTCCCGTTGTAGCACGGAACCAGGCCCTCCCGCACGCTCAGCTTGTTGCAGAACGCCACCGCGTCGTACCAGCTCACTTGCTCAACCGGGCAGTCCGCCTGGCCGTTGCCCGTCTTGAAGTAGGATGGATTTCCGCCCATCACCTCCTGCCAGAGCCGCTGCGTAACCTCGTGCTTGCCCATCAGGAAGTCTGATACCGTAACGGAATCCACGGGGCTTCTGGAATAAGTGCCGTTCTGCATCTGGAAGCTGCCGCCGTGGACGAGCACAAAGCCTTCAGGTATGCGCCGAACCTTGACCACGAAGCTGACCCCGGGAAGGTCCATGCCCATGGGGTAGTCCGCGAGCAGGTCCCAGGCGATCCGCTGCCGCCGCCCGGGTTGGGCCTTCTGGTCGCCCACGGCACCCGCGACCGCCTGGCAGTCGTTCTCGCGGGCGCTTCCCTGCTCCAGCCAGTGCAGCGAGACCTGAATCGGCGCCCCTTCCTCCACGCCCGCCAGCGTGTACTCGACCACCACCTGCTGGCCTTCCACGCGGAAGCCGTGTACCTCCACGAGCTGAGCGAAGGCCGGGACGGCACAACTCCACGCCAACAGCAAAACCAAGATCGCGACGCGCTTTTCCATCGTGCGGAATTTTAGGAACAAGGTAGAAAATCCTGGACAACCCACCAAAAAAAGCCTCCTCTGGACCGCTTTTTGGGGAATGGCCACACGCCGCGGGCCGCCACGCCGGCGATTGGGACGTTCCGGCCTAGGGCGATGGGGCGGAACGAACCAGGCGAAAACCGTGGTCGTGGCTCCGGACTCCGGGGTAGCTGATGATGCGAAAGGCAACCCGCGCGCTTTGGGCGCCGTTGAACCACGAGCCACCGCGCAAACCCCGGAGCGAGCCCCACGAAGGTCCTGTTGGGTTCGTCTGGGAGTCGGAGTCGTAGGGGCCTTGCCAGTCCCAGCACCATTCCCACACGTTGCCGCCCATGTCGTAAAGGCCCAGCCGGTTAGGGCTTTTCTGACCCACGGGGTGGGTCTTCGCTTCGGCGTTGGGGACGTACCAGGCGTAGCTTCCCAGGCTGCCCTCCGAGTCCGTGCCCGCCCACTCCGTCCGCCCGCTCGAGCCGCCACCCGCCGCGTACTCCCACTCCGCCTCCGTCGGTAGCCGGTAGCCGTTGGCCGTCCAGTCGCAGGTGACCGTCCATTTCAAAAATTCGTTGCTGTTCCGGTTGTTCGGGTCAGCGAGGGTCTTGTCGATGCTGTAGCATGGCAGAAGGCCTTCCCGCTCGCTCAGCGCGTTGCAGAACTCCACCGCGTCGTACCAGTTCACTTGCTCGACCGGGCAGTCCTCCTGGCCGTTGCCCGCCTTGAAGTAGGACGGATTTCCGCCCATCACCTGCTGCCAGAGCCGCTGCGTAACCTCGTGCTCGCCCATCAGGAAGTCCGACACCGTTACCGAATGCACGGGCCTCTCCGCTTCGAAGCCCAGCGAGCTCCCCATCTGGAAGCTGCCGCCCCGGACGAGCACGAAACCTTCGGGGATGGGGGGCTGCACCACCATCTGCCGCACCTTGACCACGAAGCTGACCTCAGGAGTGCTCATGCCCATGGGGTAGTCCGCGAGCAGGTCCCAGGAGATCTGCTGCCGCCGTCCGGGTTGGGCCGCCTGGTCGCCCACGGCCCCCGCTACCGCCAGACAGTCGTTCTCGCGGGCGCTTCCCTGCTCCAGCCAGTGCAGCGAGACCTGAAGCGGCGCCCCTGCCTCCACGCCCGTCAGCGTGTACTCGACCACCACCTGCTGGCCTTCCATGCGGAAGCCGTGTACCTCCACGAGCTGAGCGAAGGCCGGGACGGCACAACTCCACGCCAGCAGCAATACCAAAATCGCGATGCGCTTTTCCATCTTGCGGATTTTTAGGAACAAGGTAGAAAATCCTGGACAACCCACCAAAAAAGCCTCCCACGAGCCGCTTTTCGCGGAATGCCACAGGCCGCGGGCCGACTTTCCGACGTCCCGTAGCGAGGAACAGGTTCTCGAACGTCCAGGCGAGGTCGCGGGTGGACGGAACCAGGCTCTTCCTGCGGCGGCTTATGACCCCGGGATCCAAGGGCACTTTATTACCGTGTAACCTATGAAGGCCCGGCTCTTCGAAATTCCGCAGGCCTTTCATCATTCGGTCTTATTTGTGCTTGATGACGTGATAAGTGCATCCCCAAAAAACAAGTCTTTAAGATGCTTATTTCCGATTCAATAGCCACTTTTTCAATGACATAGCCCGCCGGGTTGATGGGGCCAAGCCCTTGTCGGACCGGACAGCCGGCCGGAAACATTTCACCCAAAAAAATAGTCGCTAGGCGGTTTGTGCTTGGGCAAGGCTGCGTATATTTGTTGGTAGTATATCACCCCAAAGATTTGATCCATGAGAATCCACATCGACACCCTGACCAGACGGCTCCTGTCCCTCGTGCTCTCGTTCCTGCTGGCCGTTTCGGCGCAGGCGCAGGAGCAAGAGGTCGTCAAAGGCCAATCTCCCACGGGGGCCCTTAGCATCCAACGGCCGGTCCAGCCCGAGCGCAGCGAGCCGTCTTCCTCGGGCCGACTGCCCCGCGCGGGCGGACCGCCCCGTGCGGGCGAGCTGCCCCGTATGGACGGACTGCCCACCCTGGGCGAGCTGCTGCTCCGTGGCGACAGCATCGGCATGGGCTTCGTCCGCGACGTGTTCAAGTACTCGATGGAGGAAGACCTCGCCTTGCTGGAGGAAAGCCTGCCCGAGATGGACAGCAGCGGCCTCGGCCAAGCCCGCGACCGCCTGTTGGCGATGCGGATGGAACCCATGAACGACCTGTCGGACTCGCTGCGCTACACGCAGCAGGTGCTGGCGGCCAAGCAGAGCCTCGCCGAGAAGATGCGCCGCATCTTGGAGGAAGAGCTCAAGAAGCCCGAGCAGGAGCGCTCGGAGGGCCTGGCCCATCGCCTTTACGTCCTGATTTTGTTGCAGGAGAGCGAAATCAGGATGCTCCAGAGCGAGAACGGCCTGACCCAGACCCGCCTGCGGGAGCAACAGCACGAGATAGAGCAGAACCGCCTCCACCTGAAGGGCCTGACCGCCGGCCTGGTCCTGCTGGGCCTGCTCAGCGTGCTGATCTTCTTCCTGTACGCCAACAAGAAGAAGCACAACAAGGACCTCCAGCAGAAAAACGCCATCATCCAGCAGCAGAACGAGGAAATCATCACCCAGAACGAGAGCATCAGCGACCAGAACCGCCAGCTCGAGCATCAGAACGAGGAAATCAGCCGCAAGAACGAGATCCTAAAGGACCAGAAGGAAGAAATCGAGGTCCAGGCCGAGACCCTGGCCCACAAGAATGCCCAGTTGGGCAAGATCGACGCCATCGTGCAGTCGATCAACCAGGAGGTGGACTTCACGGCCATGCTCCAGTCGGTGGCCGCCATCC
>JAIFMG010000143.1 GCA_020048645.1 Bacteroidota bacterium | reverse complement strand
TTCGAGTTTTCGGTTCGGCTTTTCGCCAGGCGGGGCCCCGCGGCCTCGGGGCTGGTGGCCCTGGTGGAGGGCCGGCTGGTGGAGCTGGACGACTGAGCCAGACCTGCCGGCTTGCCGTCCAGACCAAACCGTAGCGATTGCTTGTCCAACCTCTCAGAAAGCAAGACCATGATGACATTCATAGACAAAGCCCTCCTCGAAGCCAACCAGAAAGGCGTCGAGCTGGGCATGGAAAAAGGCATGGAAAAAGGCATGGAAAAGGGCATGCAGAAGGGTGCCGAGCTTGAGCGGAAGCGCTTGGAGGCCAAGGAGCGGCTCGACCGCGTCAGGAGCCTGCTGCGGCTGCTGGCCACAGGCTTCCCTCTTCGAGTTTTCGGTTCGGCTTTTCGCCAGGCGGGGCCCCGCGGCCTCGGGGCTGGTGGCCCTGGTGGAGGGCCGGCTGGTGGAGCTGGACGCCTGAGCCAGATTCCCCAAGGGGGAATGTCCGGGTGGCGAAGGCCCTGTGGCGAGGGGGAGCAGCCATCCGTTTTTTGGGAAGTCGAGCCTTGTGCCGCGCCGGATAGGGTGCTTCGTGCCATCCAATGTTTCGCCTCTTGGCCCAGGGTGCCGGGATTTGCCTAATTTAGCGGTCGCACGATTCCACGCCGATTCGCCAACCAAACCCGATACCCATGTTTTTGCTTCTGGTTTACCTGTTCACGGCCCTGACCTTTTCCTTCCTCTGCTCCATCATGGAGGCCGTCCTGCTTTCGACTCCGCCAACATTCCTGAAAATCAACGAGAACAGCCCTGACGGTGGGCTTAGGAAGCTGATACGTTACAGACAAGGAGTCGATCGTCCGCTCTCGGCGATCCTTTCGATCAACACGATGGCCCACACGGTGGGGGCGGCTGGGGTGGGCGCGCAGGCCTCGGTGGTATTTGGCGACGACTCCTTCGGCTGGGTCTCGGCGGTGCTGACCCTGCTGATCCTGGTCCTGACCGAGATCATCCCGAAGACCTTGGGCGCCAAGTACTGGAGGAACCTTGCGGGCCTTGTAGGGCACTTGGTCCAGGCCACCATCGTCCTGGCCTACCCCCTGGTGGTTTTCTCGAGCCTGCTCACTCGCCTGATGTCGGGCGGGCACGCGCACGCCACTACCAGCCGCGAGGAGATTTCCGCGCTCGCCGAAATCGGCACCAGCGAGGGCATCTTCCAAGACAAGGAGAACAAGATCATCCAGAACCTCATCAAGCTCAAGAACGTCCGCGTCGCCGAAATCATGACCCCGCGGACCGTGGTGACGCTCGTCAGCGAGGACACACTGC
This sequence comes from Bacteroidota bacterium, assembly GCA_020048645.1. Taxonomy (GTDB): domain Bacteria; phylum Bacteroidota; class Bacteroidia; order Bacteroidales; family UBA6013; genus UBA6013. Next base: position 7,589 of record JAIFMG010000143.1, on the reverse strand, counting down.
TCGAGGAGTTTCTCAAGAACAAGGACTACCTGCGCTTTTCCCGGATTCCGGTGTTCTCCGGCAACTCCGACAACATCACGGGCTACGTCTTCCGCCAGGCCGTCTTCGAGGAGCTGGCCCTCGACAAGAGCAAGATGTCGCTCAGGGATATCAAGAAGCCCATCGTCATGGTGCCTGACAAGCAGCCTGTCTTCGCGCTTTGGGAGAAGCTGCTCGAAAAGAAGGAGCACATCGCCCTGGTGGTCGATGAGTATGGAGGCCTGGACGGCATCGTAACGATGGAGGACATCATCGAGACCCTGCTCGGCTTCGAGATCGTGGATGAGAAGGACGTGGTGGCAGACATGCAGGAGTATGCCCGCGACCGCTGGGTCAAGCGCCAGGCCAAGTACAAGCTGCTCGAGGGGGCCGGGCAGACCTCCGACGATGGGCCCAAGGCCTGAGCCGAGAGAGGGCAGGGCCTATTGCACGAAAAGCCTGGCCTCCTTCGCGGGGAGCCAGGCTTTTTCGAGATGTCCCGTCGGGCCAGGAGGCTGGGTCATTCCGCCTCCGTGTCCTTGCCGTCGCTGGTGGCCTTGATTTCCACCTTCAGGATGAACAGGCGCGAGTGCTCGTCCACCGGAAGGAACTGGTAGTGCAGCTTCTCGTCGGACTTGCGGGCGATGTCGATCAGGCCAAGCCCTGCGCCACCCTTGCTGGAAAGCTCGCCTTCGCGCAACTGCTTCTTGTACATGGCCTTGAGTTCGGCCTTGGACGCGTTGTTGACCTCGTCGATCGCGGATCGGAGCGAGTCGATTTTCTCGACGCCGACCTTGTTGGAGGTGATGATGTAGTAGATGTCGTTCTTCTTGCCGATCATGAAGAAGCCCTTGCCGATGTTGAACTTCTCGGCGATTTCGTCCGAGTGCTTGTTCATGTTCTGGAGGGTCTCGACCATCGAGTGGTAAACCTTCCGGGAAATGCTTTTCTCCTCACTCTGCCGCTCCATTTCGTTGCGGGTCATCGACGTGAACATCTTGGTGATTTCGTGGTTGAAGTCGCCCAGGTAAACCAGCGAGATGCCGTTGTTGAGAAGCTCATCGTAGAGGGTGAGCACCGACTTGATGAAGCTGACGTTTAGTTCCATGTTCGGGTGGGGTTTGTGCGGCAAAGGGGGAAGTGTTTGGCCAGGCCGGGAGGTTTGCATGGGTAAAGTTAATAAAATGCGGACATGCGAGCCACGTCCGGGAGCTTTTTTTCGACATTGGGCCGTTCGGGACTTCGAGCGAGGCCCTGGGTGCCTCATTCCTGGCCCAGGATCTTGAGCCGGAGCAGGTTGAGGGCGGCCACGGCCGTGCGGGTGATGTTGCGGCCGCGGTCGTTGCCCATGCGGTATTCGTGCGCCAGGCATCCGCCCTGCCAGGCCACGGCCACCCAGACCAGGCCGACCGGCTTCTCGGGGCTGCCGCCGCCGGGGCCTGCCACGCCGGTGGTGGCGATGGCGTAGTCGGTCTTGAGCAGGGCCAGCGCTCCCTGGGCCATTTCCTGGGCCACCTGCTGGCTGACGGCCCCGTGGGCCTTCAGGGTGGCCGGGCTGACACCCAGCAGCTCCTCCTTGATGGAGTTGTGGTAGGCCACCACGCTGCCGCGGAAGTAGTCCGAACTGCCCGGCACCGAGGTCAGCAGGCTGGACACCGTTCCGCCCGTGCAGCTTTCGGCCGTGCCCACGGTCTGGCCTTTCTCGCGGAGCAGCAGCCCAAGGGCTTCCTCCATGGTGCTCTCGCCATCGGCGAAGACGTACTTGCCGACCACCTGCTTGAGCTGGGCGACCTGCTCCTCGATCAGGGCCTCGAGCTTCTTGGGGTCGAATCCCTTGGCGCTCAGGCGCAGGCGGATGTGCCTGGGGTTGGGCAGGTAGGCCAGCTTGAGCTCCTTGGGCAGTTGGCCCTCCCAGCCCTCGAGGCGCTCGGCCAGGGTGGACTCGGGCAGGCCGAAGGTCATGACGGTTCGGTGCAGGATGTGCGGCAGGCGCACGCTCTTGAGGATCTTGGGCAGGACCCGCTCGCGCATGAGGTGCTTCATCTCGTAGGGCACGCCGGGGAGCGAGACGAAGATCGTCTTGTGGTGCTCGAACCACATCCCCGGGGCGGTGCCGATGCTGTTGCGCAGCACCTGGCACTCGGCGGGCACCTCGGCCTGCTTGCGGTTCAGGGGGCTGACGCTCTTGCCGAACTTCTCGAACAGGCTGGTGATGTCCGCCAGCACCTCCGGGTCCAGCTTCAGCTCGGTGTCGAAGTACTCGGCCAGGGTCTTCTTGGTGATGTCGTCGAGCGTGGGGCCCAGGCCGCCGGTCATGACGATCAGGCCGGCTCGCTCGCGGGCCTGGTCCAGGGCCTGCCGGATGTGCCAGCGCGTGTCGGAGATGGAGCTCATCTGGGTGACGGCGATGCCCGCCTTGCCCAGCTCCTCGGCTATCCATGCCGAGTTGGTATCGACGATCTGGCCGATGAGGATCTCGTCTCCTATGGTGATGATTTCGGCGTTCATGGTTGAAGGGGTGCGTTGGGTTGGGTTTGGGGTTCGTGCTCGGGCGGGACGCCGCGCCGGGTCGGGTGGTCGGCGGCCTGCCCGGGGGCCTCCTCGGCCTGGTCGCCCTGGGTGTCGCGCCGCCTGGCCTCCGCCTCCTTGCGGGCGAACTCCTGGCGGCAGGCCTCGAGCATCTCGGGCGTCAGGGTGTCCATCGTCAGGATGTAGCCCGAGACCAGCAGGCCGATGGCGGCCAGCAGCACGCGCACGCCCGCCTGCGGCACCACGTGCATCGAGTAGCCCAGGGTGGCCCACATCATCGAGAGGCTGATGAACTTGGCGCGCAGCGGCATGGCGCGGTAGAGGCGGTAGCTGCGGATGTAGAGGCCCAGGACCTTGTGGTCGAGCAGCTTCTGGTACAGCTCGGGCGAGCTTTTCTGGAAGAACCACGCCGCCACCAGCAGGAAGACCGTCGTGGGCATCAAGGGCAGGATGGCCCCTAGGATGCCAAGGCCCACGAAGAAGAGGCCCAAGGCGATGTTGGCCTTCCGGGCCCACTGGCGGTTTTGTTCTGGCATCAGCGACTGGTTTGCCGCGAAGGTAAGCCTTCGGAGCCAGAAAGCCAAAGCCCGCGCGGGCTTTCGGGGCGGTTTTCGCTCCTGGGGTGGTGGCCTAGGGGGCCACTTCCGCCAGCTCCGGGGCCTTGGGCGCGCGGGCGCGCAAGTCCTCGAGCAGCAGCAGGCGCTGCGCCTCCAGCGGCGCGCACAGGCTCACCAGCTCAAATTCGTGGTTGATCTTGTGCCAGTTGGCGCGGATGCAGGCGTCCAGTTCGGCGATTTGCGCTTCCAGTTCGCGCGGGCTTGGGTTTTCGGGGCTATGCTTCATCACGGGGGCTTTGTTTCAAGTTTCCCACAATTTACGATGGCGCCGCGGCAAATCCTAGCGGCCCAAGCATATTTATGAATCGTTAACATCCTGCCAAATCCAACATGGCAAGGAGGGCGATTCTCGTTTCCCGCCGCGTTTCCAAGCCACTGTCGCCAGGCCATGCCCCCCTGCCCGCCTGGGAGGAGGAGGAGGAGGGCTTTCCAAGTCCCCGCCGGGACGTTGGTGCGTCGCTGGCCGGGTCTGACCCCCGCAACGGCGCGGGAAGCGCGCTTTGTCGAGGCGGCAATCCCCGGGAGCCGCCAAAGACTGGGCGCTTGGGGGGAGAGCCTTCTGGATTGGCAAAAGTTTTACCTTCGTGCTTCCGATCGTTCGCGGATAGTCGCGGACATCGAAATAAGCCTGACCCGCATGCCTATCCGTTCCACGTCTCGAGATTTGGCGAAGTTCATCTTTGGAGCAGTGGTTTTCGCGGCTCCCTTGGCCATTGTTTTGACTTGCGCGGCCATGTTCGCAGAGCGCGAGCTGCGGCATAGCGCCAATGGTGCCAAGGTGGCCCGTTTTGAGCATTTTTTTGAGATTTCTGACAGTGTTGAGGCCATCACCCTGGGCAATTCGCACAACCTGGCCATCAATTTCGATGTTTTGGGCATCTCTGGCTACCATTTGTGGTCGGGCGCTGAAGATATTTTCGAGACTGCCCAAAAGCTGGAAGCCGTTCTGGATTCTGCCCCCAGGCTGAAATGGGTTTTTGTCCCGGTTTCCTTCCACTTTTTTCGCGACAACGCATCCAAGCCTGAAATCAGGATGCAGCACTACATGGTGCATGGCACGCCGGCCCTCCCGGGCGACCGGGGAATCTGGCTGGACTCATGGATGTCCCTTTTCAGCAAGATGGACTGGCTGGGCTGGCTCGGGGGGAAGAAGCTGGTCCGCGGGTGGGGCAGTGCCGGGAACTTCTCGGCCAGCGGCCAGCAGCTCACCGAAAGGCGCTTCTCGGTCTTGCCCGACCAGACGCTCCGGGCCGAGGCCATCGAGGTCAGCTCCAAGCACAAGGAGGTCGTCCAAAGCTCGTGGCGAGTCAACCAGAGGCTTGATGAGCAATGCCTCGGAGCCCTGGCGGAACTTGTCGATGCCACCTCGAGCCGCGGAATCGTTCTGGTCCTATACACACCGCCATATTTTGATGCCTATACAGAAACGATGCAGGCGGAGCAGCAAGGCATCGCGCGGATCATGGACAGCGTCGCCCGGCACTCTGCCACCCTCTACCTCGATTTCCACGACCACCCAAGCATAAGCCCGGAGGCCGCCTATTTCCAGGACCCAGACCACCTCAACCAGCCGGGCAGTGCCCTGTTTTCGAGCATCCTGAAAGAAAAGCTCCCAACCCATGAACCGTAATCTCATGCGCAAACTTCATGTTGTCAAGATTTTGGCTTTTGTGCTCGCCCTCACGGGCTGTTCGCCCTACAAGCACTATTATTCCGATTTCCAGGCCCGCTGCCATTGGCTTCAGCATGAAAGCGTCGCTCCCTACATCGTCTTGGCAGGCTCAAGCACGATGCTTTTCGGGGTCTGCCCCAGGCTCATGGCCGACAGCCTTGGCCTGCGCCAAGGGACGGTCGTGAACGTCGCCGTAGGCGCCGGAACACCCATCAAGAACTACCACATCTACCAGGCCCACGCCAACAGGCTGGGCATGGCCCGCTACTACATCTACAGCCTGGACCCCTGGGTCTTTTCGGAAAAGTATTACGAACACGACAGCTACCTGGCCCGCTTGTGGAGCCCTGAACAGTTCGTCCGATTCCGCGGCGCGCCTCCTAGCGAGCTTGAAAGGAAATATGGACTCTGGCCCGAAAACACGCTAACCCAGCTACGATCCGCGTATCGGCCGCCAGATTTGCCCCAGGCTTCGCCGCCTGCCCAATACGGCGCCCAAATCAAAAGCGCCGACTCGCGCCCCCAGAAGGACTTGGCTGACTTGTTGGATTATCCCTTCTTCGACTTTTCCAAATTGCAATTCCAGTACTTGCGAAAGCTGAAAAACACCGTGGAAAAAAATGGAGCCAAGTTCGTCTTTTTCCTTCCGAACAAGTCCAGCGCCTGGGTTGAGGCCTACGGCGCCCTTCCCCTCGAGGTCGAGGCGCGTTTCCTGGGCCTGTTCGACCGCTATCTGGGCAAAAGCGTCATCGTGGGCGGCTTCAGCAACCTGCCCTCGGCACAGCAGTACGACTACATCAACACCGACGGCCTCCATTTGCTCGCGAAAGGCCAGGTCCTGACCACCTTGCAGCTTGTCCAGATCATGGATTCCCTCGACTTGCTCAAGCCTGAGCCAATCAGGGCCCTGCTGTCCTACTAGCGCTCATGCTTCAGGAATCCGCCTTGCGCGGCAGCTCGTTTTTGTCATCAACAATGTTTTTCGAGGCGCCATGTGTTTTTCGGCTACGGCGCTATGGCCCCAACAGGGCAAGACGCGGCGCGGCGCTGGCAGGGAGGCCGGCGGGATGGCCCCGGACGTTTCCAAGTCCCCTCCGGGGACCTTGGAAAGCCAGCCTTCGGCGAATGCCGAGGGCCCGCGCCGCCGCCCGCGCCCGACCATTTTCGTGAGCTCACGAAAATGGTCAAACGCATTGATGGATAGTTGCTTGTGAAAATTCGAGGCTCGGTTCGGAGAACGCGATTTCGGATGTTCCGCAAGTCAAAAACAAAAGAGAACTGAACCGACAGCTTGTCCCCGGTCAGGGCTTTTTCGGCAGTTTCTTCGTCGCTTTTTCAATTTTCTTCTCCTCGCTTCCAACTCGGCGTTCCAGTTTTTTGATGTCTTCGGCCGCGGGCAGTTCTTCTGGCATGATGCCGCGCTTTCCGAGCATTTCGCGGACGCTGTTGTTGTTTTGGACGTGTTCGGCGGTGATGTCTTTTTCGCCTTGCAAGTCCTTGGTCTCGACGTTGAAGTTGGTCATTTCGGTGGCCAGGTTCTTCGCGGCGATCGTTACGGTGGGCAGGAAGTCGGCTAGGGGGCGGCTGGTGCTGATGCCCAATCGCTTTTTCATGTCTTCGGTGGTGTGCCCGCCAAACAAGGCCGTGTCGCCTTTTGAGCGGATGCGTCCAAATCCTCTTTCGTCCACGCCGCGCTCGAAGATGTTTTGCGAAAGCTGTTTTTCCGACGCCTTCAATTTTTCTCTTGTTTCGAGCCTCGAAAGCAGCTTCAGGCGCTCTTCGATCAACTCCGCCTTGCGGGTTTGAACAGCAAAGTAGCTCTGGGCGAAGGCGATTTCTTCCTTCTTCGGGTCTCCATTCTGGGCGATCAGGTAGCAGGCGTACCGCGTGAGCATGACATCGTTGATTTCCCGTTTCGCGCCGCTGCCCAGCCCGACCATTTTCGTGACCTCACGAAAATGGTCGTCCGTGTTGATTTTCTGTGACTTGCAAGAGTCCAAGGCCCGGTTGATGGCAACCGTGAAGTTTTCCCAGCGGGCATATCCTAGCAGCTCCTGCAATTCGCGGGCAAACCAAACTTCAACCTGTTCGGTCTCATCGTCGCTGTTGATATGATGAACAACCGTATCGAAAATCGATTTCAAATGGTGAATCCGTTGAATGTCCATGGGTTTACTTGTTTTCTGATTTGTTATCAGCATTGATAAACACGACGTGCTTTGAATCCGCTTTTTCCGAGTCAACATACTTCCCCAAATACCATTTTGGTTGAGGGTTTTCTTCAACAGCAATTAGGGATACGCGCTTGACGGTGTCGTATCCATCCTCGTAACCTTCGGCCACCACAAGGGCATCCTGCGGCATCCGTTTCAACTCTTCCACCAATTCTGCTACGGTCATTGCTTGTTTCAAGTATTGTCGGAGTTTCATGCGATTGAATTGCCCAAATATACAAGATCTCAAATTTGCTTGTTTGAGCTTCACGCGAATTGTTTTTCCTTGCCAAAGGCATCGCCCTACCCGCCCTGGACCCTGGTGCCGGAGGGCGGTTCTGTTTTCACCTCCTTCGCGCCGCGCCCGACCATTTTCGTGACCTCACGAAAATGGTCCAACGCCTTAATGGACAGCCGTTTGCGAAAATCCCGAACTTGGGTTGGCCTCCTCGGCATCGCCTCGCCGCCGCCCGCGCCCGACCATTTTCGTGACCTCACGAAAATGGTCCAACGCATTGACGGACAGTTGTTTGCGAAAAT
>JAIFMG010000207.1 GCA_020048645.1 Bacteroidota bacterium | reverse complement strand
TCACCCGCTACTGCGCCGGCATCTTCCCCAGCCTGGTCAAGGCCACCGCCGAGAAGAACCGCGCCCTGGGCATGGGACTGCCCGACGCCGTGGTGCGCGCCTACTTCGACGGCCAGGAGATAACCCTCGACCAGGCCAGGGCCCGCGAGGGAGCCGGCGCCAGCCAGCCCGTCGAGCCTGCCGCCGGCGCCGCGGCCAGCGCGCCCGCCGCCGCCCCCGTGGCCGGCCTCAGCTTCAGCGTCCAGGCCCTGGCCTACCAGGACGGCAAGGTCTCGGCCGAGGCCCTCGCGCAGCTCCGCCAGAAGGTCGGGGCCCAGGCCGCCGTCACGCAGCAGCCGGCCGACAGCCGGGGCATCGTCGCGGTGACGGTGGGCAGCTACGCCACCGAGGCCCAGGCCAACCAGATGGCCCGGCAACTGGCCACCCAGGGATACCCCGACTGCTTCCCCGTGGCCTTCAAGGACGGACGGAAAATGACCGTCAGCGAGGCCCGCGAATTGCGCGATTGAGTTTTTTGCTATCTTTGGAAGACGCCCTCCGCTTTGGTTTTCAAAGCGTTGGCCCCTAAGCATTTCCAAGCCGGACCCGTTGGCCGCATCCCGGCCACTGCCGGCTTGGAAATCCCATGAACTGCGAACCCCCCAGCCCGTGCCCCAAAAATTGCGAAACCCTTCCCAAAACCTCATCGAAATGACCTTCGCGACCACACCCCAAGAAAACGAGCTGCTGGAGACCGACATCCTCGAAGACATTGAGCAGACTCGAATCCTGATCCTCTACAACGACGACGTCAACACCTTCGACTTCGTCATCAGCACCCTGGTCGAGGTTTGCAAGCATACCCCCGAGCAGGCCGAGCAGTGCGCCTACATCGTCCACTACAAGGGCCTTTGCGATGTCAAGAACGGCACCTACGCGGTGCTCAAGCCCATGAAGGACCAACTGGTCGATAGGGGCCTGACGGCCGCCATCCAATGAACGCCCGCCCACGAAACCCCACCGCCTTGAACAAGCATGCCCTGATCCTTCTGCCCTCGGCGATTTTGGCCGGCCCGGTCTTGGCGCAGGTCCCCGGAGGTCCGCTCTACGGTTCGCCTGCCTCGGGGATGAGCCTGGAGGACTTCCTCGCGAAGGCCACCTCCATGCTGCCCGTGATCCTGCCCATCCTCATCGTGGCGGTGACGGCCTATTTCGTCATCCGCCGCCGGGTCGTGCCCCGCAAGGAGTACCAGGAGGCCCTCAAGCTGGGCGTCCGCATCCCCGAGAGCGAGCTGATCCGCCTCTACTACGAGAAGAAGGGAATCGACCTGAAGTTCATCCTGAGCAACCTCATCGCCGCGCACAAGCTCAGCCTGGGCCTGAACATCAAGGACATGGACATCTTGTCCGACAAGTCCGAGCTGCCGAAGATGATCGAGGCCCTGGGGAAGGCCAAGCAGGCCGGCATGAAGACCGAGAAGATACAGACCCTCGACGCCCACTGCATGAGGGGTGGAAACGTGGCCACCTACATCGAGACCTTCGTGGCCTTGCATTCGGTCAAGATCGAGGTCAACCCCACGACCCGCGGCATGATTGAGGGATACTTCGACAAGTTCGGCTCGCTGGCGAGGCTCCGAGACCTGATCCTCTTCATGCGCAAGCACAAGATCAAGGTCGTCCTCGAGGAGGCCGTCAAGTACCCCTACACCACCGAGTCCATCGAGAACATCACCCGGGCCATCATCGACGCCCAGCACGCCGACATCTACCAGTACATGGCCGCCAAGGGCGAGGTGCGCCTGGGCGACTTCAGCGACCTGCCCTTGGCCCACGAGGTGGCCCACGAGGCGTCCGACCCGGCCAAGAAGCCGGCCGCGAACGCCCCGGGCGCCACGGCCGAGCCCGCCGCGGCCACCACGCCCGAGCCGGCGCTGGGCCCCGAGCAGAAGCACGACCAGCGCAAGCACCTGATGTTCACCCAGGGCGACATCTTCAGGCTGCACTCCGAGAACCTCCAGGTGGACGCCCTGATCAGCGCCATGATCAAGGCCGACCGCGTGGGCCTTAGGCTCCGCCTGGAGGACGTGCTCAAGCACCTCAACCGCGACAAGGGCATCGGCCTGGAGATCGTCGAGGTCATGGTGCGGGCCAAGAACGCCGGCCTGGAGATCGATTTCCGCGACATCGAGGCCCACCAGTTCATCGGCGGGGACATCCAGAAGTTCGTCAGCGCCATCATCACCGTCCACAAGGCCAAGCTCGACCTGAGCCGCCGCGACCTCGAGGCCCACACCCTCTCGGGCGGCGACGTGGCCAAGTACACCTCCGCCCTGGCCGCCCTCAAGTCCAAGCCCGAGCTGGACATCAGCCAGAGGGCCATCGAGAAGCACAGCATCAGCAAGGGAGACCCCGCCAAGGTCATATCGGCCTACGCCTGGGCCCAGTCCGTCGGCCTCGACGTCACCTTCGACCTGCTGGCCGCCATCGACCTCAAGCACGACGAGGACGTCAACGCCGTCATCAAGAAGGCCCTCAGCATGGAGGTGTTCACCGTGCCGCCCGTCAGGATGGTCGCCAAGAGCGGCGTGGAGATCATCCTGGGCGCCAACGTGGTGCTCAAGCTCCGCATCAGCAAGATCTTCAACGGGACATCCAAGGAGGTCATCTTCCACCGCATCCGCGAGAAGATCGTCGCCCAGGCCGAGGGATTCGACACCCACCAGGACGTGCTGGCCCAGCTCAACACCATCGCCAAGCGGGTGCTGGCCGACCTGTTCGCGCACGAGAAGGAGCAGGAGCTCAACCTGCACAGCGCCTACGACATCCTGGACCTCACCCTGCCCGAGTTCGCCGTGGGCAAGGACGCCTACGCCGACCTGCGCCGCGAGGAGGCCGAGCTGCACGCCCAGAACCTGCTGGCCACCGCCGAGGCCGAGTACAAAATGGCCGAGGCCGAGGTCGAGCGGGCCTTCGCCGAGGCCATCCGCACGGGGAAGTCTGGCAAGAACGAATACCACAAGGCCCTGGTTTACAAGGGGAAGACAGCGACCATCCCTCCGAAGGAGGACCACGAACACAAACAAGCCGAACATGGACATGACAAAGATGAAAAAGGCCACCACTGAGGCACTGCCCGGCTCCTTGGGCCGGCTGCTGCTGCTGCTGGCCCTCATGGCCCCGGTCCTGCTGTCGCGCTGCTCGTCGCCGCCCTCGCAGTCCGTCACCATCCCGGCCAACTACCTCTTCGACTCACAGTCCGAAGGGTACGTGCTGGCCTCCAACCTGATATTCTTCTCGGAGGACAGCGCCGAGCTGTACATCTCGTACCCCAGGGCCTACGGCATCGAGGAGCTCGTGCCGGGGCGCTACGTCTCCCTGCGCCGCAAGGACGTGCTCGTCCAAAACTCGGTCGTTTACGTGCCCTACAGCCTGGTGGTCTTGGCCGGCGACAGCGCGACCATCTACTCCGAGGCCTCCATCCCCCTGCGCGAGCGCGTCGAGAACACGGCCGAGCAGACCGAGTCCTCCGCCTTCGCGTACTGGCTGATGGCCATCCTGCTCTTGTTCATCCTGCTGGCGCTGCTCTACTACATGGGCATCGTCCTGTGGCTGCGCGCCAAGACCTCCAACGTGCAGCTAGGGCTGGTGCAGCTCACCATCATGCGCTTCCAGCGGGTGCCGGTCGATGAGGTGGTCGATGTCATGATCAAGTCCACCGAGGCCAGCGTGCCCATCCCGCACCGCAAGCTGGTGGCCCACTTCCTGGCCGGGGGCAACATCCGGCGGGTGGCCGACGCCCTGATCGCCGCCAAGAACGCCGACGAGGAGATGGACACCAAGCTGCAGCTCGGCCTCGACTTCGACACCGTGGCCAACATCGACCTGGCCGGGGTGGACGTGCTCCAGGCCGTGCTCGACTCGATCAACTACCAGGTGCTCGAGACCTCGGGCATCACCGCCTACGCCGAGGACGGGGTGCAGCTCACCATGAAGGCCAAGGTGACCATCCGGCCCAGGATACGCAAGATCGTCGGCGGGGCCGGCCCCGAGACCATCCTGGCCCGTGTGGACGAGGGCATCGTGACGGCCATCGGCTCCACGGCCTCGCACTACCAGGTGCTCCGCAGCCCCTACGAGGTGGCCGAGAAGGTCGTCCAGAACCAAGAAATCACCGAGAACACCGCCTTCGAGCTCATCTCGGTGGACATCTCGGACATCCGCGTGGGCAAGGACATCCACGCCGAGCTGGAGATCGAGCGGGCGCAGGCGGCCAAGCAGAAGGCCGAGGCCCGAAAGCTGGAGGCCCTGGCCCGCGAGCAGGAGATGAAGGCCAAGGAGCAGGAGGCCAAGGTCAAGTTCGTGGACGCCCAGGTGGAGGTCCAGAAGGCCATGGCCGCCGCCTTCCTCGACGGCAACCTGACGGTCAGGCAGTACCAGGAGCTCCAGAACCTCGAGGCCGACACCCGGATGCGCGACTTCCTCGGCCGCAGCTTCGAGCCCAAGCCCCCCCCGCAGGGCCCGCCCGACGAGCACAACAAGCACAACAAGGAATAGCCAAGCCCCTCAGGCCAGCAGGGTGAGCTCGAAGTGGAAGAACGAGCCTTGCCCCGGCTGGCTCTCGAGCTGGAGCCGGCTGTCGTGCTTGGCCAGCATCTGCTTGCACAGGAAAAGCCCCAGGCCCGTGCCCTTCTCGTTGCGCGTGCCGATGGTGCTCTCGTTGGGCGATCCTCCCAGCAGTTCGGCCACCTTCTCGGGCCCGATGCCCATGCCCGTGTCGCGCACGCCCAGGCTGGCCCGGCCGCCCAGGTCTTGCGTTTCCAGGACCACCTTGCCGCCGTCGGGAGTGAACTTGATGGCGTTGCTGACCAGGTTGCGCAGGATGGTGTTCAGCATCCGGGGGTCGGCCAGCAGCTCCAGCTCGAGGCTGCCGCGGATGCCCATCTCGATGTTCTTCTGGGCGGCCTGGGCGCGGCTCAGCTCCATGATCTGCTCGGCGATTGGGGCCAGGTCCACCTTCTCCATCTTGGCCTCCAGCAGGTTGCCTTCGAGCTTCGACCAGTCGAGCAGGTTCTCCAGCAGAACCTCCACGGTCTGGCTGGCCTGCATGATGCTCTGGGCGAAGGACTGGCGCTTGGCGTGGTCCAGACGTTCGTAGCGGCTGTAGAGCAGCTCGCTGATGCGGGTGATGCCGCCGATCGGGTTGCGCAGGTCGTGGGCGATGATGGAGAACAGCCTGTTCTTGGTGTCGATGGCCGCCTCCAGCTCGCGCATCTGCTTGCGGAGCAGGTCCTTGGAGTCCTTGAGCTCCAGTTGGGTGCGCACCCTGACCAGCAGCTCGGCGCTGTTGAAGGGCTTGGTGATGTAGTCCACCCCGCCGATGTTGAAGCCCTCGGTGATGCTCTTGATGTCCGTCTTGGCCGTCAGGAAGATCACGGGAAGGTCGGCGTTGGCGGGGTCCTGCTTGATCAGGCGGCAGACCTCGAAGCCGTCCATGCCGGGCATCATCACGTCCAGCAGCACCAGGTCGAAAGCCGTGCGCTGGAGGCTCCGCAGGGCCTGCTCGCCGCTCTGCGCGAAGCTCAGCGAGAAGCCGTTCTTCTTGAGCAGGTTGGCCACCAGTTGGATGTTCCGGGCCACGTCATCGACGATGAGTATCTTCTTGCGGTTTTCTTCTTCCATGTGGGGCTCAGCTTTGTGTCCGCAGGAGGCCGCGGACCTGGTCGAGGAGGTGGTTGATGCGGTCCACGTCGAACTGCTCGCACGCGTCGCGCAGCTCCTGTGCCTTTTCGACCAGCCAGGGGCACTCGTGCTCCTGGCCGAAGGCCAGCATGTCCTGGCCGAACTGGTCAAACTCGAGGAAGTCGCCCGACTCGGCCAGCCGCATGACCGACGGGAGGAAGCGTTGCCGGAACAAGGCCCGGGTCAGGGGCGCTATGGGCGGGAGCTCCGGCCTGGGCGCGTGGCCTCCCTCGCTTTCGGCCACCTTGAGGGGCAGGTAGTCGAGCAGCAGGTGGCTGAGCTGCTCCATCGTGAAGGGCTTCCGCAGGAGGGCGTCGAACAGGTTCAGCTTGTCGTCCTCGGGGATGCTCGAAAAGTTGACCGATGCCGTGACGGTCACCACGGGGATGTGCGCGGTCTTGGGGTTCTCCTTGATCTTGCGGGCGGCCTCGGTGCCATCCATCTCGGGCATCCGCTGGTCCATGAGCACCAGTTGGGGCAGGTCCTTCTCGCACAGGGCCACGGCCTCCGCGCCGTTCGAGGCCTCCTCCACCCGTAGGCCGAAGCTCTGGAGCATGACCCGGAGGACCTCGCGGTTGGTCAGCAGGTCGTCGGCCACCAGCACGGTGGCCTCCTTGAAGTCGCGCCGGGAGGCCTGCCGCGGCACGGCCACGCCGGTGTCGCGGCTGCCGGCGCGGAGGCCGGGCAGCACCAGGTGGAAGGCGCTGCCCTTTTCCACCTGGCTCTCCACCCAGATCTGCCCCCCCAGGAGCTCGGCCAGCTTCTTGGAGATGGACAGCCCCAGCCCGGTGCCCCCGTGCTGGCGGGTGGTCGAGGGGTCGAGCTGGTGGAAGCGCTCGAAGATCTCGCCCTGCAGCGGCTGGGGGATGCCCACCCCGGTGTCGCTGACGGTGACGTGCAGCCGGAAGCGCCCGTTGGGCTGCCACTGGCCCGAGAAGTCCAGCCCGACATGGCCCGCCGGGGTGAACTTGATGGCGTTGCTGGTCAGGTTGAGCAGGATCTGCTTCAGCCGAGGCTCGTCGAGGTGGAGGGTCTCGGGCACCTGCGGCTCCACGCGCACCTGGAGGTCGAGCTGCTTTTCCTGGGCCTTGTGCCGGAACACCTCCAGCATCTGGTCGGCCACGAGCTGGATGTCGGCCGGGGCCTCCTGCACCTGCATGGCCCCGGCCTCGAGCCGGGCCAGGTCCAGCACGTCGTTCATCAGGGCCAGCAGCGCCCGCCCGCTCTCGCGGATGGAGCGCAGGTACTCGCCCTGCTGGTGGCTCAGGCTGGTCTGCTGCAGGATCTCGGCGAAGCCCAGGATGGCGTTCATGGGCGTGCGTATCTCGTGCGACATGTTGGCCAGGAACTGGCTCTTGGCCCGGTTGGCCACCTCGGCCTTCTCCTTGGCGGCTATCAGGTCCTCCTCGGTCCGCTTGCGCACGTGGGCCAGTTGGAACACGCCCAGCACCCGCTGGCAGAAGGCCACCTCCTCGTCCGTGATGGGCCCGGGGTGCTTGAAGAGCGCCAGCCGGCAGTTCTCGCTCTCGCTCTCCTTGTTCTCGAGCAGCAGCAGGCTGCGCGAGGCCTTGTGCAGGAACCGCTCGGGCAGGGTCTTGCCCATGCTCTGGTAGGCCTGCCACGCCTGGAGGCCCTTGCGCTCCTGCGGGCTGAGCAGCGGCTCCACCGCCAGCACGAACTCGGCGAAGGCCTCCTCGGAGTGCTGCGCGGGCGAGTAGAGCAGGCAGGCGGGCGAGTGCGTGGTCTTGCGCAGGACGCTCTCCGAGATCATGCGCAGCTTCCTGAGGTTGAGGCGGCTCTTGAGGGCCTCCTTGGTGACCAGCGCCACGTTGCGGTTGAAGTCGATCTCGCGCCGCAGGCCCTGCTCGTACTCCTTGCGCCGGGTGATGTCGATGCCCGAGCCCACCGTGCCCGCCAGCGCGTCGCCCCAGTGGCGGGGCCGCACCGTGAGCAGCAGCCAGCGCCAGAGCCCCAGGCCGTCGAGCACCCTGAACTCGTCCTGGAGCGGTTCCTGGCCCATCCTTTGGCCCAGCAGCAGGTCCCCGGCCCGCTGCCGGTCTTCGGGGTGGAAGCGCTCCAGCCACGGGGCCAGGCCCGGGACCTCCTGCCCCTGGTGGAACTGCCTCCAGCGCGGGTTGGTGTACTCCAGCCGCCCCTGGCTGTCGCTCAGCCAGATCAGGTTGGGCGCGCCGTCCGACAGGTGCCTGAAGCGCCGCTCGCTCTCCAGTATCCGCTGGTCCTTGAGCAGGGTCTCGGTGATGTCCTCGGCGATGCCGAGCTGCTGGCCCTGCCCCTCGGGGCCGACGATCTCAAGGGTCTTGACGCTGACCCAGCGCTCGTGGTCGCCCTTGGCGCGAGGGGCCAGCCGCGCCAGGCCGCCCTTGGCCTGGCCCACCAGCGCCTCGAAGGCGGAGGCGTCCATCGCCTCGGGGCCAAATACCTTCGCGAAGGCCGGGTTGGCGTAGAGGAACTGCTGGTCCTCGCGGAGCCAGATGGCGTGCTCGAGGTTCTGGGTGATGCTCCGGAACTTGGCCTCGCTTTGCCGCAGGGCCTGCTGCGCCTGCTTGATCTGGGTGATGTCCGTGAAGGTCGCCACCACCAGGTCGGGGGCTTCCTTGGCGTGCCCGACGAAGATGGCCTCGGTGTTGATCAGGATCCAGCGGGTACGGTGCCCCTGGCTGCGCACGCCCATGACCACTCCGCGGAGCGGCTGGCCCGTGCGCAGGGTCACCATGGCCGGGTGCTCGTGGCCAGGGAAGTCGGAGCCGTCCTCGCGCACGGACATCCAGGTGGGGTCGAGCGAGCTGACGCCCATCATCTGGTCGATGCTCATGCCCAGGATCTCCTGGGCGGCCATGTTGCAGGCCACGATCTCGCCCGCCCGCGTCTGCAGGACCACCCCCTCGCTCATGGCCTCCACCACCGAGCGGTACTTGCTCTCGCTCTCCGACAGCTTTTGCAGGAAGTCCTTGCTCTCGGAGATGTCGATCAGGGCCAGGTTCAGCACGCCCGAGCTGTCGGACGAGGTGGTCTGCAGGCGCAGGGTCTTCAGGGCGTCCTCCACCCGCATCAGGGCCTCGAGCCGGGCGGTTGCGTCGCTCCGGCAGGTATGCACGAAGGCGTCCACCGCGGCCCGGCTCTCGGGGGCGAACAGCTCCGCCAGCCTCCGGCCCACCATGTCGAGCTTCGGCTTGCGGGCGATGCGGGTCATCATCAGGTTGCACTCCTGCACGCGCCCGGCGCGGTCGAGGGTGATCAGGCCGACGGGGGCGTTCTCGTAGAGGGCCAGGTAGTGCTCATAGACCTCCTGGAGGTGCTCGCGGCTCTGCTCGATCTCGGCCTGCTGCTGCCAGATTTCCTCGCGGTAGCTCGAGAGCTCGGCCTCGGAGACGACTTCGCGGGGCAGGTGCTTGAGCTTGAAGAGCAGCATGGGCTCCTCGTTGGGGTTGGGCGTGAGCTGGAAGAGGAACATCTGGAAATGCTCGCCCCCGAGCTCGACCTGGCGCTCGGCGCGCCCGTTGGTCTTGGCCTGGTGCGAGATGTTCTGGAGCACGCTGAGGTTGCCCGTGCGCAGCGAGGCCCAGAGGTTGTCGCCCACCTTGGGCATGTAGCGGAAGACCCGCTCGCGGATCTGCGCCTGCGGGAGCTCGTGTACCCGCGCGATGGTGCCCTTGGCGTCGAGGGTCAGCAGCGTGTCGTGGCTGAACCAGTGCTGGGGCCGCTGCTCCGACGCGGCCCAGGCGTTGAGCAGCGGCCCCAGCTCGGCCCGGATGGCCTTCTGGGGGCTGGTGAGCGTCAGGTGCCCGGCCTTTTCGAGCGTCACCAGGCTTTTCAGGAGCATTTCCAGTGTGGGGATCATTCGCCTTCGTTTTTGGGGAGTGCGTCTTGTATCCGGTCCAGGGCCAGCCGCATGGCCTCGACGTCGAAGCTGTCGCAGGCGTCGGCCAGGGCCTGGCATAGCCTCCCGATGGCGGGGTTGCACAGCGTGTCCGCCGCCTGTCCCAGCCGCGAGGCGAAGCTGGCTATCTCGTCGAAGTTGCTGGACTCGCGGGCTTTGCGCAAAGGCTCGACCCAATCTGCCCCAGGAAGCGGCGCGCGGGCCGGCGACGGCGCGGTCGGGCGCGCCGCGCCATCGGCCGCGCCGTTCGCGCGGGCGGGCGGGCGGGGCCGCGCGGGCAGCACCTCGGCCAGCTTGGCCAGGAGCTGCTCCGAGCTGAGGGGCTTGCGCACGAAGGCCAGGAAGCCGCTGGCCAGGGCCTGCCGCTGGATGTCCTTCTCCGTGGAGGCGCTCACGGCCACCAGCTTGACCGGGATGCGCCGGGCCTGGATGGTCTCGGCCAGCCGGAAGCCGTCCATCAGGGGCATGCGCAGGTCCACCACGGCCACGTCGGGCCGGAAGTGCTCGATCAGGAACAGGGCGGTCTCGCCGTTCTCGGCCTCGATCACCAGCAGGCCGGCGTCCTCCATGAACTTGCGCATGACCTTGCGGTTGCTCTCGATGTCGTCGGCCAGCACCACGGTGCCCTCGCCGAAGTGGACGGGCTCCCCTAGTCCGGCATCCTGCCGCTGCTGCTCGAGGACCTCCACCTGCCGGATGTTGATGGTGAAGCGGCTGCCCTTGCCGGGGGCGCTCTCCAGGCCCAGCTCGCCTCCCATCATCTCGACCAGCTTGCGGCTGATGGCCAGGCCCAGCCCGGTGCCGCCGTACTTGAGCCACTCCTGGTGCTCCTGGAAGAAGGGCGAGAAGACCTTCTCGCGCGCCTGCTGGCTGATGCCGATGCCCGTGTCGCGGACGCTCGCCAGCAGGTTGGCCGTGCCGTTGGGGTTGGTCCGGGCCCGGATGTCGAGCAGCACCCTGCCTTTCTCGGTGAACTTCACGGCGTTGCTGACCAGGTTGATCAGCACCTGCTTGATCCGCAGCTCGTCGAGCAGGAGCAGCTCCGGCACCGAGTCGTCCACCCGGAGCTCGAAGTCGATGCCCTTGGCGCGGGCCGGCTCCTCGAACAGGTTCAGCATCTCGCGGCCCAGCATCCGCAGGCTGGTGGCCTCGGGGTGGAGCTGCTGCTTGCCGGCCTCGATCTTCGAGAAGTCCAGGATGTTGTTGACCAGGTTGAGCAGGGTGTTGCCCCCCTGGCGGATGGCCGCGATCTTCTTGCGCAGCTCCGGCTGCCGGTTCTCGGCCTCGAGCAGCTCCAGGAAGCCCAGGATGCTGGTCAGGGGCGTGCGTATCTCGTGCGACATGTTGGCCAGGAAGAGGCTCTTCTCGCGGCTGTTGCGCTGGGCCTGGAGCAACTGGTCCATCTCGGGCGAGGTCGGCGTGGCCACGGCCCCCAGCCAGGGCGCCCCGGGCGGCCTTTCCAGCCGCAGCAGGCAGACCTCCAGGCCCTGGGCGGTGCCGGGGCGGAAGACCGCCCGCCCTTTCTCCAGGGCCGCGCGGGCCGCCTCGCGGACCATCTCGGCCTTGGCCCCGGGGAAGGCCTCGGCGATGGGCAGGCCCTCGATGTCCCGGTCGCCGCGCGGGGCCCAGTCGGAGCGGGCCGCCCCGTTGGCCAGGTTCAGGCGCAGGTCCTGGTCGAACAGCATGGCCGCGACGGGCGCCTGCTCGAAGAACAGCCCCAGGAGCTCCGGCAGGGGTGCCGGCGGGCTCTCCTGGCCTTTGGGGTCGATGAGGACCAGCAGGTCCTCGGTGGAGTTGCCGGGGCAGGGCCCCGCCTCCAGCCGGCAGAGCGTCGGCCCGCCTGGGCGCCCCGCGAGCTCCAGGTCCAGCTCCAGCGGCGGCGGCGGAGTCTTCCCGTCGGCCAGGGCGGCCTTGGCCCAGGGCCAGAACTCCTTGAGGCTGCTCCGGCCCAGCACCCGCGACAGGGGCCAGAGCGTCTCCGCGTCCTGCGGGATGCCCAGCAGCGCCCGCGCCGCGGGGTTCGCCCAGACCAGCCGGCGGTTCTTGTCGAGGGCCAGCCGGGGCCGGCTGTGCTCGGCCAGGGCCTCCGCCCCGAAGCTGCTGAAGAAGATGCCCCCGCCCAGCAGCAGGCTGCGCCCCTGCCAGGGGTTGTCGAACCAGGCCCCCAGCATGGCCCCCTGCCCGAAGCCCTGGCAGGGTATCGGCAGGGGCAGGCCCGAGGCCAGGCCCGAGGAGCCCAGCAGCACCCGGCCGCCCTGGTCGTGCAGGGCAGCGGGGAGGTCTTGGGTAACGAGTTCGAGCAGGATCTCGGGCAGGAGCATGGGCTTTGGGGCTAGGCGCTACCAAAGGTAAGACTTATTGGGCACAATCGGAAGCGGGCCCCGCCCCAGGCCGCCCCGAAACGCGGGCGCGTGGCGGCGGGCAAATGGAAAATGCCTACATTTGCCTTCTACACAAAATCCAAAGACATCATGGCTTACAACCTGCTCAAAGGCAAAAGAGGCATCATCTTCGGCGCCCTGAACGAACAGTCCATCGCCTGGAAGGTGGCCGAGCGCGCCCACCAGGAAGGCGCCACCTTCACCCTGACCAACGTGCCCGTCTCCCTGCGTTTCGGCACCATCCAGCAGCTTGCCGACCAGTGCGGCGCCACGGTCATCCCCGCCGACGCCACCAGCGTGGAGGACCTCGAGAAGCTCTTCCGCGAGTCGATGGACATCCTCGGCGGCAAGATCGACTTCGTGCTCCACTCCATCGGCATGTCGCTCAACGTCCGCAAGGGCAAGGAGTACCAGGAAGCCAACTACAACTTCTACGAGAAGACCCTCGACATCTCGGCCATTTCCTTCCACAAGCTGCTCCAGACGGCCTACCGGCTCGACGCCATCAGCGAGGGAGGCTCCGTGGTGGCCCTGAGCTACATCGCCGCCCAGCGCATCTTCTTCGGCTACAACGACATGGCCGACGCCAAGTCCGCCCTCGAGTCCATCGCCCGCAGCTTCGGCTACATCTACGGCCGCGACCGCAAGGTCCGCGTCAACACCATCTCGCAGTCGCCCACGCTGACCACCGCCGGCGGCAGCATCGAGGGCTTCAAGTCGCTCATGGACTTCTCGGAGCGCGTCTCGCCCCTGGGCAACGCCACGGCCGAGGACTGCGCCGACTACTGCGTGGCGCTCTTCTCGGACCTCACCCGCCGCGTGACCATGCAGAACCTCTACAACGACGGAGGCTACTCGGCCATGGGCATGAGCGAGGCCGCGATGGAAATCTACGAGAAGGGCCTCAAGGCCTCCGAGCAGGCCTGAGGCGCCTGGCGGCCCGTCCGCGAATTGCGAGGCCCGGCGGAAGCGGTTCCGCCGGGCCTCGGCGTTTCCCCGGGCGCGGGGGCCTCACCGGCGCCTGGCCGGGGCCTTGCCGAGCTGGCGCAGCCTATCGACCAGCCGCTGGGCGCTGGCGCACCGGGCCCTGGCGAGGTCGAAACCGGCGGCCAGGCAGAGCTCGGCCATGTCGGCGTGGCCCAGGGCGCGGTGCCTGCCGGTCTCGGCCAGCCTCCGCTTGAGCTCCTGGTCCGGCTGGTCCAGGGCCTCGGGGTCGCCGTCGAAGGCCTTTCCGGTCAGGGCGCGCAGGCTCTGGTCGTCGGCCAGGAACCAGCTCTCGATCTTGGTCCGCGAGAGGGCCAGCAGGTGGAGCTTCGCGTCGGGGCGGATGCGCCGGGCGGCCTCGCGGGGGCAGGGGTGCCGCTCGAGGTCGGCCAGGATGACGATCTTGGCGGCCCCGGCGTCCTTGAGGCGGCGGTTGTGCTTGTCGAGGTGGCGGGGCAGGAGGTTTCCGCCTCCCTTGGCGTCGATGGGCCGGGCCACGAGCTCGAGGCCGCAATCGCGGAGCAGCCTCTTGAAGTTGGGCGAGCTGACCAGCGCGCACTCCGACTTGCCCTCGCAGATGAAGCCGACGCCGGTCATGGCAGCCCTCCTTCGAGCAGGTCGGTGAGCCAGGCCTCGTCCAGGGGCAGGTCTCCCTTGGCGAAGTACTTGTCGAACCGCCTCTCGGAGGCCTTCCAGGCCAGGGTCTGGCCGTCGCGCTTGTCCACCACGAGCAGCTCCTCGCGGCGGAGGGCGCGGACCAGGGTGGGGGAGTGGGTGGTCAGCCAGATGGCGTGGCCCTCCTCGTGGCAGATGGCCCGCAGGGTCTCGGCCAGGCTTGGCAGGACGCTGGGGTGCAGTCCGTTCTCGGGCTCCTCGATGCAGATGAACCGGGGCGTCTGGCTCTGGAAGATGGCCGCCAGGAGGATGAGCATGTTGCGGGTGCCGTCGGAGGCCAGGGTGTGGGGGATGCTGACGCCGGGGTAGTTGCGGTCGGCCAGGAAGAGCTGGAGGCTGCCGTCGATGGGGCTGCGCTCGGCGCGGAGGTCGGCCAGGTCGGGCACCAGGCGGCGCAGGTGGCGCAGGAAGGCCTCGCGGGTGGGCCCGTGGGCCAGGACCCTGGAGGCCAGGACGTCGCGGTAGTTGGCCCCGTGGCGGTCGAGCAGCTCGGGGTTGGGCCCGGGCAGGGCGCCGTCCTTGATGTGCAGGAAGCTGAAGCTGCGGGCCAGGAGGTGGTTGCGGGGGTCCTTGAGCTCGGCGCGCAGGCTGGCGCGGGTGGCGGCCAGGTGCCGGAAGCTGGGCTTCTCCTTGGCCATTGCCCGGAGGCTGACCTCGATGTCGGCGTCGGGCAGCCGGAAGTTGGCCACGCGGGGCCCCCCGCGGTCGTCGAAGGCCTTCTCGGGCCCGCTGTAGTAGGCCTGGAAGAGCAGGTCGATGGCCCCGAGGATGTTGGACTTTCCGCAGGCGTTGGAGCCCACGAGCACGGTCAGCGGGTTGGGCCGGCTGATGTCGAGCTCGACGACGGACTTGAAGTTGCGCACGCGCAGGGCCTCGATGTGGATGCGGAAGCCCTCGCGGCGGAGGTGCTTCTGGCCCAGGAGCGAGGCCATTTCGAGCTCCAGGGCCTTGGCGCTGGGCTTGCGCTGGGCGGCCATGCGCAGCAGCTCGCCGCGGGTCTCCATGTCGAGGCCCGCGGCCAGGAGCTTGCGGTTGTGCGACCAGCCGATTCCCTTGGCCAGCTCGAGCAGCCCGGGGTGCTCGCGGTAGGTCAGGTAGAAGCGGTGCATGTCGGCCAGGTTGGCCTTGCCGTAGCCCTTGCCGAGCAGCCGGGCCAGGTGCCCGAGCAGGCTGTCGAGGCTCTCGAACCGCTCCAGCTCGTCGGCGATGAGCTGGCCCAGGGCCATGTGTCGCTCGGCGAAGTCGTCTTCGCCGGGGCTTCGCGCCAAGATGGCGGACACTTGGGGCTGGAGGTCTTTCATTTTTTTGGCGATATTGGTTTTTTATCTTGAAAAAAGCATGTTTTTTTTGAGGGATTTTTGATTTCTATTGATAGAAACGGGTTGTGTGGGCTTTGCTTCTTTCTTCCTTCTCCAAAGGTAATCTTTTTTCTTGGCTTGTCTTCTATCGATAGAAATTTTTTTCGATGGATTGGATTGCTCGACAAAAATAAGTTTTTTTATTTGGCAATAGATTGATTGATAAGGGTATATGAAAACAAAATTGATATTTGTTGATGAAAGTTAAAATTGCTTTCTATTCGTAGAACGAAAACCCACGAAAGAGGCCGCCACCGAAACCCAGCCGAGAGACGCTTCGCCGAAGATGCGTTTCTATCAATAGAAATTTTTTTGGCCATAAATCAGAGTTGCGTGAAAAGTTTCCCGATTTTGGTGTTTTGGAAGAAGGCATCCATTGGGCCAAGGCGCGGGCGCCCTGCCCGGGGCTTGGGCAGGGCGCGGCCTTGTCGCGCTCGGTTTACTTGAAGACCTCGACCAGTCGCTCCAGGCGCTTGGAGACGTTCTCCCAGTTGACCACGCTGAGGAAGGCGTCGGTGTATTCGGGGCGGCGGTTCTGGAACTTGAGGTAGTAGGCGTGCTCCCAGACGTCGATGGGCAGGATGGGCAGGCTGAGCCACTGCGACTGGTTGTGGTGCTTCTCGGCCTGCAGCACCACGAGCTTGTCGGCCAGGGGCTGGTAGCAGAGCATGCCCCAGCCGGAGCCCTCGACGGAGTTGGAGGCGGCCTTGAACAGGCGCAGGAAGTTTTCCTCGGAGCCGAATGAGTCGCGCAGGTACTTGTCGAGGGTCTCGGTCTTGGCGGTGGGCTTGTTGGTCATGCTGTTCCAGAAGAGCACGTGCAGGAAGTGGCCTCCGCCGTGGAAGGCCAGCTCGCGCTCCCAGTGCTTGATGAGCGAGAAGTCGTCGGCCTGGATGGCCTCGGCGATCTTCTGGGTGGCGGCGTTCAGGCCGTTGACGTAGGACAGGTGGTGCTTGCTGTGGTGCAGCTCCATGGTCTGGGCGTCGAGCTTCGGCTCGAGGTCGGCGTATCCGTAGGGCAGCGCGGGCAGGGCGTACTTGCCGTCGGGCCCGACGAACTTGTCGATGGGCTCGTAGGCGGCCAGCTTTTCGCCCTCGGCGCGGGCGATCTGTCCGGCGCCCATCAGGGAAGCCACGCCCACCAGGGCGCCGGTCTTGAGGAAGGTTCTCTTGTCCATTTTGTCAGGTTGTTGTTTTGTTGTAGGAAAGTTGTCGGCGGCGCCCCTCGGGCGGGGGCGCGGCAGGCAAAGCTAAGGATTTTCGGGCAGGCCGCGGGGGCTCGGATTTCGGGCGAAAGGCTTAACTTCGCGGGCTGGCCCCGGGTGGGCGTTCAAGCGAACCGGCAACAAAGACAGGTTTCGGATGGAAAAAGGCAAGGTCATCGTAGGGCTTTCGGGCGGCGTGGACTCGAGCGTGGCGGCGAACCTGCTCAAGCAGGAGGGCTACCAGGTGGAGGCCCTGTTCATGATAAACTGGCACGAGACGGAGGGCACGCTCTCGGGCGACTGCCCCTGGGAGGACGACCTGCTGATCGCGCGGCTGGTGGCGCGCCGGCTGGAGATACCGCTGGAGGTGGTGGACCTGAGCGGGGCCTACCGCGAGCGGGTGGTCAACTACATGTTCGCCGAGTATGAGCGGGGGCGCACGCCCAACCCGGACGTGCTGTGCAACCGCGAGATCAAGTTCGCCGAGTTCATGGACGCGGCCCTGGCCCGGGGGGCGGACTACGTGGCCACGGGCCACTACTGCCGCAAGGAGACGATCGCGGGCCCGGACGGCAGGCCCGTGTACCGGCTGCTGGCGGGGGCCGACCCGGCCAAGGACCAGAGCTACTTCCTGTGCCAGCTCTCGCAGGGGCAGTTGGCCAAGGCGCTCTTCCCGGTGGGGCACCTGCTCAAGCCGCGGGTGCGGGCCATCGCCGAGGGGCTGGGCCTGGCCACGGCCACCCGCAAGGACTCGCAGGGCATCTGCTTCGTGGGCAAGGTGGACCTGCCCACCTTCTTGCAGCAGCAGCTCCGCCCCAAGACGGGGCCCATCGTGGAGCTTCTGGCCGACGCCGCGGCCTTCGCGCCCCGCGGCGCGAGCCTCGAGGAGCAGGCGGCGGACTTCCGCTTCGCGCCGGGCATGGGCCGGGTGGTGGGCACGCATCCGGGCGCGCACTTCTTCACCATCGGGCAGCGCAAGGGCCTTAACGTCGGCGGCAAGCCCAAGCCGCTCTTCGTCGTGGGCATCGACACGGCCGCGAACGTGGTGTACGTTGGGCAGGGGCAGGACCACCCCGGCCTGTTCCGCCCGGCCCTGCGCGTCGAGCCGGGGCAGGAGCACTGGCTGCGGCCCGAGCGGCGCCCCGAGGCGGGGCAGTCGGCCCGCTTCCTGTGCCGCATCCGCTACCGGCAGGCCTTGCAGGCCGCCACGCTGCACGTCCGCGGGCAGGGCCTTTTCATCGCTTTCGACGAGCCGCAGCGGGGCATCACCCCGGGGCAGTTCGCCGCCTGGTACGACGGCGAAGAGCTAATCGGCTCTGGCACAATCGCTTGAGCGGTTTGTTGAAATTCGGATGGAAAAATATCAAATGCGAGTTTGGTCATATGAAAGATATTTCATAATTTTGTCGCATCAAACGAAAGGAACAAGAGATGACCTTCGCCCGACTGAATTTGGAACAACACGCCGCCCGTATGGAAAGAACCGCCGAAATCCTCAAGACCATCGGCCACCCCGTGCGCCTTTCCGTGCTCGAGTGCCTCAAGCAGAAAGAGCCTTTGAGCGTGCAGGAGCTCATGGAGCGCACCCAGACGGAGCAGTCGCTGCTGTCGCACCACCTCTCGAAGATGAAGGACAAGGGTATCCTGAGCTGCACCCGCAATGGCAAGAACATCCTCTACAACCTCGCGGACCGCAACATCCTCAACATCTTCAATTGCATGGACAAATGCAGCTTCATCTGAGCTGCTTTTTTTTGGAAAAACAAATGACCAAACGTTCATATTAAAGAACGAAACTCCAAGCCTCCCGGCAGCAACAAAACCCCTCGGACATGGAAATCTTCGGCTACATCGCGTCAGTCTTCATCGGCATAACCCTGGGCCTTATCGGCGGGGGCGGCTCGATCCTGACGGTTCCGGTCCTGACCTACCTCTTTGGTGTGGACCCGGTCTTGGCCACGGCCTACTCGCTCTTCATCGTGGGCACCACCTCGCTGGTGGGCGTGGGGCAGAGCATGGCCAAGGGCCTGGTGAGCTACAAGACGGCCATCGTCTTCGCGGTGCCTTCGTTCATCGCCGTTTACCTGACCCGGCGCTACCTGGTCCCGGCCATCCCGGACTCGATCTTCACGGCCGGGGAGTTCGAGATGACCAAGAGCATCGCCATCATGCTTTTCTTCGCGGTGATCATGCTGCTGGCCTCGGCCTCGATGATCCGCGACAAGCGTCCGGAGGCCCAGAACGACGACGTCTCGCAGTTGGCCTTCAACTACCCCATGATCCTGCTCGAGGGAGCGGTGGTGGGCGTGGTAACGGGCCTGGTGGGCGCGGGGGGCGGCTTCCTGATCATCCCCGCGCTGGTGGTGCTGGCCAAGCTGCCCATGAAGCTGGCCGTGGGCACCTCGCTGCTGATCATCGCCGTGAAGTCGCTCTTCGGCTTCGCGGGCGACCTGGGCACGGGCGCTTCCATCGACTGGAGGCTGATGCTCATCGTAACGGCCCTGTCGGTGGGGGGCATCTTCCTGGGCGGCTACCTGTCGAGCTACATCGACGGCAAGAAGCTCAAGGCGGGCTTCGGCTGGTTCGTCCTGGTCATGGGAGTTTACATCATCGCCAAGGAAATCCTCTCGGCCTGATTCCCCCGGTTTTTCATTCCAAGGAAACATTTCAAACAAAATCATAAACCTCAAACCTTACCAGCAACATGAAAGTAGATCAGTTGTACACCGGATGCCTCGCTGAGGCGGCTTACTACCTCGAGTCCAACGGCGAAGCCGCCATCATCGATCCCCTGCGCGACGTCGATTCCTACATCCAGATGGCCCAGGAGCGCGGCGCGAAGATCAAGTACATCTTCGAGACGCACTTCCACGCCGACTTCGTGTCGGGCCACCTCGACCTGGCGGCCAAGACCGGCGCCCTGATCGTCTATGGCCCCACGGCAAAGACCGGCTACCCGGCCTACCAGGCCGAGGACGGCGAGGAGTTCCAGTTGGGCGACGCGACCATCCGCGTGCTGCACACGCCCGGGCACACCCTCGAGTCGAGCTGCTACCTGCTGCTCGACAAGGACGGCAAGCAGCAGTCCATCTTCACCGGCGACACCCTGTTCATCGGCGACGTGGGCCGTCCGGACCTGGCCGTCAAGTCGGACCTGACCCAGGAGGACCTGGCCGGGATGCTCTACGACTCGCTGTGGAACAAGGTCATGACCCTGGGCGACGAGCTGGTGGTCTATCCGGGCCACGGCGCGGGCTCATCGTGCGGCAAGAGCATGAGCGCCGAGACCTTCGACACCCTGGGCAACCAGAAGAAGGTGAACTACGCCCTCCAGCCCATGCCCAAGCAGGACTTCGTCGAGAAGGTTACGCACGGCATCCTGCCTCCGCCCCAGTACTTCTCCAAGAACGCCATGCTGAACAAGTCCGGCTATGAGAGCTGGGACGTGGTCATGGGCCGGGGCAACAAGGCCCTCAGCCTCGAGCAGGTCGAGGAGCACCTGGCCAAGGGCGCGCTGCTGCTCGACACCCGCGACCAGCAGGAGTTCAACAAGGGCTACGTGCAAGGCTCGATGAACATCGGCCTGGGCGGCATGTTCGCCATCTGGGTGGGCACCCTGATCCAGGACCTCAAGCAGCCCATCGTCCTGATCGCCGAGGAAGGCCGGGGCGAGGAGGCCGTCATGCGCCTGGCCCGCGTGGGCTACGACAACGCCGTGGGCTACCTCGACGGCGGCTTCGCCACCTGGAAGAACGCCGGCAAGCCCGTGGAGGCCATCCCCTCGATCACGCCCCAGGAGTTCGAGACGATTTTCCGCACCAAGGGCGGCAAGGTCAACGTCCTGGACGTGCGCACCCCGACCGAGTTCCTCTCGCAGCGCCTGATCAACGCCGAGAACTTCCCGCTCAACTTCGTCAACGAGTCGCTCGACAAGCTCGACAAGAACCAGGAGTACTTCGTGCATTGCAAGTCGGGCTACAAGTCCATGATCACTTCATCCATCCTCAAGCGCGCCGGCATCAAGAACGTGGTGGACATCCAAGGCGGATTCGACGCCATCGCCGCGCAGACCGAGCTGGAGAAGACCGACTACGTCTGCCCATCGACCCTCTGAGCCTGGCCCCTGGCCTCCGCTCGTCCTGAAAAGCCCCCTCGGAGTCAACCGAAAACCCTTCCAAGCGCTTCTATCAACCTGCTTCGAGGGGGCCTTTTCTTTTGTCCTTGGCAAGTCCATCGCCCCAACCGCTTCAAAAACCCCAAACAAAAAAAAGAAAAGCGCATCTTAAAATGCGCATCCCCAAAAGAGAAAAACAGAATCGAGCATGGAGCAAATCATTGGATTCATCAAACAGCCGTGGCCCTGGTATGTCGCCGGGCCGATGATCGCGGTGGCTTACGCCGCGGTCATGTTCTTCGGAAAACGCCTTGGGCTTTCGTCCGCGATCCGCCATACCTGCGCGGCTTCGGGCTTGGGCAAAATCAATTCATTTTTCGATTACGACTGGAAGGCCATGTCCTGGAACCTTTTCCTGGTCCTGGGCATCTTCATGGGTGGATTCGTGGCCATGCAGTTGCTGACCGACCACTCGGGCGTGGGCATCGGCCCGGAAGCCGTGGCCAGCCTGGAGGCCCTGGGCCTGGAGAACCCGGGCCAGGCGTACCTGCCGTCCGAGATCTTCAGTTGGGAGGCCTTCTTCAGCCTCAAGGGCTTCAGCATCATGGTGCTGGGCGGCTTCCTGATCGGCTTCGGGGCGCGCTACGCCGACGGCTGCACCTCGGGCCACGCCATCAGCGGCCTGAGCGAGATGAAGCTGACCTCCCTGATAGCCATCATCGGCTTCTTCGTGGGAGGCACCATCGGCGCCAACTTCCTGCTGCCCTTGTTGTTGAACCTCTAAAAAAGAAACACAGACTGGCCATGAAACATCTGAAATTCTTGCTTGTCGGCCTTGTGTTCGGCATCGTGTTGATCAAGTCGGAGGTGGCCTCCTGGTACCGCATCCAGGAGATGTTCCGCTTCCAGTCGTTCCACATGTTCGGGGTGATCGGCTCGGCCGTGGTGCTGGGCGCGCTCATCACCTTCCTGGCCAAGCGGTTCCAGCTCAAGAACATCCACGGCACGCCCGTCGCGATCGTCCCGGTGGAGCCGGGCATGGTGCGCTACATCGCCGGGGGCCTGCTGTTCGGGCTGGGCTGGTCGCTGGCCGGCACCTGCCCGGGGCCGATGTACTCGCTCATCGGCAGTGGCTTCTCGGTCATCCTGGTGGTGCTCGGGGGGGCTTTCCTGGGCACGATCGCCTACGCTTACGCGCGCCAGTACCTCAAGCATTGAGCCGCTCGGGCGGAAAGGGCGGCAAGAGGTCTTCCGCTCCATCGTTTTGGTTTGTGAGTTGTTTCTGGGGAGGGCCGCGAGGCCCTTCCCGCTTTTCGAAGGGTGGCGCGCGCCGGGGGCGGCCTTCACCGGATCGTGAAATCTTGCTAATGTCTGTTAATGGCCGCACGGCCTGCCCGCGGCTGGCTTACCTTTGCGGAGGCGGGATGTCCAGGTGGGCTCCCGGGCCGCGTTGGCATGAACCAAAAAAACACAACAGACGATGGTGAAAAGATACCTTGACTTACAGATTTCCAGACGGATGGCGACTTTGTTCGCCTTGATGCTGCTGGCGGCCGCGCCGGCGCTGGCGCAGCGCGTGGCCACTCAGGGCCAGGGACTTTCGCAAGGGCGGGATCCCAAGGTGGAGCTCTTCCCGGGCGAGCGCGGGCAGGTGGTGCCGACGGCGCTTCCGCAGGGCCAGGGCACGCGCCCCGGCCGCCGCGGCCCGGTGGCCGAGGCCCGCGCCAGCCTGCGCGTGGAGCAGGGGCCGGGCTCGGTCGCCCGTCCGGCGCTGGCCGCGGAGGCCCACGCGGCGCGGCCGCGGGTAACGGCCTCGCAGGGGCAGGGCCTCGAACATGGCGATGAGCCCAAGCCGAGCCGGGATTTCGGCCCGCGGCCGGAGGGCAGGGCCCCCGAGGCGGGCGACGCGCCGGCCTTCTACGAGATCTTCATGACCAACCCCGGCGATGGCGACCAGGATGGATTCTACGACATATGGGACTTCGAGATCGACATCGACCCCGATTTCGGCAACTTCACCTCCGGGGTGTTCATCCGCGTCGAGGACCAGTTCGGCAACAACTGGGGCGATTTCGGGCCCTACACCTTCGTCGGAGTGCAATCTGGCGACAACATCGTGCTGGCCGACTTCATGGTCCCCGGGCTGGCCCAGGAGAGCTACGTGGACTTCTACTTCTACACCTACAACGACATCGGGTACAGCTACTACGACTACTACGACCTGCCCGCCGACCTGCCCGCCGACTATCCCGTCTTCTACGACGCCTACGTGGTCAACCCGCAGAACCTCGACGGAGACCAGTTCCTCGAAATGTGGGATTTCGAGCTCGACATCGACGCCTACTATGGCGACATCGCCGACAACGTCATGATCGAGGTCTCGGACGACGAGGGCAACTTCTGGGGGCCGTTCGGGCCGTTCGACTTCCAGGGCCAGGGCAATGCCGACAACATCCTCATCACCGACTTCTCCTACCAGACCTACGGCTTCGCCTCCGGAGAGCCGGTCAACTTCGCCTTCAAGGCCTACAACGCCTATGGCCAGGATACCGAGAACCAGACCGTGGCCGTGGACCAGTTCGCCCTCGCGCCCACCTTCTACGAGGTCGTGGCCGTCAACACCTCCGACCTCGACGCCGACAACCGCTTCGACCTCTGGGACTTCGAGATCGACATCGACGGCATCGGTGGCCTAGCCCGCGACGTCTCCATCCAGATCACCGACAACCAGGGCAACGACTGGGGAACCTTCGGCCCATTCGACTTCGAGGGCGAGACCGACACCGACAACGTGCTGATAACCGATTTCAGCTACGACAACTACGACATGCCCAACCCCGCCAACGTCCTGTTCACCTTCCGGGCCTTCAACTCTTCCGGCCAGGACGTCGAGACCCTCAACCTCTGGGTGGACACCTACTACGAGGCCCCGGTCTTTTACGAGGTCTATGCCATCAACACCATCGACCAGGACCAGGATGGAAACTACGAGCAATGGGATTTCGAGGTGGACATCGACGCGCCCTTCGGCGGATTCGCCGCACAGGTCTTCGTCCAGATCACCGACAACCAGGGCAACGACTGGGGAACCTACGGCCCCTACAACTTCGACCGCGAGACCGCCGACGACAACTTCATCATCACGCCCTGGAACATGTCCGACTACGACTTCGACACCCCCCAGGACGTCGCCTTCACCTTCTACGCCTACAACGACAAGGGCAACGACAGCCGCAGCCTCCAGGTGCCCGTGGACGCCCTCAGCAGCGACGCCTCGCTGTCCAGCATCCGCGTCGATGGCGTGCCCTTGCCGGGATTCAGCCCCAGCACCACCAGCTACACCCGCGTGCTGCCCTACGGCACCACCGCCATTCCCAGCGTCGCCGGAACCACCACCAGCGCCAGCGCCAGCCTCCAGGTGCAGCAGGCCACCAGCCTCAGCGGCAGCCAGGCCCAGCGCACCGCGACCCTCACCGTCACGGCCCAGGACGGCACCACCACCCGCGCCTACACCGTCGAGTTCCAGGTGGAGCCGCCCAGCGACGACGCCAGCCTGGCCGCCTTGCGCATCGACGGGCAGAACCTCGCCGGATTCTCTTCCAACACCCTGACCTACACCTTCCCCGTGGCCTTCACGCAGCAGAACATCCCCGTGGCCAGCGCCACCACCAACCATCCGCAGGCCAGCCTCCAGATCCAGCAGGCCACCGACCTCGACGGGACACAGCAGCAGCGCACCGCGACCCTCACCGTCATGGCCCAGGATGGCACCACCACACGAGCCTACACCGTCGAGTTCATCCGGCAGCCGCCCAGCGCCGACGCCTCGCTCAGCGACCTGCGCGTCAACAACCAGACCGTGGCCAACTTCAACCCCCAGACCCTGACCTACCAAGTCGGGATGCCTTTCTCGACCCAGCAGGTGCCCCTGGTGGCCGGGACCCTCAACTTCCCCTTCGCCAGCCTCAGCGTCCAGCAGGCCCAGAGCATCGACGGAACCTTGGAGCAGCGCACCGCGACCCTCACCGTAACGGCCGAGGACGGCACCACCCAGCGCGCCTACACCGTCGAGTTCTTCCGTCTGCCCGCCAGCCAGGACGCCTCGCTCAGCGACTTGCGCGTCAGTGGCCAGACCGTGGCCGGATTCAGCCCGCAGACCCTGGCCTACTTCGTGACCCTGCCCTTCGGCACCACGCAGATCCCCAACGTCAGCGGCACGACCAACGACCCCTACGCCAGCCTCCAGACCCAGCAGGCCACCAGCCTCGCGGGCGACCAGCAGCAGCGCACCGCCACCCTCACCGTCACGGCCGAGGACGGGCAGACCACCCGGCAATATGCCGTGACCTTCGACCTGGCCCCCGCCAGCCAGGACGCCCGCCTCAGCGACCTGCGCATCAACGGGCAGACCATCCCGGGCTTCCATCCCAACACCATCAACTATGTCCACAGTTGGCCCCGCGGCCAGGGAATGCCCCAGGTCTCCGTCACCCTCAACGACCCCAACGCCGACTTCATCCTCCAGAACCCCACCAACCTGGAGGGAACCGAGGCCCAGCGGACGGCCACCATCACCGTAACGGCGCAAGACGGCACCACGACCCGAGCCTACTCGGTCCTGTTCAACCTCTGGGCCGTCAGCGTGCCGCAGATCCTGCCGCTCGAAGTCGGCATCTTCCCCAACCCCAGCCAAGGCCGCGCCTGGCTGCGCCTGCCCGAGGGAATCCGCGCCGACCAGGCCGCCCTCTTCGACCTCGCCGGCGCGATGGTCCGCCAATGGAGCGGGCCCAGCCTCCAAGCGGAAAGCCCCGAGCTTTCCCTCGAAGGCCTCGCCGCCGGGACCTACCTCCTGCGCCTGCGCGCGTCCGATGGCCGATGGGCCACCCAGCCGCTGGTCTTGGCGCCCTGAGACGCCCACCGGTTCCGCCAAAAAAGGCCGCTTCCCCAAAGGGAGCGGCCTTTTTCATGCCAAGTTGCGCTCATGGGTGAAATGCCCCGCAGCACCAGCGTCCGACAAAATCAGGCCGTTCCGCCAATCCCGTAGGGATTGAACATGAATAGCCCCGGATGAAATCCGAGAGAGCCGAGAACCACCGCGGCACCCCTGTTCAAGTCGATAGAGTTCTGCTTGCTGGTCATCCATTTTTAAAAGTTTAGTCCTTTTATGTTTAGACTCCGGTAGCATGTATGATATTTCATAGATATTATGCGTGAGTTCTTTTGCTTTTTCTACTGACAGATTCGATTTTCCTTTATACAATATCCTTTCAAGTTCTTTGTAAATGCAATAAGCTGCAAATGAGATACAAATATGGGCTTCAATTCGACTTTTGAGACGATGGTATATCGGACGTATTCGCAAATCTGTTTTAGACATTCTGAATGCTTTTTCGATATGCCATAGATTTGAGTAATTCTTAATTATCTCTTTATCTGATAGTTTTGTGTTTGTGATGTAGCCTTTCAGACCATCCCATTGGCTATCTTTTTCAAATTTGTCGTAATCAATTTCTATTGAAACTTCACCTTCAAATTTTAGATATTTGTTATAGCCTTTGTTGTTTATATTTGATTTAGTCAGCTTTCCAGAGCTTATTCTCTTTTCAAGGCGTTTCAAGCCGAGTTCTCTGTTGTGGGCATCTTTTTTGGCTCTTCTGTCGGAATAGCTTATGATTATTCGAGTGTCAGGATCCTTTTGTATAGACCGAATTTGTCCATCTTTCAATCTTGTTTTCAATATTCTGCCTTTAACGTCTTTGGTCTCATTTTTTATCCTTGCTCCGAGTATGTACTGATATTCCTGTTCTTGCAAGGCTTTAATATTGTCTTTTGACAAAAGTCCAGAGTCTGCAATCACAACAGGTTTATTCAAATTGAATTTTTTGCGTATTGTTGCAAGAAAAGGAATCAAAGTGTGTCCCTCATAAGTATTTCCCTCAAAAATATCGTAGCCAATCGCATAACCGTCTATGCCAACCAATAAGCCTAAAAATATTTGAGGATTGCTGTGTTTGCCGTCTTTGCTAAAACCTGTCTTTCGCAAATCATCTTCATCGGAAGCCTCAAAATAAAGTGTTGTCATGTCATAAAAAACAACACTGACATTTCCGCCTAAAACTTGTTTTGTATGGTTAAATGCGATTTGTTCAACTTTATCCTTCAGTTGATTGTTTAGCTTGTCTAAAAAGCGATAAACTGTATTTATGTTTAAGCTAATGCCTTGATAACGATATAGATACTCGATGGTTTTTAACTTGCTCAACGGAAATGCAAGTCTTGAAATGACCAAATGTCGAAATAGTTCCTCTTCAATTTCATTGAAGCCTACCTTGTCATAAATTTTTCCAAAAATCAATTCTGGACCTACAACTCGAATGCTCGTATTGCTCAATGCCTCAAAAAACGTATCAATCATCGTATCTGTTTCTGAAATGAATAATTTGGGTTGCATCGACAAGCGTTCAAGTTCCTGATTACCCAAATATTCTAAATTTTGCACCTCCTGCTGAGTCCTGCCAGAGCCTATCGTTTTGACAACTTTATACCTGCCCCTTGACTTTGATATTATCTGGACAGATATGCTGCCTGATTTATTTTTCTTTTTTCGTAAAAACATGCACAAATATAGCGCGGGACACCCAAATCTCAAAACCAGTCATTGATTTTCAGACACTTACACGCACCGGGACGTCAAGCCGTCGAACATCATGGTGCTTCCTGACGGCAGCCCCAAGGTGCTGGACTTCGGCATCGCGAAGCTGGCGGGCGGGGGGGCGAGCTGACGCACACCGGGGCGCAGATGGGCACGCCGGTTTACATGAGCCCGGAGCAGGTCCAGGACAGCAAGCGGGCCGACCACCGCTCGGACATCTACTCGCTGGGGGTGACGCTGCACCACCTCCTGTCGGGCGCCCCGCCCTATGACGCGGGCACGGACAGCAACTTCGCCATTTTCTTGAAGATCGTGAACGAGCCGCTGCCCCGGCTCCCGGGGAATGTCCCCGCGCACCTCCAGGCCACGATCGACAAGGCCACGGCCAAGGACCCGGCCGACCGCTTCCAGGACTGCGGGGCCTTCGCACGGGCGCTCGCCGCGCCCCAGCCCGCCGCGGGCGACGCCACCCTGCTCGACGACGGCCCCGTTCCCAGGCCCAAGCCGGAAGCCCTGCCGCCGAGGCCGCCCGCCCTCGCGGCTCCCGAGGCCCGCCCGGCGCGGCGCCCGCTTCCACCCGGGGCCAGGTGGGCGGCCATCGGCCTGGGCGCGGCGCTGCTCGTGGCGCTGCTGGTCTGGGCTTCGCGGCCTACCGAGGAAGACCACTGGCGCGAGGCCCTGGCGCGGGGCTCGGCCGAGGGCTACGAGGAATTTCTTCAGCAGCACCCCGACGGCGATAAGGCCGCGGAGGCACGGGTCTCGCTGGACTGGGCCAACCGGGCCTTCCAGCGGCGCAACCCCGGCCAGCGGCAGGACGATGCACAGGCGGCGCTGGCGGCCCTGCTGGCGGCCCTGGCCTACGACAGCCTGGCCCCCACGGCCGACCTGTCCTCCCTGCGCCTGTTCCTGGCCTCGGCCCAGGCCCGCGGGATGAATAGAGCGGACCGCGACCGCGCCCGCCAGCAGTTGGAGCGCCTTGCCGCCGACAGCGCCCGCGTGGCCGGGGACGCCCAACTGCGGGCCGACGACGACGCCTACGCCGAGGCGAAGCGCCAGGACAGCAAGCCTTCCTACGAGGGCTACATCCGCGACTACCCGCAGGGCAGGCACCTTGCCGAGGCGCGGCAGGCGATGGAGCGGCTGGCCACGAAGGCCGACGACGACGCCTACGCCGCGGCAAAGCGGCAGGACAGCAAGGCGTCCTACGAGGGCTACCTCCGCGAGCATCCGCAGGGCAGGCACCTGGCGGAGGCGCGGCAGGCGATAGAGCGGCTGGCTACGAAGGCCGACGACGACGCCTACGCCGCGGCCAAGCGCCAGGACAGCAAGGCTTCCTATGAGGGCTACATTCGCGATTACCCGCGGGGCCTGCACCTTGCCGAGGCCCGGCAGGCGATCGAGCGGCTGGCCACCGACGACGACGCCTACGCCGCAGCCAAGCGGCAGGACAGCAAGGCTTTCTACGAGGGCTACATCCGCAACTACCCGCGGGGACTGCACCTTGCCGAGGCGCGGCAGGCGATTGAGCGGCTGGAGCAGGCGCCGCAGGTGCCGCAGGCCGTGCGCGACCTCCAGGCCTCGATGGTCTCCATCTCGGGCGGCAGCTTCACGATGGATGAGCTTCCGGCGCACCAGGTTACGGTCTCGGGCTTCCAGATGGGCAAGTACGAGGTGACCCAGGCGCAGTGGCAGGCGGTCATGGGCTCCAACCCCAGCGGCTTCCAGGGCTGCCCGAGCTGCCCGGTGGAGAGCGTGAGCTGGGACGACGTGCAGGCCTTCATCCGCAAGCTGAACACGCTGACGGGGCAGACCTACAGGCTGCCGACAGAGGCGGAGTGGGAGTATGCGGCGGGCGGCGGCTCGAGCGGGCGGACGAAGTTCGCGGGAACGGACTCGGAAGGCAGCCTGGGCGGCTATGCCTGGTATTCGGCTAACTCAGGCTCCAAGACCCACCCCGTGGGGCAGAAAAGCCCGAACCGGCTGGGCCTGTACGACATGAGCGGCAACGTCTTGGAATGGTGCTCCGACTGGTACGGCCCATACCCCTCCGGCGCTCAGACCAACCCAAGGGGAGCCAACAGCGGCTCGGGCCGTGTCAACCGCGGCGGCAGCTGGCACGGCGGCGCGTCCTACTGCCGCGTGGCCCTTCGGTTCTACTACTCGCCGGGCGGCAGGAGCTACTACCTGGGTTTCCGCCTAGCCAGGACTCCTTAACCTTCTTCTTTCTGCCTTCTTACCTTTTGCCGAGCCGTGTCCCTAGGGGCACGGCTTTTTCAATCCTTCTACATTATACATTCAAACGAGGAGACCACCAAATTTTCTTCGAAAAAAAGCAGCTTGGAAATCAGCAGGTTGCGATTTTGGATGAAAAAAGGCGATAGAAATGCCCAATCGTGCGGTGCCCTAGGGCACGTATCTGGCTAAGGCGCAGGCAATCAGGGAAATAAGACAAGGATGTCGGCTGGCTGGGCGTTTTTTCGTGAGGATTTGTTGCTTATCTTCGGGAAGTCAGAAGAAACCGAATCCCTAAGTCCGATGGGCTAGGGGCACCACACACGCGCCATATATGACGACCAGAGGGCAACATATACGCTTGCTGACGCTGCGCTTCGACAGCCAGATGGGCGAGTACGACGATCGGGAGCTGGCGAGCTTCAGCTTGCGGCATCGGGTCACGTCGAGCCAGTTCAACTTTTTTGAGGAAGCCGGCCGCCACTATTGCTCGGTCGCCCTGAGCTACGAGCCGCTGGCGCCGTCGGATGGCGGCCCAGACGCCTCGGACAAGCCCGTGATGAGCCCTGAGCAAGAGCGGCAGTACGAACTGCTGGGCCAGTGGCGGCTGGAGGTTTCGCGGCGCAAGGGCCTGCCTGCCTACATGGTCGCCACGAACGCGCAGTTGAGCGAGATGGTGCTGAGTGGCGCGAAAAGCCTCCAGGGCCTGTCCAAAGTGCGCGGCTTCGGTCGGAGCAAGCTGGACAGCTACGGCAAGCAGATACTGGAAGTGATGGCGGGCATCCGCCAGCCCGAGGTGGGCAAGCCCAAGGGGGCCAGCCACTCTGAAAAAACCAAGGCGACACACCCAACCCAAGGAGAAGAAAATGGCCCGACTACCGAACCACTACCCGGTGTTTGAGCACTGGTACAAGACCTACGCCTGGATCCTCGACCGGGTGGACAAGATGCCCAAGAACGCCAGGTTCTCGGTGGCCAACCGTCTGGCCGCGCTGGGCCTCGACATCACGGAGCTGCTCGTGGAGGCCATCTACAGCAAGGAGAAGGCCCCCTTTTTGAGGAGGGTCAACATCGAGATCGAGAAGGCGAGGATGCTGCTCCGGCTTTGTGCCGACCGGCGGTACCTTTCCTTGGAACAGCATGCCTTCGTGGTCCGCGAGATGGATACGGTGGGCAAGATGTGCGGAGGCTGGCTCAAGTCATGCGAAGGGTAGGGGGCCTCTTCGACAGGTTCAGCTCCTGGACCAACCTTTGGCGCGCCTACCGCATGGCCCGCCAGGGCACCCGCAGGAGCCGGTCCGGGGCGGCCTTCTTCTTCCACCTCGACCAGGAGCTGCTCCAGCTCCAGGACGAGCTGCTCACGGGCAGCTACCGGCCGGGGCCCTTGCGCCAGTTCACGCTGCACGATCCCAAGGAGCGGGTGATCTCGGTGGCCCTTTTCCGCGACAGGGTCGTGCACCATGCCTTGGTTTCGGTGCTGGAGCCCATCTTCGAGCGCGTCTTCATCCACGACAGCTACGCCACCCGCAAGGGCAAGGGCACCCACAAGGCCTTGCTGCGGGCCCAGGACTTCCTCCGCCAGGCGCGCTGGTTCCTCAAAAGCGACATCAAATCCTACTTCCCGAGCATCGACCACCAGACGCTGGTCGAGCTTGTGGCCCGGAAGGTCAAGGACCGCCGATTGATGGAGGTGGTCGAGCACGTCGTGGGTTGGGGCGGACGCCTCGACAAGGGCCTGCCCATCGGCAACCTGACGAGCCAGTTCCTGGCGAACGTCTATCTTGACCCTTTCGACCACTTCGTCAAGCGATCGGCGCACCACGGGCGCTATCTTCGCTACATGGACGATTTCGTCCTTTTCGCCCCTGAAAAGTCTCGTCTCAAGGACGACCTGCCCCGGCTTCGCGATTTCCTGGCCGATAAGCTCAAACTGGCCATCAAGGAGGAGGCCACCTACATCAACCAGGCCGCCAACGGGCTCAGCTTCCTTGGCGCCCGCGTCTTCACGCATGCCCTTCGGGTCAAGCCCGAGTGCCTCAGGCGCTCGCTCGCCAGGATCCGCGACAAGGAGCGGCTCTGGAGGATCGGCCTGTTGCCCGAGCCGCGCTTCCTTGACACCATGAATGGGCACTGGCAGCATTTGCAGAACTTGGACAGCCTCGCGCTGAGAAGGCTGTTCCTCAACGGAGTGGACGCTGGGCGTTAGCGGCTCGAACCGTGTCAACCGCGGCGGCAACTGGAACAACGACGCGTCCAACTGCCGCGTGGCCAATCGGAACAACAACTCGCCAGGCAACAGGAACAACAACCTGGGTTTCCGCCTAGCCAGCACCGGGACTTTCGAACCGTAGGCACGTGTCCAAGGCCGCGTGCCCAGTTTCGTTCCCAGTCCCGCCCCGCGTCCCGCATCCGCCGAAACCGGCGGGTCGAAAAGCCGATGGTGGGCGGATTTTGGTACGAGGCATCCTTGCCTCGGAAAATCTCCGCCCATCCCTTGGCTTTTTGACTGAGAGCGTCATCTCGTTGCTCGTTCCTGCCCGCGAGTCGTTCGCGGCGGCTGTGGAAACTTTCCAACGTGGCGACCAGCCACTTGGAAACGTTTCCGCGGCGGTGCGCCGCGAGACCCCCCGACCCCCTGAAAGGGGGAGAAGGACGCTTCGCCGTGGAAAAAGCCCCCTTTCAGGGGGTTTGGGGGTCTTTCCGAGCACATTTGCACGGCGGGCTAAAGCCCGCCGCAATTGATGAGGTCATGCTTCGGCAAGCCCCGAAGGGGCGATATGATTGTAGAAAGCCGATTTAACCCCAAAATAAACAAGCCCTGAAGGGGCGAAACAACCGCGAGGACGAGCTGGCTGAAATCGCTGCCCATCGAGGCGCGGATCATGCCACCCCTTCGGGGTTCCGATTCCAAGCAACATGCTTCATTCTACAATCATGTCATCCCTTCGGGATTCGCCCGGCATTCCCAGCGCAAGAACATCAATTGCGTCGGGCTTCAGCCCGCCGCGGCGATGGCAAGCCCCGAAGGGGCGGCATGATTGTAGAAAACGGATCCACCCCAAAAAAGCAAGCCCCGAAGGGGCGAAACAACCGTGAGGACGAACCGGCTGAAATCGCGGCCCATTGAGGCGCGGATCAGGCCACCCCTTCGGGGTTCCGATTCCAACCAACACGCGTCATCCTACAATCATTCCACCCCTTCGGGGTTTTGCCCGGCATCCCCAGCGCAAGAAAATCAATTGCGGCGGGCTTCAGCCCGCCGCGGCGATGGCAAGCCCCGAAGGGGCGACATGATTGTAGAAA
>JAIFMG010000001.1 GCA_020048645.1 Bacteroidota bacterium | reverse complement strand
CTCGTCATCAAATTCTCCCCATTTAGACTAAGCTAATTTTGAATCCTTACTTAAGTGATTTTAAGAAATGGTTGGACAACTAATAGTTTTTCCTTTTTGCTAAAACAATCGGGTGATTAAAACTCACCTGTTGAGACTCGGAACCAATAGGGAACAGGTGTTGAACATTTGTTGAATTTCAATGATTTTTCCGTGCCAATCGGCCCAATCCGTGACATGCACGTGCTTTTCCACAAAGTAGTTTCAAGAACCTGTTTTTTCACAAAGGAGCGAACAGCGGCAAACATCGTTGCAGCGGTTTGGCATGATGCTCCTTTCGTGCCCTTCGAGGATTTTGATTCCCAAGAGGCTTGACATTCCCGTTTTTTGCCTAATTTGTGGACAGCTCCCCGATCGAGGCCTGCGAACTTTCACTTCCACATCGTTTTGCGACATGAAACAAGCATTACTTTTCTCCATTCTGCTCCTGCTGGGCGGGCTGGCGCGGGCCACCGCGCCTACGAGCATCACCCGCGAACAGAGCCGGCACTACCAAGGTTTTGATTTCCAGACCGAAAGCCAGTGGGAAGCCCACTGGAACGAGCCGCGGCGACCGCTGGCGAGAGGCCAGGCCAACGACTGCCAGCTCCAGAAAGCCGTCTTCGGCTTTTAGGCTAAACTAATCTAGGAACCTTAATGATGCCATGTTGCACACCTCTTGTTTCAAGGCGTATCAGTGGTCCTGGTCGCGAGAGAGCCGGCGGCCAGGATAAGGAAGGGCCAGGGCCAGCAGCCCAAGGGCCAGCGCCAGGGGAAGCCCCAGGAAACCAGCTACTTGCATACCAAGTTCATAGAATAGGGTGCTGTCGGCGTAGGGCTTGCCGTCCAGCCGGGCAAGGAGGGCACTGAAGGGAAGCCCAGAGATGTTGCCGACAATCATGAGCTGCGCGGCGGCGAAGATGACTTGGGCCTTTTCGGGGCCGTATTCATCGACCAGGGCGCGGTAGGCGGCCTGCCGGGGGCGTCCGCCCATCTCGGCGAAGTGCTGGGCGAACAGGATGGACTTGGCCTCCTCGGCCCGCACGAATTGGCCGTCGGCGCTCAGGAAGCTGCTGATTTCTTCCTGGCTCATGCCTTGCTTGAGGGCCATGTAGGTGTGGGCATACGAGCAGGCGGCGCAGCCGCTGACCTCGGTAACGGCCAACTGTATCCTTTCGACCCATGCGTTGCTGACCAGCTTTTGGCCGCGGTTGCCGAGCATCTTGCCCAGCGCGCTGGGGATCTGCACGAAGGCGTCGAACATCTGCGCCGGGCCATACTTGCGCTTGTACTGGGTTTGCTGGCGGATGGCTTCGGGGATGGTGAGTTTGGGCATCGCTTCGAGGATCGTTTGGGGTTGTGGCAGTTTCGGCAGGGCAGGCATGCCCGGGCCATGTATCAAGCCGCGAAATTACGAATTTTCGGGAAGCCCAGGCCCAGAAACCAATCCGCCGAGCGAAACAGCGAGGCGATGGGCGCGCCAAAGTGCTGGCGGCCTTCTACTTGGGCTGGCAGCAGTGCCCCTGCAAGTGGTCCGAGGCGGCGGGTAGGGCCTGCATGGGCTGTTCGTGCGCGGCGGGCGTGAGCTTCTCGGTGGGCGGGCTGAGGAAGGGGATGCCCAGGTCGAGGCCGCGGAGGATGAAGAGCAGCCCCATGAAGCCGACCACGTAGGGCACGGCCTTGGTGAAGGTCTGCCGGATGGACAGGCTGAGCATGTTGCCGGCCAGCGAAAGCCCGAGCATCATGGGCAGGGTTCCCAGGCCGAAGATGAACATGAAGAGCGCCCCGAGCAAGGCGTCGCCCGTGCCCAGCGCTCCGGCCAAGGCCATGTAAACCAGGCCGCAAGGGATGAATCCGTTGAGCAGCCCGATGCTGAAGAGGGCCTTGTAGGAAGTCCGCGAGAAGAACTTGGCCAGCGACTGCTTGAGCCGCCCGACCCAAGGCGCGATGGTGGCCTCGGTGCGCTGGGTCTTGGTCTGCACCCAGGGGACGAGCACCCAGAGCAGCATGAAAGCCCCCGCGAAGATGGAGACGCCCTGCTGCAAGCCGGCCAGGGCCATGCCTTGCCCCAGGAGGCCGAAGGCCAGGCCCATGACGGCGTAGGTCAGCGCGCGCCCCAGGTTGTAGAGCAGGCTGCCGAAGGTCTTTCCGGCCCAGCGGCGGTCGCCCAGGGGCAGGGCCAGGGCGATGGGGCCGCACATCCCGGCGCAGTGCAGGCTTCCGGCCAGGCCGAGCACCAGGGCGCCGATTGAAATCTCCAACATGGCGAAACGGTTGTTTGTGAGAAGCGACGGGGCAGTGCCCGGCGCCTCGAATCATCGTATGGGGTTTTCCTTCCAGACCGTGAACTCCTTTTCGAGCAGGTAGGCGCGGCCGGCCAGGGTCCACTCGGCCTTGACCTTGTAGGTTCCCTTGCGGAAGTCGGCGATGGGGAAGCGCTGCTCGGCCTCGGGGCTGATGTCCATGGGGTAGCTGCGGTCGAGCGAGGAATCGGAGGCGCGGTAGAAGACGATGGTGCCTTCGGGCTTTTCCCCCATCAGGGTGTTGGGGAACCGCACGCGGACCTGTTCGTCGTCGGCCGAGACCTCGAAAGTGCCGCCCAGCCGCCTAGCGTTGTCGGTCTTGTCAATGACTTCCTGGTGGGCGAGCTCAAGCTCGTAGTAGTCGGGCGTTACCAGTTCGGGGAAGTTTTGGACGCTGAGGTAAATTCGGAACACCACGGTGCCGATGAAGATGGCGAAGACCAGCACGATGGCGTTTCCCCAGTGGAGGTGCTTTCGGATGTTCATGGGTCCAGGGGTTTTTCGGGGCCTTGGAAGGCGCCTTCGTAGGTGTCGAGCAACTGTTCGCCCTCGTAGAGGCCGAACTCGAGCTTGGTGTAGCTGCCGTCGAGGGCCTCCTTGGGCAGGACGACGAAGAGCACGCGCTCGGTGGCCCCCTTGGGCTCGACGGTCAGGTCTCCGGTCACCAGGCGGATTTCGCCTTCGTGCGAGAGGAGCCGGAGGTCGAGCTGCTTGGTGTCGCGGGTCTTGTTGATGATTTTGATGTTGTAGATGTTGCTGACGCTGCCGTCAGGCAGTTCTTGGAAGAGCTGGTTCTGGGTGCGGAAGAGGGTGGCCTCGACGTCGGCGCGGTTGGTCATCAGGTAGATGAGCGAGGCGAAGATGACGGTGAAGACGGCCACGTAGGCCTTGGTGCGCGTTGTGAAGGCCAGCTTGTCGTCTCCCTGCTCGATCTGGTTCTTGGAAGCGAAGCGGATGAGGCCCTTGGGCAGGTTGTGCTTTTCCATGACGGTGTCGCAGGCGTCGATGCAGGCGGTGCAGTTGATGCACTCGAGCTGGGTGCCGTTGCGGATGTCGATGTTGGTGGGGCACACTTGCACGCAGGCCTTGCACTCTACGCAGTCGCCCTTGTTGGCCTCGGCGCGGTTCTCGTTGCGCTTGAAGCCCGCGCGGGGCTCGCCGCGCTTGTAGTCGTAGGCCACGACCACCGAGTCGGGGTCGAGC
Source organism: Bacteroidota bacterium (assembly GCA_020048645.1). GTDB lineage: Bacteria > Bacteroidota > Bacteroidia > Bacteroidales > UBA6013 > UBA6013. The sequence goes on along the minus strand of JAIFMG010000001.1, from coordinate 5,132 downwards.
AGCACGCCTTGCAGGCGGCCGTAGGGGCAGACCACGATGCAGACCTGCTCGCGGAACTTGGCGAAGACGAAATAGAAGGCGAAGGAGAACAGGACCATGGCCGTGAAGCCGCTGGCGTGCTGGTCGATGGGGTCGGTGATGATTTGGGAGAGCTCCTCCGTGCCGATGATCCAAGCCAGGAAAGTGTTGGCTATCAGGATGGAAATCAGGAAGAAGAGGCCGTGTTTCAGGCCCTTCTTCCAAAATTTCTCGAAGTTCATCGGCTGCTTGTCGAGCTTGCGCTGCTGGGGGGCGTCGCCCTCGATGGCGTACTCGATCTTGCGGAAGACCATCTCCATGAAGATGGTCTGCGGGCAGATCCATCCGCAGAACATCCTCCCATAGACCGTGGTGAACAGGACCACGAAGACCATGACCGAGAGCATGGCCAGGAAGAACAGATAGGAATCCTGGGGCCAGAAGACCATCCCGAAGAGGATGAACTTGCGCTCGAGGAGGTTGAACAGCATGAACGGCTCGCCGTCGATATGGAGGAAGGGCGCCCCGAAGAGGAAGGCCAGGAGGAAGACCGCCAGTACCGATCGGTAGGTGTGCAGCCGTCCAGAGGGTTTCTTGGGATAGACCCAGATGCGTTTGCCTTCCTTGTCAACCGTGGAAAGCCGGTCTCTGTATTCTTCGTTTTCGTAGGACATGGCCAGGTGATTGGATGGGAAAAGAGGTTGGAGTGCGCTAGTTTTTGGTCTTCCTGGGCCAAAAAAACAAGTTCGGGTGCTTAGCCTTGCGCAGGCTCGGCGGCAGGTTCCTGCGCCGGAGCCAGCGAATCGGCGGGCGTCTCGGCCTCAGTGGCCGAGTCGGTCGCCGCGGGCGCCTGGGCGGGCGCGGCCCCGGAGTAGAGCTCGCCCTCGGCAGCCTTGGGGTTGGCGGGCTGGGTGCCTTGGAAGGTCTGGAGGTAGCTGGCCAGCTCGACGATCTGCTCGTCCGAGAATTGCCCGCTGTAAGAAGGCATTCCCTTGGCGAGGTTTCCGTACTTGAGCATCTTGAAGACGTCGCTGGGCGAGCCGCCGTGGATCCAGTAGGCGTCGGTCAGGTTCGGCCCCACGATGCCCTCGCCGGCTCCGCCGTGGCAGGTGTTGCAGCCTGCCTTGAGGTAGTGCTCCTTGCCTGCGGCGACGCGGGCCTGGTCGGTGTAGAGGGCCACGGCGGACTCGTTGAAGGCGTTGTCGTTGGCCACGTTGTAGGTCTTTTCGTAGGCTTCGGATTCGAGGGCGTACTCCTCGGCTTGCGAGGGGCCGATGCCGAAGGTGTGGAAATGCACCCAGTAGAAGGCTCCGAAGAACATGGTTCCGTAGAAGAGCCACATGAGCCAAGGGGGCAGGTCGTTGTCCAGTTCCATGATACCATCGTACTCATGGTCTGTGATGAGCTTGGAGTCGTATTGCTCCTGCACATGAAAGGTAGGTTTGACTTTACTGGCCATGACGATTCGAGTTTTGGGTTTGTTCTTTGTGTTGAAGCTCAATCTCCTGCTCATCGAAAGGCATGCTGGCGTGCTCGTCCATGACGGCTTTCTCGGATTTGAAAACCCAGAGCAGGAGCAGCACGAAGAAGGCCATGAAGATGACCAGCCCGACGATGGGGAAAATCTCGATGTTCTCGATGTGTTCCAAGTAGTTGCTCAGCTTCATTTTCGCGAGGATTGGAGATTGTTTTCAAGATTTGAAAAAGGACGTGGGCGTCCTGGCCCGGACGCGCGTCCGGGCCAGGACGGCCCACGGGTCCGTCATTTTGAGCTGTCGTCCTGCCCTTCTGCGGCGCTGGCCTGGGCCTCGGGGGCGGCCTCGCTGATGTCGCGTCCGAGGCGCTGGAGGTAGGCGATCAGGGCGACAATCTCGGAAGTGGCGCTGACCTCGATGTTCTGCCCGCGCAGGTCGGCGGCGATTTCCTGGCCTTGCTTGCGCAGGTCGTCCACGGCCTGGGTGTCGTAGCCTTCGGCGTAGGGCACCCCGAGGGTCATCATGCCGCGGATCTTGGCGGGCGTGGCGTCCAGGTCCAGCTCATTTTCGGCCAGCCAGGGGTAGGGAGGCATGATGGACTGGCCGTTGGTCATCTCTTGCGGGTTGACCAGGTGCTTGTACTGCCAGAAGTTGGTCTTCTTCATCAGGCTGTTGGGGTTGCCCGAGCGGGCCAGGTCCGGCCCGGTGCGCTTGGAGCCCCAGAGGAAGGGGTGGTCATAGACGAACTCGCCGGCCTTGGAGTACTCGCCGTAGCGCTCGGTCTCGGAGCGGAAGGGACGGACTTGCTGCGAGTGGCAGGTGTTGCACCCCTCGGAGACGTAAACGTCGCGCCCTTCGAGCTCGAGCGGGGTGTAGGGCCGCACGCTGGCGATCGTGGGCACGTTGGACTGGATGGCGAACAGCGGCACGAACTCGACGATGCCGCCGATGGCCACGGCCACCAGCGAGAGGATGGTGAACTGCACCGGGCGGCGCTCGATGAAGCGGTGGTAGCTTTCGCCTTCGGCCTTGGCGGCTGCCACGACCAGGGGGCGCAGGGCGGGAGCGCTGGCAGGCTCGTCGTCAGGGCAGTTGCCCGCGGCGATGGTCTTCCAGATGTTGACCACCATGACCACGGCGCCCGTCAGGTAGAGCAGGCCACCCAGCACGCGGGTATGGTACAGCGGCAGGATCTGCGTAACGGTATCCAGGAAGATGGGGTTGGCCAGCTTGCCCAACTCGTTGAAGTCTTTCCACATCAGGGTCTGGGTGAAGGCCGCCCAGTAGAGGGGCACGGCGTAGAGCAGGATGCCCAGGGTGCCGATCCAGAAGTGGAAGCTGGCCAGTTTCTCCGAGTACAGGTTCGTGTTGAACATCTTGGGAATCAGCCAGTAGAGGATGCCGAAAATCATGAAGCCGTTCCAGCCCATGCCGCCGATGTGGACGTGGGCGATGGTCCAGTCGGTGAAGTGGCTCAGGGCGTTCACGCTCTTGATCGAGAGCATGGGGCCCTCGAAGGTGGACATGCCGTAGGCCGTCACGGCCACGACGATGAACTTGAGCACGGCGCTGTCGCGGACGCGGTCCCAGGCGCCCCGGAGGGTGGCCAGGCCGTTGACCATGCCGCCCCACGACGGGGCGATGAGCATCACCGAGAAGACCACGCCGAGCGACTGGGCCCAGTCGGGCAGGGACTGGTAAAGCAAGTGGTGCGGGCCCGTCCAGATGTAGATGAAGATCAAGGCCCAGAAGTGGACGATGGAGAGCTTGTACGAATAGACGGGACGGTTGGCTATCTTCGGCAGGAAGTAGTACATCAGGCCCAGGATGGGCGTGGTCAGGAAGAAGCCGACCGCGTTGTGGCCGTACCACCACTGCACCAGCGCGTCCTGCACCCCGGCGAAGACGCTGTAGCTCTTGAACGGCCCCACGGGCAGTTCCAGCGAGTTGACCACGTGCAGCATGGTGATGGCCACCCAGGTGGCGATGTAGAACCACACGGCCACGTAGATGTGCTTGACCCGGCGCTTGATGATGGTGCCCAGCATGTTCCAGCCGAAGGTGATCCACACCACGGCTATCATGATGTCAACCGGCCATTCCAGCTCGGCGTATTCCTTCGAGGTGGTGAAGCCCATGAGCAGCGTGACCGCGGCGGTGGCGATGATGAGCTGCCAGCCCCAGAAGTTCAGCAGGCTCAGCTTGTCGTTGAACATCCGCGTCTGGAGCACCCGCTGGAGCGAGTAGTAGGCCCCCATGAAGATGCCGTTGCCCACGAACGCGAAGATGATGGCGTTGGTGTGGACCGGCCGCACCCGCCCGAAGGAGGTGTAGGCCAGCTCGAAGTTGAACACCGGGAAGGCGAGCTGGAGGGCTGCCAGGAGCCCGGCCAACATCCCGACGATGCCCCAGAAGATGGTCGCGTAGGCGAAGTACTTCACGATCTTGTTGTCGTACGCGAAGTGCTCCACCAGTCCGTCGTTGGCGACGGCCGTCGGGTCCTGATTCGTTTTGTCCGTCTGCATACTGTATTAGGATTTTGAGTTTGGGTGTGCTGTGCTTGGAGCCTCCGTGGATCCGTCGTTGACTTCTTGGTCTTTTTCCAATGGCTCCTGCTCGAAGAGGATCCGCACCGAGGGCGTGTAGTCGTCGTCCCATTGCCCGTCGCGAACGGCCCAGAGGAAGGCCCCCAAGAAGGCGCCCGCGATCAGGATGCTCGCCGGAATCAAGACGAAGAGGATGTTCATGGATTGGAATTTTTCAATTGGAGCTGCTTGACAAATATAGATGTTTTGCGCCCCGCGTTTTCCCGTTTTTTCACGCCTTTCCGTTATTTAAAACCATTCTAACTTGCGCCCAACCAGGGCTTGCGCCGCTTTTTGGTTTCTTGTTCTTTTCATTTTTTTTGATAATCAGGGACTAAGCCCATATTTCGAAAAAGGGATGCGATTGTCCTCATAACACCGCGCACTGCTCAAAAACATATGAACATGCGTTCATTTGATCCGGCTTCCGTCTGCTTTCGCCTCGCCCAACCTCGGTTTGGGCCAACGGATGGCCCAGGTCCATCAGGACTATCCCCAATTGGACGAAGAAAAGCAGCTCTCCACGGCTTATGCCGATTGGCAAAAGAGGGCTGGGCAAGGCCCCTCTCGAAGATGCCAGGGCTACGCCTCTTCCATCTGGGCGCCCCTTCGCCGAGGAAGCCCCGAAGGGGCGCCCAATCGTAGCGATGGGTGAAGCCCATCGAGCGCCAGCCACCCAAGCAACCAGCCCTGAAAGGGCGAAACAACCGAGCGATGGCCGCCCCCGATGGTGAAGCGCGTCCATCGCCAGCGCCGTGCTCCATTGGGATAGAGATGAACGCTCATGGCAACAATCGCTTGTTAGGATCTCTACTAAGGTTTTCATTGAAGACAGGGGCACAAGACCTTATTTTTGGTTAAAACCTTAGTAGGAAATCAAATAAGTAAGACTTTGAAATTAGATTGTGTTAAATCTGAAACCAATGTTCGATTTTTTCCACGAAAAACACGAAGAGCACGAAGTTTTTTTGGGGATCGAAATTTGAAGAAGAGTCTCGCAAGGAGCCAAACCAATTGAGAGCCATCCCAATGAGACCAGGCCACCTGGCAAACT
>JAIFMG010000176.1 GCA_020048645.1 Bacteroidota bacterium | reverse complement strand
AGATACCAATAATCTTGCACTTGGCCAAAGAAAATTGGACTTAATTTCTTGAAATCTAGTCGATTGCGGGCTTTTCAGCAGACCCTAATTACTGCAATCTGATAATTATCAAGCTCCTTCTTTATATCCGTTATTGCTGATAGTATATCTCTTGAGAAAATGTGCGAGTGACCACCGCCTTCTGTCTCTCTGGTTTTTACGGGTATCAGAAGATTTATTGCTTCGCTACCATTTTTGGGATAGAGCTTAGCGGAAACATCAACAGTATGTCTTCCAACCTTTATTTGTTTGTCTGCAATTTCTACTTTTTTGAATTTTCCGTAGTTATTGTAAATTGAAAAGAAGTTTTGGATTGCTGTAATTAATCCTGTTCTTACATTACTTTCAATGTGGTGTCCACTTATGCTTCTTCTTGAACCTTCAAGACGGTCGATAACAATTTCTCTTACTGTTGCCCATTCAAAGTTTTTAACTATGCTTCTGTACTCAAATATTAGTTCGGTTAAAGAGTCTGTTTCTGCATTAAATTTCTTTACATCATTGGCTTTTTGCATTCTAGAAATTAGTGGAGATAATCTTTGTTGAGGGGCATCTCTTATTATCCAAGCAAAAAAATAAAAGCAAACTTTTGAATGATTGTAAACTCTCCCAATTCCGTCAAACAGAAACGGCTTTTCATCATTGGTGTCTAGATAACAATCTTGAACAATATCTTTTAGTTGTTCTTTAGTACAACTAAATATGATTTCGTTAAAAGATTTGTGTGAACCGGTTACAATTTTAGCATGCTTTTCTATCCAATCATAGAAAGGCTTGGCTTGGTCGGCAAGTTTGGTTAACTCAATTAGTCTATAATGAGCTATGTTTATTTTATGTACTATTAAATCTGTCATTTATTTATTTTCTTGACGCAAAGTTAATATTTCGAAGGGTCTTTTCTTTGATTCTGGGTATTTTCAACCTTTCGCCTAACGTCATTACTTACACCATCCTCAATTCCCACCCAAAAGCACAATTGCGCATTACGAATTTTATGCCCAACTCCAGAAACCCCGAAATCCGTCAAAATTCGAATCGACAGGTTTTGGAAGTTGGACTGCCGGCTTTGGCCTTGGACATCAGCGTTTCTGAAGGGTAGATTGTTCATCAGGGGTTTGAAATTGACGATGCCCAAAGATACATACTGTACTTTGGAAAAACAAGCGCCTTGGCGATTTTTTTTGAACTCGTGGGCTGTATCCTACGCGCGCTGGTGCGTCCAAGGAAGGCGGCAAGATAGGGCTGGCGAAGGCCCCGCGGGTGGGACGGATTCGCGATGCTGTTCAAGCGCTTCATCGCGCAAATTGACCGCAAAAGTTCGCAAACATCTCATGCAATGTTGTTGTCATTTGATATTCAGTTGATTGCGAATTTTATCAATACTTTCAAAGGAAAGCTTTGTTAATTTTTTGATCAATTCATTGTCCATTCCTTCTTTGATCATTTCAATGATTATCTCAATTTTCCCTTCGTGTTTTGCATAATCCAATGAGTTCTTTAAGTCAAGATAGAATTTTAAACTATCAATGTATCTTTGTTTTTCTTCTGCTGAATACTTTGCAATTTCAGCAATTTTAAATACTTTCTTAAATATTTTATCTTGTAGTTTTGAAGGTATTCTATCGAATTTATGTAAATTTTTCAACAAATAAAACCACTTTTCTTCGTGAGTTTCCAATTCATCTTCTGTTTTTGTAAAATTTGGCATCTGGACATAAACAAAAGATAATTTGTCATTGAATACTTTTCCTGTCTTTTTGCTTATTAGTCCTATTTCATCAACAACCAATTTATTTTTGTCTTGATCATCAAATACAAAGTCAAGAATGCCAATGCAATAGACAGTTTTTAGTTCGTAATTCCATTCTCCTTTGATCGCTTGTTCCTGAATTGGAAAAGTTGCATAATACAAACTTCGGTCTTTAAAAAACTGCTGTTTGACTTTTTGTAATTCCACAATAAATTTTTCACCATTTTCATTTTCGCAATACAAATCAAAAATGGCTTTTCTATCAGCGTCGGTTGAACCCAAATGTTCAGTTTTTTTGTAAGTTAAATTCTTGATTTTCTCTTTTGTTTTCAAAAGTTCGTTTAGAAAGTCAATCAATAAATCTTTATTTGGCTCTGAACCAAATATTTTTTTAAATCCAAAATCCGTGAATGGATTTATGAATTTTTCTTTTATTCCTATTTTATTTTCAGATTCTTGCATATATTTTATTTTTATGCAAATTTAATGATTTTTGTTGTTTTATTCAAATCCTAGCAAATCATTCTCAAAGTCATTTTTGTTGCAGCCAACGTCATTGCTTCCACCGTTCAATTCCCACCCAAAAGCACCATTGTGCATTACGAATTTTATGCACAGCTTCAGACACCGCACCAATCTGTCAAAATTCGAATGACGGCAATCTTTTGAGACTGTTTTTTGTGTGCGAAGCGGATATAAAACAGTCCAATAGCATGATATGTGCATTTTTATCTTTTATTCATCCTTTATTTTCATGATATAAGGCTCTTTTCCTGCAAAAACTATTGCAAGTTTTATTATATTTTCAGGCTTTAATTTGTTTGCAATCAATTCAGCATAGTATTTATTTTTTTCAATTTGGTTTAATGCTTCGCTTATTTCATGGTTTACTCTCTGGTTAAATTTTGTTTTTTCTTCATTGTCTTTTTGCCCTTCAATGCTTTTAATTTCTATAACTACTCCATTTTTATTCTTTTCATACGGAATGAGCATTATATCATACCGACCTTGTCCGCTTTCTCTGTTCGATTTTATAATATAATCATCAACAAGAATTGTCAGCAAACCAAGTGTATAGACATGATAGATTTGCTCATGTGTAATTAGTTTTTCTTTACTTTGTTTATCTGTTTTTTTGGCAGTATCGAAATAGCTTATTGTATCGCCTATGATCTGTTTAAAACCGTTTTCAAATTCTCTAATTCTATTGTTTATCAGGTTTTCAGAAGTGGCGATTAGCAAATCTCTCGTAATCTTGACTTCTTCATTGAGCCAACTCATGATTATGTCGGTAAATACAATTTTTACTTCATTGTTTGGTATTCTTAATCTATAGTTACCATATTTGCTTTCTTCTACTTGTGTCAAATATCCGTTATCCGTTAGCAAAGTCCATAAAAGTTCTGTATTTTTTTCAAAATCCTGAAAAATGAAATTTTCCTTCAGTTCTTTATCAATAGTCTTACCCTCAATTAAATTTTGTATCGTTTCTTTTACTCCAAGTTCTATTATTCGGCTTTTGATTAAGGAATAATCTCCTGAATTTACCCAGTACGGTTTAAAGCCGGCTTTTTCTTTCGAGATATAATTTACGATTGACCATGGATTATAGATGTTATCACAATCACCAAATTTATAACCGTTGTACCACCTTTTTACCTCTTCCAATCTATCTGACAAGCCAAAATCCTGTAATATTTTTTCTGTCTCAGTTTGCGTAAATCCAAAGCTATTTGAATAATAAGGTATGGTTACTCCGAAAACGTCAAAATTATTCCATTCCGAAAATATACTTTCTCTCCCAACACGCATTACACCAGTTAACAATCCTTTTTTTAAGTTGTCGTCATTTCCTTTATAGGCTTCCCCTAAAAAACCTTGCATGAAATTAATTACATGTTCATAGTATGTTTTATTTTCCTTATCCGGCGATTTTATCGGGCTATTGGTATTGTTAAATGCTGTAATGATTGGTGCATCATATTCATCAACTAAAATAATAGCTTTTTGATTAAAATGCTTTCTCAAATATCCGCTTAAACGTTCAAGGCTTTCTTTAAGTTTTGCATCTGTTGCCGTTTCCGAAATAATATTTTCAAAATTTTGTTTATCAATATTTGAAAGCCTATCTGAGCTTAGTAAAAAATTGTTATTCTGATACAATTTCGACATCAGACTTCTAAATTTATCGAAACATTTTTCCCAATTTGTTTCTTTTATGCTTTTTAATGAAATATTTATAACAGGATATTTGTTTTGATGTTCTTTGCAGAAATCAGTTTCTTTTGAGATTGCAAATTCCGAAAACAACATTGCACTTTCGGGTTTTTGAATATCAAAAAAATGTTCTATCATTGACAAGTTCAAAGTTTTACCAAATCGCTTTGGGCGAGGAATGAGTAGGGTGTAACTACTGTCTTCAAAAAACTCTTTTATGAGCATTGTTTTATCGACAAAATAGCCATTGTCTTCAATGATTGTTTTAAAATCAGAACTTCCTTTTTTTATTGTTCTTTTATTTTTCATTTCACGATTTTTTTATCAATAGGTTGTTTTGCAAAATTACATCTTTTTTGCTTTGTGTTCTTTCTTCTGGAATAGTGTCAGATTTTTCAATTGCACATAACGCCATTACTTTCACCAACCTCGATTCTTACCCAAGAGAACCATTGTGCATTAGGAATTAAACGGACGCCTCCAGAAGCCTCGCCAATCCATCAAAATTCGAATCGACAGGTTTTGAAAGTTCGGCTGCCGGCTTTGGCGCTTGAGATCCGCGGTTTTGAAGGATGGCTTGATCATCGGGGGTTTGAAATTGACGATGCCTAAAGATACAACTGCACCTTGGAAAAACAAGCGCCTTGGCGTTTTTTGAACTCGTGGGCGGTATGCTACGCGCGCTGGTGAGTCCACTGAAGGAGGCAAGATAGGGCGGGCGAAGGCCCCGCGGGTGGGGCGGATTCGGGATGCTGTTCGAGCGCTTCATCGCGCAAGCGGTCAAGGCGATGCGGGTCCACCCCATTGCGCTGGCTACTCGCTCTTACAAAGAGCCACCAAGGTTCTTTATAAGAGTGTGTGGGTAGCGCAAATTCGATTCACAGTAGGAGCAACCCGCTTACAACACGGTTGAATGAAACATCCAAGTTTCAACACAACTGATACCAATTTGCTATCCAACGCGCTAGATTGACTCGAAACGTCTTGGTTTTCGCATTGAAGCCCTACGGGGTTCTGGTTCGCGGTGGTTCTCTGCTCCCCCGGATTTCATCCGGGGCTATCCACATTCAATCCCTTCGGGATGGGCAAAGCCGCCCGATTTTGTCGAAAACTGGCCGGATGCCATTGCCCTGGCGAGCCCTTTGGGGGAACGAGGGCTTGCCGCTCAATCGACGAAGACGCGGAGGTGGCGGACCTGGCCGGTGCGGACGTCGCGGAGCGAGAGCAGGAGCCAGCCCTGGGCGCGCGGGGCCACGCGCAGGACGCCCTCGTGCGCTGGCAGTTGGAACACGAGCCTGCCGCACAGGTCGTGGGCCTGGGTGGTGAAGGTGGCCCCGGGCCATTCGACCTGGAAATGGCCGGTGGCGGGGTTGGGCCAGAGGCGGACGTCGGAAGGCCGAGCGTTGGGCAGGGCGGAGATGGCCTGGGGCAGGAGCAGGGCCTCGAGCTCCATGTGCTCGAACCCGGCGATCTGGCGCGGACTGCCGGAGCTGCCCGTCGCGGTATGCCGCGAGACGCCGATGCCTCCGCCTTGCGCGGCCAGGTGCATGACGGGCAGGCTGCCGTAGGCCAGGAACTCGCCTTGCGGATTGATTTCGAGGTAGTTGCGCTTGTCGAGCCAAAAGCCGTGGAGCAGGTTGTTCTGGACCATGGCGTAGGGCACTCCGGTATGGGTGTTCTCGAACCAGTCGGCGTCCTCGAACGAGCGGGGCATGACCACGGCGGAGCGGAGCAGGGCGAGCCCTTGGGCGAAAGTGGTCTCGGCGTAGTAGGAGGCGCCTTCGTCGTCGTAGCCCTCCACGAGGGTCTGCCCGGCCAGGCGGCTGTTGTCGCCCACGAAGGCCAGGCAGGCGATGGGCTGCTCGGGTTGGAGGGCCTGCGCCAGGGCCTGCCCGGCGGCGCCCTGTTCGAGGAAGTCGAGGGTGAGGATGCTGGGGTCGTTGCCCAGGAAGAGGATCTTTCGGGCGGCGCTGATGTCGGCCTGGGCCTGGCTGTCGTCGATGTTCTGGGCGATGGCCCGGAGGACGCGGACGTCGGTGGCGCCCAGGCTCAAGAGCTTGTCCTTGAAGGCATTGGCGCTGTTGTCGTCGGGGCCGGTAACGATGAGGATGGGGTCTTGCGCCTGGCCTTTGAGCAGGACGAGGTTGGCGAGCATGTCGGCGTTGGTTTGCAGGAGGTCGCCTCCGCTGAGGAGGATGGGGCAGTGCGGGGCTTCCCATTCTTGGGGCAGTTGGGCCTGGTTTTCGAAGCCTTGGATCTGCCCGTTGTCGAGGTCGATGGACTGCCCGTGGAGGAGCTGGGTGACGCGCAATCCGCTGGCGGTCAGGGCCTGGCCTTGCTGCTGGAAGCTGGCGTCGGCTTCGAGGCGCAGGAATGTGGCGGCGCCGGTGCCGTAGGCGGTGGCGATGTTGGAGGTGTCGATGGCCAGGGCGGTCAGGTCGTCGATGCCGATGCCGACCAGGGCCTGCTGGCTGCCGATGTGCCGGTTGCCGAGGAAGGCCAGGAGCCTGCCCAGGCGGCCGCGCTCGGCGAAGTGGGTGTCGAAGAGGTATCCGGGCATGAAGTCGAACAGGTCGTCGGCCAGGGTCATGTAGGAGTTGAAGGGGTCCTCGAGGGCCTCGTCGGGATAGACGGTGTTGTTCTGGGCCGTGAAGATGACCTCGGAAAGGATGGCCATTCCGGCGGAGGTGCCGGCCAGGACTCCGCCCGACTGGAAGATCTCCTCGAAGGCCGTCTGGGCGCGGGTTCCCTTGAAGTAGCTGTAATACTCGTACTGGTCGCCGCCCTTGAGGAAGACCATGTCGTAGGTGGACAGGGTGTCGTAGGTGGCGGGGCTGTCGGCCACGGCGCGCGAGCCGAGGGCCAGGTGCGAGCACCAGTGGGCTCCGAGGGAAAGGAAGTACTCGCGCAGCCAGGGGTCGTCCTCGGCGTCGGTGGCCACGATGGCCACGCGCTTGTTCTGGGCGTTCTGGACGGCCCACTGGTAGGGCTGGGCGTTCCAGGCGGTCTCCTGGCTTCGTTCGGTGCCGCCGCCCACGAGCAGCAGGCGGCCGGGAATGGCCCATGCGGGCAGGCTGAGCAGCAGAAGGGCGATGAATAGGGTCTTTTTCATGGGATATTGGTCTGGAGATGAGGGAGTTGGGCGAAGGTCGGCGGGCCAGGGGCTTTCGCGGCATCTCCCCGAAAGTTTGGGGCCAGGCGCCCGAATAGGCTTCCCACTTGTCATTTTTTGGACAAAAAAAGCGTTTTACAAGCAAGAAAAAAAAAATTCGCCAAGGAATATTGACTAAATTTGAAATCAAAGCGAAAAAAATGGAAAAGAAAAAAGATAGCCGCAAAATGCTTTTGAGCATCGCCCTTGCGGTGGTCGTCGCGCTGGTGCTCTGGCGCTGCGAAGAGGAGGAAAAAGTCGTAGGCGCCTTGGATTTCAGCAGCCTTTCGATGGGCGATCCGTCGGGCGGCCCGGCGGGCCAGGTGCTGGAATACACGGCCTTCCGCCTGCGCTACATCGAGGAGCACGAGCAGGCCGACTGGGTGGGCTACCTGCTGACCCGGCGGATGCTGGAGGAAGGCGAAGAAGAGCGCGAGAGCAGCTTCGAGCAGGACCCGAACCTGAAAAACAGCACCGGATCGGCCAGCAACGAGGACTATACCGGCAGCGGCTACGACCGCGGCCATCTGGCTCCGGCGGCGGACATGGCCTGGTCGGAGGCCGCGATGAACGAGTCGTTCTACTACAGCAACGCCAGCCCGCAGGTGCCGGCCTTCAACCGGGGCATCTGGAAGCGGCTGGAGAGCCGCGTGCGCGAGTGGGCCTTGGCCAACGACTCGGTGTTCGTGGTGACGGGGCCCGTGCTGTCGGAGATTTCGGAGCGCATCGGGCCCAACGAGGTCTCGGTGCCGACGCGCTACTACAAAGTGGTGCTCGACATCAGCCAGCAGGGCGGGTACAAGGGCGCGGCCTTCGTGCTCGAGAACAAGGGCGACAGCGAGTCGGAGCTGTTCAGCAAGGCCCTGAGCATCGACGAGCTGGAGCGGATGCTGGGCATCGACTTCTTCCCCAGGCAAGACCCGGCCCTCATGGAAGAGCTGGAAAGCAGCTTCTCCGAAATGGACTGGATGTGAGGCCCGGCCCGAGGAGCCTGGCGCATGAACCCAAAACCAAACTGACATGAACACACAAAGAACCATATTGCTGATGCTGGCCCTGCTGTTCTGGGGAGAAGCCTTGGGGCAATTCGAGGTCATGAATGACCGGGAACTCGACGCCTGGAATGCCATGACCCAACCGCAGCGGCTGGACTTCGTCATCGAAGGGGCCGAAGCCAACAAGGCGGAATGCAAGGACATGCTGGCCCAGTTCCGGACGGCCGAGTCGTCAGGCTACTTCTCGGGCGAACAAATTGACAAAATATACATCTATCTGATCGACAAGCTCCACAAGAGCATGCGGGCCCGCCCCTACCCCACCCTCTACAAGTACATGGAGGCCGTGGTGGCCTTCTCGAAGAGCGGGGTTGACCGTTCGGACTTCGACACCTGGCAAGCGCACATCCTCCACGCGACCGAGGTTCGGAAGCTGCGGGCCAACCAGTTGGAGCCGATGTTCGCCGCCGCAAGCTCGCTCCTGAACAACAAGCACCTCTACCTTTCGCGCTCGATGAACTGGGCCTACGACGGGGAGTTCGACTTCGTGGTCGTCCCGGCCGAGCGGGTGGGCCAGCGGCTGGGCGTGGAGTTCGCGTCGGTTGACCTGGGCTACTACGCCCGGGGCGACACGGGGGTCATCCACGGCGCCAGCGGGATGTTCTTCCAGGACTCGCTCATCTGGGAAGGCCGCGGCGGGACGATCTACTGGGACCGGACGGGCCTCTCGCACAGCGAGGCCTACGCCGAGCTGCCTCCGGAGTACAGGTTCGAGCTCGACAAGATGGAGTTCACGGTGGACAGCGCGATGATGTACCACCACCGGATCGACGACATGATGAAGGGGCGCATCAAGGAGATGCTGAAGGACTACAGCGACGACCTGCCCAGCTCGCGGCGCTACCCCGAGTTCATGGCCTACGACTCGGTGAGCGTGGAAGAGATCATCCCGAACGTCAACTACCGGGGCGACTTCCGGCTGCTGGGCGCGCGGCTGGACGGCTACGCCGGCGGCAACGTGATGGCCGAGATCGACATCCTGCACGGCGACAGCATCGTGGCCACCTCGAAGTCGAGGGTGTTCAGCTTCATCGGCAACAGCGAGATCACCTCCGAGCAGGCCGAGACCTCCGTGCGGCTGGGCCAGTCCGACTCCATCTACCACCCCGGGGCCTTCTTCCGCTACAACACGGCCTCAGACCAGATAACGCTGCTGCGCGACCAGACCAACGCCGGCAAGGCGCCCTTCGTGAACAGCTACCACAGGGTGGAGATGAACGTGGACATGATCATCTGGCACCTGGAGGACAACATGATGACCCTGGAAGGCCAGCGGGGCTACTTCAAGTCCGACGCCGTGTTCGAGTCGGTCAACTCGTTCGACCCCGACAACTACCGGATGTTCCAGATGCACGACTACAGCAACCGCATGGACATGCTGTTCAAAGTCATCCTGGGGCGCAACGGCGAGTACCGGGGCTACCCCGTGCGGCAGTTCTACTACCAGGAGACGGGCATGGCCATACAGACCTTCTACGACCTGGCCACCAAGGGCTACATCAGCTTCGACGACCAGAGCGGCCTGGTAACGGTGCTCGACAAGATGGTGCTCTACCTGGAGGCCACGCACTACCCGGACGTTGACTACGACGTGATCAAGATCAACTCGATGGACAGCATCCGCCGAGAGCACTGGGAGCTGCTGGCCATGGCCAACTCGGACGCCCAGACCCTGGGCATGGAGTCGCCCTTCTCGATGGTTGACCAGAGCATCAGCCGCATCGGCACCATCGACCTGAACACCATGGACATGAACATCCAGGGCGTCAGCCAGCTCGAGGTCTCGCCCCCGCAGCTCGACGCCGAGACGGGCCTCGACGAGAGCCTCGTGTCGATGCACCCCGCCCCCACGGGCGACTACACGCCTTATTCTATGGATCCGCTGACCTACGACGCCAGCAAGCTCGACAACCTGAACCCGAACGCCTTCACCGTAACCCTAGAGCAGGACCGGAACATGCAGTTCGACGGCATCATGGTGGCCGGCAGCCTCGAGTTCGAGGGGACCGACTTCCAGTTCGACTACGACGAGTTCAAGATGGAGCTCGACAGCGTGGCCTTCCTCCGGATCCGCATCGGGCAGGACACCGTGCGCGACAACTTCGGCAAGCCCATCATGACCAACGGCAGGCCGACCATCCGCAACACCTACGTGCAGTCGGTCATCGTGGGCGTCTCGGGCGAGCTGCTGATCAACGACCCCGGCAACAAGTCAGGAAAGTCCGACGAACTGTTCAAGGAGTTCCCCATCTTCGAGAGCCAATCGACCTCTCGGGTCTTTTACGACACCTACCAGGAAAAGGTAGGCAACGACCTGTTCAAGCGGCGCGACGTGGAGATCCTGGGCGGCGAGTACAACCGCGAGCAGTTCTACTTCGAGGTGGACCCCTTCACCGTGCGCGACCTCGGAGGCCTGGACATCCGCCAGGTGGACACCACCTCGCAGCAGGCCTGGAGCCTGCCCGGGACCTTCAAGTCCACGGTGTTCCCGGACATCGAGGACGCCCTGTCCATCCAGATCGACTCGATCTACAACGAGGACTTCGACCGCATCGACGAAGTGGTCTCGCTGGGCTTCGAGCGCCCCAACATGGAGCGCTACCCGCTCTACCCCAGCGAAAGCGGCCCCAAGGGCATGGCCAACATGGGCGTCAAGCTCAGCAACGCGGGCCTGCGCGGCTCGGGCGTGGTCGAGTTCATGACCTCGGAGACCTTCTCGGACGACTTCCTCTTCTTCCCCGAGGAGATGACGGCCGTCTCCGACTCTTTCCTGATCGACCCGCAGGAGAGCGACCCGGAATACCCGAGCGTTACCAGCCGCAACGCCTTCGCCTACTGGCTCCCGTTCAAGGACACGCTCTACGTGGCCTCGGGCATCCGCTTCCAGGAGGCCTACGGCTGGGAGCTGATCAAGGACAAGATCCGCGACCGAAGCGCAGCCAACCGGATAGCCGAGCCTTTCCTGATGTACGAGGAGGTCGGGTTCCCCTCGCAGTTCCTGGGCACCCTGGAAATCTCGCCCACCGGGCTCGAAGGCCGGGGCGACTTCCGCTTCAGCCAGGCCGCCATCCGCTCCGACACCGTCGGCTTCACCTTCAAGCACCACATCTTCGACTCCGACTCCTGCGACTTCGTGATCACCCGCGAGCTCGAGCGCGACACGGCCTTCGCCATCTACGGGGCCAAGGCGCACATCGACTTCTACGAGGGGCAGGGCGAGTTCCGGCCCACCGAGAGCGGCTTCATCGACTTCCCCATCAACCAGTACCGCTGCTTCATGGACTTGGCCACCTGGGACATGAACCGCAACGAGGTCTCGGTGGGTAGCGAGGAGGCCCTCTACAACGAAGACGGCGACCGCATCGGCTCCGAGTACGTCTCGACCCACCCCTTGCAGGACGGGCTGAGCTTCGTCTCCTACGAGTCCGGCTTCGACGTGGCCAGCTCCACGCTCACCTGCTACGAGGTGGACTCCATCAACGTGGCCGACTGCTCCATCTTCCCCGACCCGGAGGACGACGTGGTCATCTACGCCAAGGCCGACATCCGCCCGCTGACCAACGCCGTCATCATGGCCGACACCCTCAACCGAGCCCACCGCATCTACGAGACCACCGTGGACATCCTGGGCAAGTACGGCTACGTGGCCACCAACGGAAAGCTCGACTTCCTGACGGAGATCGACTCGGTCCAGACCATCCTGCTCCGCGCGATCAGCGCCGAGCTGGACACCGTCCGGATCGGCAACAGCCGGCAGGAGGTCTATGCCAGCATCGGCCAGGGCAAGATCGACAGCACCCAGCGCTTCATGCTCAGCCCGGCCTTCACCTTCGACGGCAACGTGCGCCTGCGCGGCCACCAGGAGCTGCTCGAGTTCGACGGCAACACCAGCATCTACCACGCCTGCTCCAACCTGCCCAAGCGAAAGCTGCACTTCAACGCCCAGGTGGACCCCTTCGACCTGCGCATCCCCATCGGCCAGAACCTCAAGGACGCCAAGGGCGAGAGCATCTTCGCCTCCATGTTCCTTTCCACCGACACCACCAAGATCTACTCCAGCTTCCTCTCGCCCAAGCAGAGCTACAAGGACAGCACCCTCCTCCAAGGCCAGGGCTTCCTGGTCTATAACAAGGAGAACGGACGCTACGACATCGCCGACACCCTCCGCCTGGCCCATCCCGAGAAGAGGGGGACCTTCATGAGCCTGAGCCCGGGCGCCTGCATCATCAGCGGCGAGGGTGTGCTCGACTTCGGCGTGGACCTCGGGGGCGTGAGCCTGACCACCATCGGCAACGCTACGCAGGACCTCGAGACCGGAAAGACCTCCTTCAGCGTCTTCATGGCCGTGAACTTCCCCATCTTCCAGGCCAACTCCCAGAAGTTCATGGCCGAGCACCTGCGCGACGTCATGGGCCTCGACCCCTCGCAGCTCACCGAGCCCAGCAACGTCAGGGCCCTGACCGAGCTGCTGCCCGAGGAGGAGGTCCTGCGCATCCAGAACGAGGAGTGGACGCAGTACTTCGCCTACCGCAAGATCCCCAACAAGCTGAACCAGACCCTGGTCTTCACCAACGTGCAGATGTTCTACAACGAGGCCACAGGCTCCTTCATGTCAACAGGGCCCATCTCGGTCGGAAACATCGGCGAGGAGCAGATCAACAAGGAGGTGGGCGGCTACATCGAAATCAAGAACAGCCGCACCGAGGACTACCTGAAGATCCTGCTCCAGATCAACGCCGGACAGTGGTTCTACTTCCAGCACAGCGGCGAGCAACTGCTGGCCGTCTCCTCTTTCGCCGACGAGTTCGTCAAGCCCATCTCCGACGAGAAGGGCAAGGACAAGTCCACCACCACCGAGGCCGGCGAGAAGTTCGCCTTCGACGCCGCCACCGAGCAGCAGAAGAAGATGTTCGAGCAGCACATGCGCGAGCATGACCCCGAGCGGCAGAACGAGGACTGAGCCCCATGAGAGTCACCGCCCGCATCACCGCGCTCGGGGCCGCGGCCCTGCTGCTCTGCCTGGCGCCCCTGGCCTGGGTGGACAGCCTCCTGGTCGAGAAGGTCGTCCAGGAGAAGATCGCGGCCAGCGCCCTCCAGCTCAACGTGCAAATGGCCGAGCAGCTCTCGGCCGAGCTGGAGGCCAAGCTGGACCTCGCGCAGGCCCTGGCCCTGGGCCTGCTCGCCCAGGCCGAGGCCGGCGACGTGGACCGCGAGGCCTTCAGCCAGTGGATGCGCCGGGTCGCCCAGGACTCGCCCGACCTGGTGGGCGTCTGGTCCGTCTGGGAGCCCTACGCCTTCGACGACGACGGGCTCCACGCCGGGGCCGAGCCTTACGGGCCCGACGGCAGGTTCTCGCTCTACTGGCACCGCGCCGACGGCGCGATCGACCTCCACCTCCTGGGCGGCTTCGAAGACCCGGCGGAAGGACAATACTACCTCCTGCCCCGGCGCGACCTGCGCCAGACGCTGGTCGCGCCGACGCCCTACGCGATCGAGCAGGGCACCATCTGGGTAGCCAGCCTGGTCGCCCCCATCGTCCGCGACGGGCAGTTCCTGGGCGCCGTGGGCGTGGACATCGGCCAGGAGGACCTGCACCGGAGGCTCCAGGCCTTCTCGGAGTTCGCCCAAGCCACCGTGGTGCTGGCCGACGAGCAGGGCCGCATCCTCTCGCACCCCGACCGGGCGTTCTGGGGCAAGTCCCTCACGGCCCTGGGCCCGGAAGACCTGGGCGGGATGCGCGATTCCTTGCACCAATGCGTGCTGGCCGAACAGCGGTTCATCCAGATGGGCCAGGAGCCCGACCCCAAGCGCCGCGTGCTGCTGACCAGCGTGCCCCTCCAGGTCGGAAGGGCCGGCCAGCGCTGGAGCCTGGCCCTGGCCCTGCCCGTCTGGAACGTGCTCGAGGACTTCGTCCTTGGCCGGAGGCGGCTGCTCGGGCTGGCGCTGGCCCTGCTGCTGGCCTTCGCCCTGGTCCTCTTCGGGCTGCTGGCCTGGACGCTGCGCCCCCTGCGGAGGCTGGACGCCTTCGCCCGGGATGCCGCCCAGACCGACGAGCCTGTCCCCTTGGGCAGGAAGCTGCTCACCGGCCAAGGCGAGCTGGGCGAGCTGGCCAGGGCCATCGTCGCGATGCGCGAGGCGCTCCGGCACAACCTGCAACTGGCCGAGCTGCAGAACCAGCGCCGCAACTGGATCCAACAGGGGCAGAACGGCCTGTTCGACACCATGAAGGGCAACCAGGGCGTCGAGGAGCTCGCCCGCAACTCCATCGCCTTCCTGGCCCGGCATACCGCCTCGCAAATGGCCGTGCTCTACCTGGCCAACCACGACACCAAGCGCTTCAAGATGGTCGGCAGCTACGAGCTGGCCAAGAGGCTCTCCGCCCGGCGGTTCGTGCCTTTCGGCGAGGGCCTGCTCGGCGAGGTGGCCCAGCGCCGCGAGCCGTTGCAGCTCGAGAACCTCCCGCCCGAGTTCACCGCCGAGACCCTCGGCATGGCCCAGGTAGCCCCCCGGCACCTGCTCATGTTCCCTTTCTCCTACGGCGAGCAGCTCGTGGGCATCGTCGAGCTCGCGCGGCTTGGCCCCTTCGGCGGCGAGCCGCTCGAGTTCCTGGCCTCCGTCAACGAGAACCTGGCCATCAGCTTCAACACGGCCCTCTACAAGGAGAAGACGGAGCTGCTGGGCCAGATGCGCAAGGTCCAGAAAAAGGAGATGCTGCGCAACATCAAGGAGCTCAAGGATATGCAGCGCGAGAACTTCCACTCGGAAAGCGAGCTGCAAGTGCTGCTCCAGACCATCGACATCGCGGCCTCGCGGGTGGAGCTGGACCCGCTGGGGCGCGTGGTGGTGGCCAACCCCCGCTTCTCGGAAAACTTCCTGGGCCAAGGGGCCCCAACGCCGGTCGGCAGGCCCATCCAGGACTTCCTGCACCATTACTTCGAAGGCGACTTCGAGGCCGTCTGGCGCTCGGTGCTGCAAGGCAACTCCCACAGCTTCGTATGGCGCCGCCGCCCCGAAAGCGGCCCCGACGAGGTCTTCCAGTGCTTCTTCTCGCCGGTGCTCAAAGGCAACGGCAAGGTCCAGAAGGTCATCCACCTGATCAACCACATCGCGTGAGCCCGCTGCTGGAGACCCGAGGGCTGCGGCTCGAGCACTGCGGCGGCCTGCTGGCCGGGCCGGGCCTCGACTGGCGGGTGGAGGCCGGCAGCCGCTGGGCCATCCGCGGGGCCTCCGGCGTGGGCAAGAGCAGCCTGCTGGCGGCCCTCCTGGGCTTCGCCCAGCCCGCGGCCGGCGACATCCTCTGGCAAGGAAGGCCGCTCTCGCCCCAGAACATCGGCCCCTGGCGGCGGCAGGTGGCCTGGCTGCCGCAGCACACGCCCACCAGCGGCACGGCCCGAGACTTCTTCCACCTGCCCTTCGGCTTCAAGGCCAACCGCCAGCTCGCGCCCACGGCGGGCAAGCTCGCCGGGCTGTTCGAGCGGCTGCTGCTGCGGCCCGACTGCCTCGAAAGGCGCATGGCCGAGCTCTCGGGCGGCGAGCGGCGCAAGCTGTCGCTGGCGCAGGCCTACCTGCTGGCGCGGCCCGTCTGGCTCGTGGACGAGCTTTCGGCCGGCCTGGACGCCCGGGGCGCCGAGGCCGCCCACGAGCTGCTCTTCAGCCTCCCGGGCACCACCCTGCTGGGCGTCTGGCACGACGACGCCTGGGCCGCCCGCTGCGCGCACCAACTCACGCTCGACCATGCCGTCCCCAGCCCCTGACATCATCGACATCAGTTGGGCCCGCCTGCTGCTGGCCCATGGGGCCGTGCTGGTTCCCGCGGCCCTGTTCTGGCTCGTCGGCGCACGGCTTTTCCGCTCCACGCTGGTGGCGGCCCTGCGCATGAGCCTCCAGCTCTACCTGCTGGGCTTCTACCTGGGCTACCTGTTCGAGCTCGACAACCCCTGGCTGAACCTGGCCTGGGTGCTGGCCATGCTGGGCATCGGCGCCCAGACGATCAGCAGCCGCGCCGGCCTTCGGCTGCGCCACCTGGCCCTGCCCGTGTTCATCGGCTCGCTGGCCAGCCTGGCCGTGGTGGACGCCTTCTTCCTGTCGTGGGTCATCGGCCTCGAGCGGGTGTTCGAGGCCCGCTACTTCATCACCATCTCCGGGATGATACTGGGCAACGCCCTGTCAACCAACGTGGTGGCCTTCGAGTCGTACTTCCGCTGGCTGCGCGACCGGCAGGACGAGCTGCGGCTGGCCCAGAGCCAGGGCGCCAGCCTGCGCGAGGCCACCCGCCCGCTGCTGGCCCAGGCCCTCGAGAAGTCGTTCAACCCCGTGGTGGGCCGCATGGCCGTGGTGGGGCTGATCGCCCTGCCGGGCACCATGACCGGGCAGATCGTGGGCGGCAGCAGCCCCGAGGTGGCCGTGAAGTACCAGGTGGCCCTGCTGCTGGCCATCTTCGCCTCGACGGCCTTCTCGGTGCTGCTGACCATCGCCCTGGCCCGCCGCGTGGCCTTCGACCCCATGGGCAGGCTCAAGGAGGACATCTTCCTCGACCCATGACGACCGCCTGCCCGCGCGTCCGAAAAGGGCGCGGCCCCGCGATCGCATGACAGACCGAGCTCAGACATTCTCCCCCTTCGGTGGAAACTGGGCTTTGCCCCTGAGGCGGCTTGGCATTGCAAGCCAGCGGCGCCCGGCGGCGGTGGAGGGGTGTTTCGAACGGCGCGCGCCCGCGGCGCCTTTGTGCGGGGATTTCTTGTTTTTTGGAAAAGACCTGCCTGCCCAGAAAATGGCGGCAGGCGGCGAAAATCGAATCAGGGGGAAATGGCATTGGCCCGGCCTGACCTCGGCCCAGCCCGGGCCCTCGAGGATCCGGCCTGGGGAAGCACGTCGATGCAAATCCTTGTTTGACAAGGCCTTCCAGCAACAAGCCAAGGCCCAGCGCAGGCGCTGGGCGGGTGAAACCCTTGGGGCAGCTATGCGGGTTTGGGATGGAAACGGAGGCGGAAAAGGCTTCCAACGCGCTCCAATCGCGGCTGTCAGGGCTTGCCAACAGCAGGAAATCGGGCCAAGGACGCCAACCCAAGGGCAGGAAAACGCGCAGCCCGTGGAAAAGCAGCAGATAGCGCCAGGCAAGCATTCTCCATTTGTCAAAAAAAACACGAATCGGAGCAAAACTGTAAGGATATTGCCTTATTTTTGGATCAGCATAGCCCGATGCCAAGATAATTCGAACGCTTTCGGGTGTTTTGGCCCGCCGCCGCGTTAGCATGGCCCGGAGGAGGGCGTCAATTTTGGCCGTGCTCCCATTTTCTTGAAAACAGGAAGCCTCGGCCCGAGCCGCAGGGGCTTCCCGCGAAAGACAAGGCGCCAAGTTGAAAGAGGAATTCTTGCATTTCGTTTGGAAGCACCGGCTGCTGGGCCCGGGGCTTCGCACCCGCGAGGGCGAGCCGGTGGAGGTGCTGTCGGCTGGCACGCACAACTACGACGCCGGGCCGGACTTCATCGGGGCGCGCCTGCGCGTCGGCGACACGCTCTGGGCGGGCAACGTGGAGATCCACCTGCGGGGCTCGGACTGGGCGCGGCACGGGCACGACAGCGACCCGGCCTACGACGGCGTGGTGCTGCACGTGGTGGGCCAGGACGACCGCCCGGCGCTGACCAGCCAAGGGCGCCCGCTGGCCACCTGCGAGCTGCGCCACGACCCCGCGCTGTGGGAGAACTACGAGCGGCTGCGCCACAACGACGGCTGGGTGGCCTGCCAGCAGCAACTGCCCCAGGTGCCGGCCTTCCGGGCGCGGATGTGGCTCGACAAGGTGATGGTCGAGAAGAGCCAGAAGAAGGCCGAGGAGATCTTCCGCCTGCTGGACGACACGCGGAACGACTGGCAGGAGAGCTTCTACATCTTCCTGGCCCGCAGCTTCGGCTTCGGGACCAACAGCATGCCCTTCGAGGCGCTGGCCAAGTCGTTGCCGCAGAGGATCCTGGCCAAGCACAAAGACCAGCCTATGCAGTTGGAGGCCTTGCTGTTTGGGCAGTCGGGCCTGCTCGAAACAGCGAATCCGTTGGACGAGTACGGAGAATCGCTCCGGCGCGAGCACAAATTCCTGGCCCACAAGTACGGTTTGCGCCCGATTGACGGTTCGTGGTGGAAATTTTCGAAGCTCCGGCCCTCGGGCTTCCCCACCCTCCGCATCGCGTTGTTCGCCACGCTGACTCACAGGTCCAACTCCTTGTTTTCCAAGGCAATGGAAGCAAAAAATCCGGAAGAGTTGTGGCCACTGTTCGACGTGGAGGCTTCAGAATATTGGCAAAGCCACCACCATTTCGGAAAAAAATCAAAAAAACAAAGCAAACGTTTGGGAATTTCATCTTTTTATCGTATTGTTGCAAATGCAATCGTCCCTTTCTTGTTCGTTTACGGAAAAAGTAGAGACAAAGCAGACAGAATTGAGACCGCGTTCGACTTTTTGGACAAACTGCCGGCAGAAAGCAACTCCATTGTCCGTGCTTGGGAAAGCGCTGGCTACAAAGCTGGAAGTTTGGGCGAATCTTTGGCCTTGGTGGAATTGAAGAAAAGCTATTGCGAGCCGCAACGCTGTTTGGATTGTGCCATTGGAAGTTACCTTATTCGAAATCAAAATTCAAAGAACCGTTAATCCCTTTTTTCAGATGAAAAATCTAGCAGTGAATGACTTGGTTTACCAGGAAATCATAACCAAGTATAAGCAGGAATTGGAAGAGCTCGACCTGCGCATCAAGGAGCTTGACCAGCGCAAGAAAGAAGTGCGTACCGTGCTGGCCCAGATCTCCGAGGCGCACGGCATCGACCTGCCCCCCATGCCGGGCGACTTCGAAAGCCAGAACGACGAGGACCAGGACGATGAACGCAAGAGCGGCGCCAGCTCGCCCCTGGCCGGCTTCGAGGCCGAGTTCGAAGGCGACTTCGACGACGACAGCCCGCTCGACGACAAGGGCAACCCCAAGCTGCACTGGACCAACTACGTCATGGACACCCTCCGCGACCTGGGCCACGTGGTCCGCATCTCCGACGTCACGGACATGGTCGTCAACCGCTTCCGCTTCGACGACGTCCAGCGCAAGTACATCTCGCGCCAGCTCGCCCCGGTCTTCAGCCGCCTGGCCAAGAAAGGCGACATCCAGCGCATCAAGTCCGAGAAAGAGAAGGACTTCCTCTACGGCCTGCCCGAGTGGTTCTTCAAGAATGGCAACGTCCGCACCGAGTTTTCCGAAAACCGCCGCGGCAAGAAGAAGAAGGTCAAGAAGGCCGACCCCCAGGTGCAGAACGCGCCCGAGCTCCACAAGTTCATCCGCAAGAGCTTCCGCGCCGACAGCCACGTGCTGAGCGTGGACGAGCTGGTGGACCGCGCCATGGACAAGTACAAGCAGTCGGAGAAGAACCGCCCGAAGCTGGCCGAGGACATCCACAGGGCTGTCGAGGAAATGGTCACCAACAAGCTGCTGGGCAGGCAGCCTATCGAAGCCGGCTCCAACCGCTTCCGCTTCGGCCTGCTCGAGTGGTTCCTTTCCGACGGCTCCCTGATCCCGACCTACTCGCACGACCCGGTGTTCTAAGCCCGGCTTCCCCGCGCACGCGCCTCGGCTCCGTCCCTCGCCCCTGCCCCACCTTGGGGCCGGCGCGGCGGACGGAGCCGCCTTTTCCGGCATCGGCCCGCAAGGGTCTGCCCTTTTCGCGCCAAATTGGCCCCTGGCCGCCCGCGGCGGCCAGGCCTTCCCTCCCCAATTCCCATCATCCCAAAAAAAAAACACAGCATGAGACCCCCCATCTGCGACCTCTGCGGCGAACGCATCTCCGGGCCCGGCGGCGGCCTGGTGAGCTTCCTCGAAACCCCGCACGACAAGGCCATCAACAAGCGCTTCGAGGAGCCGGGCTTCGTCGGGCATCCGGCCAACCTGTTCTGGTTCTGCCAAAGGCACCTGCCCGCGGCGCAGGCCCTGGCGCACCTGCGCTCGGCCGAGGCCTTCGCCAAGCTGCGCGAGCTGCCCGGGCAGGACTGAGGCCGCCCCCGGCGGGGCGGAAGTCTTTTTTTTGCTTAATTTCGCAGGGCTGAAACCCAAAAGCCATGACCTCGCGAACCCACTGGCCCGAACTTTTCAAAGACCATCCGCTGGCCCAGGCCCTGGCCCCCGCCTTGCGGCAAGGCCCGGCCAAGCTGGCCTTGTCGGGCATGGTGGGCTCGGCGCTGGCCTTCCTGGCGGCGGCCCTGAGCGGCAGGATGGCCAGGCCGCAGTTCTTCGTCCTGCCCGACAAGGAGGCCGCGGCCTACTTCCTGAACGACCTGAACAGCATCCTGGGCCCCGACAAGGCCCTGTTCCTGCCCTCGTCGTACCGCCGCTCGACCCGCCGCGAGGCCCACGGCAAGCTCGACAACGCCAACCTGATCGCCCGCACGGAGGCCTTCAGCCACATGCAGCGCCAGCCCGAAGGCGGCCTCTACGTGTGCTACCCCTCGGCCTTGAGCGAGAAGGTGGCCTCGCGGCAGCAGATGAGCAGCCACAGCCTGAGCCTGCGGCAGGGCGAGCGCGTCAGCCAGGAGTTCCTGGTGGAGGTGCTCATGGAGTACGGCTTCGAGCGGGTGGACTTCGTCTTCGAGGCCGGGCAGTACGCCGTGCGGGGCGGCATCATCGACATCTTCTCGTACTCGAGCGACCATCCGTACCGGGTGGACTTCTTCGGGCCGGAGGTGGACAGCATCCGCTCGTTCGACGTGGTCAGCCAGCTCTCGGTGGCGCGGTTCGAGCAGGTCTCCATCCTGCCCAACCTCCAGAACCCGGAGCTGGTGAGCCAGTGGGACAGCATCTTCGACTTCGTGCCGCCCGACAGCGTGTTCTGGGTGGCGGACACGCGGCTGGCCCTGGACAAGATCGAGCAGGTGCGCCAGAGTTTCGGGCAGGACGAGGGCTCGGCCGAGGGACAGGCGCTGCTGGGGGCCGAGGAGGCCGCCCGCGCGCTGGAGCGCTTCGCGGTGGTGGAGCTGGCCGCGCGGCCGTTCTTCGCGGCGCAGGCGAAGCTGGCGGCCCAGATGGAGGCCCAGCCGCCTTTCAACAAGAACTTCCACCTGCTGGCCTCCGACCTGGCCGAGAAGCACCGGCAAGGCTTCCGCAACCTGGTCTTCTCGAAGGACCAGAAGCAGATCGACCGCCTGCGCAAGCTCTTCGCCGAGGAGGCCAAGGGCATGGACGGCATCGAGTTCGAGCCGGTGCTGGCCGTGGTTCACGAGGGTTTCGTGGACCACCAGGCGCTGGTCTGCTGCTACACCGACCACCAGATCTTCGACCGCTACCACAAGTTCCAGCTCAAGAGCGACAAGCGCGACGCGGGCCGCGAGGCCCTGACGCTGTCGGAAATCCTGAACCTCCAGCCGGGCGACTACGTGGTCCACGTGGACCACGGCGTGGGCAAGTTCGCCGGGCTGGTGCGCACGGAGGTCAACGGCAAGATGCAGGAGGCCATCCAACTGCTCTACCTCAACAACGACCTGCTGCTGGTCAACATCCACTCGCTGCACCGCATCTCGAAGTTCCGCGGGCAGGAAGGGCAGGCGCCCCACGTCAACAAGCTCGGCTCGCCCGCCTGGGCCAAGCTCAAGCAGAAGACCAAGAGCCGCGTCAAGGACATCGCCCAGGAGCTCATCAAGCTCTACGCCCAGCGCAAGGCCCTGCGGGGGCACGCCTTCGCGGCCGACTCGTACCTCCAGCACGCGCTCGAGTCGTCGTTCCTGTACGAGGACACGCCCGACCAGTGGCAGGCCACGGTGGACGTCAAGCAGGACATGGAGTCGCCCATGCCGATGGACCGGCTGGTCTGCGGCGACGTGGGCTTCGGCAAGACCGAGGTGGCCATCCGGGCGGCGTTCAAGGCCGTGGCCGACGGCAAGCAGGTGGCGGTGCTGGTGCCGACCACCATCCTGGCCTTCCAGCACTACAACACCTTCCGCGAGCGCCTCAAGGAGCTGCCCTGCACGGTCGATTACATCAGCCGGCTCAAGAGCGCCAAGCAGCAGAGCCAGACCCTCAAGCTCCTGGCCGAGGGCAAGACCGACATCATCATCGGCACGCACCGCCTGGTGGGCAAGGACATCCAGTTCAAGGACCTGGGCCTGCTGGTGGTGGACGAGGAGCAGAAGTTCGGCGTCGGGGTCAAGGAGAAGATCAAGAACATCAAGCTCAACGTGGACACGCTGACCCTGACGGCCACGCCCATCCCGCGGACCTTGCAGTTCTCGCTCATGGGCGCGCGCGACATGTCGGTGATCAAGACGCCGCCGCCCAACCGCTACCCCATCGTCACGGAGCTGCACGGCTTCAACGAGGAGGTCATCCGCGAGGCCATCCAGTACGAGATGGACCGCAACGGGCAGGTCTTCTTCATCCACAACCGCGTGCAGAACATGCCCCAGGTGCGCGACATGCTGGGCCGCATCGCGCCCAAGGCCCGGGTCGTGGTGGCGCATGGGCAGATGGAGGGGACCGAGCTGGAAAAGAACCTGCTGGCCTTCATCAACGAGGATTACGACGTGCTGCTGGCCACCACCATCGTCGAGTCGGGCGTGGACATCCCCAACGCCAACACCATCATCATCAACGACGCCCAGAACTTCGGGCTGAGCGACCTCCACCAGCTCCGGGGCCGCGTGGGCCGCTCGAACAAGAAGGCCTTCTGCTACCTGCTCACCCCGCCCCTGGCCACCCTGACGCAGGAGGCCCGCCGCCGGGTGCAGGCCATCGAGAACTTCTCGGAACTGGGCAGCGGATTCAGCATCGCCATGCAGGACCTCGACATCCGCGGCGCCGGCAACCTGCTGGGCGGCGAGCAGAGCGGCTTCATCGCCGACATCGGGTTCGAGACCTACCAGCGCATCCTCGACGAGGCCCTGCTCGAGCTGCGCGACAGCCTCTTCCTCGAAGAGCGCCTGGCGCAGGACGGCCCCGGCCGCGAACGCCAGGCCAGCCCGGCCCACTTCGCGCAGGCGCGCTTCGTGAGCGACTGCCAGGTGGACACCGACCTGGAGCTGCTCTTCCCCGAGTCGTACATCCAGAACATCGCCGAGCGGGTCAAGCTCTACCGCGAGCTGGACAACATCGAGAAGCCCGAGCAACTGGCCACCTTCGCCGAGCAGCTCCGCGACCGCTTCGGGGCCCTGCCGCCGCAAAGCGCCGAGCTGCTGCAAGTGGTGCGCCTGCGCTGGCTGTCCATGGGCCTGGGCATCGAGAAGGTCATGCTCAAGAACGGCGCGCTGATCTGCCACTTCGTCTCGAACCAGCAGTCGCCCTTCTACAGCTCGCCGGTGTTCCAGAAGGTGCTCGGCTTCGTGCAGCGCCAGCACCGCCACTGCCAGATGAAGGAATCCGGCGGCAAGCTCTCCCTGCGCCTCGACCTGGCGCAGGACGTCAGCCAGGCCATCGCCTGGCTCGAAAAGATGGGCGCCTGAGGGGCCCTCAATACGCCTCGCTGTGCGGGCTGGACTTGACCACGAGCCTCGCGTTGAACAGGCTCCTGAAGCGTTTGGCTTTCTAGGGTCAAAGCGCCAGACTGCTCCCTGAACGTGAAAATCTTGTTCGTGGAAGTTGTCCTGCAATTTTTCATGGGCTAAAATTCTATGTCCAGCAGCTTGCCAAACTCAAGGGCGATTTCATTGGAAACCCCATCGAGCATCGTCTGCGCGACCAATTGCGACTCATCGTCCATCAATTCATGCTTCTCACCGAAGCCCAACGCATAGCCAGTGAAACCTTCCGGCGCGATCCGCTCCGATCCAGAAACAATTTTTGAAATGTTTTCCTCATCATCCGGCTTCAGCTTCGCGAGCCTTCCCGCCTGAAGAAGATTGTTGAAAGAAGCCAGGATGTAAGGGCTGTGGGTCGTAACGATGATTTGAAAGCTGGATTGCTCGTTGTTGAAGGTCCGGGCAAGCAGTTTCACCATCGCTTTTTGCGCGGTCGGGAACAGATGGGCCTCCGGCTCCTCGATGTAGATCGTGGCCCCTTTGCCCGAAAAGCGCAATTTGTTCAAAACGCTCAGTATGACCACCAAGGGGAGGGTTTCCTGTTGCCCGGAAGAGGCGTTCGAGAGGTTCACTTTCCGGTGGTCGTCGTGCACAAGGTAGTCCTTTTCCTTTTCCCTGAGGTATTTGCTGTTCAGAATTTGTGAAATGATGGCTTCAAACTCGCTTCCCCTCTTGTCATTGGCTGCCTCCGGCGCATAGATCCTCTTCAGGTTTTCATAAAACGAACCAAATTCGATCAAGAAGGGGTCGAGCGACCGATTGTCGCTCAGAAATGAAAAAATTCCCCGCTGGATGTTCGCAAAAAAACTTCTCCCCGCCGGAATGAAAAATTGGCTAAACATCGCCTCGGGCGAGATTTCGTCCATGAAATGTTTTTCCAGCCTTTCCTGGAGCAGCCGTTTGAAGGAGTAGGAGCTTCGCTTGGGATCTTCAGCGATTCTTTTCTTCTCTTCCAAGGATATTTTTCGGGCCTTGTTGATGGCTTTTTTCAAGTTGTCGGAGTACTCGAATTTCAGGGGGCCTCCAACCCATTCGATGGACATTGTCGTCTTGTCGATGTCGTAGGCTACCTTGAAGTTTCCCTTGGGCCAAGAATCCTTCGGAAAAAAGGTCATGAACTTCTGTTTTTGCTTTTGGTCAAGTTCCCGCTTGTTTTCGTCAGCATCAATGCTCCTGACAATCTGACCAAAAAAACTCTTGAAATAGTAAAGGAGCTTGGCCACGACGCTTTTCCCTGAGCCCTGGGGCCCGACCAGCACGCTGATGGGCTTGAACTCGAAATCCATCGATTTGATGCCCGCGAAGTTATCGATGCTTATTTTCTCCATTTCTTTGATGAATATCGGGCTAAGTTAGCGCTTTTAAGGTCTGTTTGGCCACGGGCCGGCCAAAATTTTCGCAGCCTCCGCCCTGGCTCGGACAAGCCTTGGTGCCGAAGGCCACGACGAAACTCGACAAGAGGCTCGGATGCGAGAGCCGAGGCGCGGTGCTTCAAATCCCAGCTCATGCGGCGAACAGGGCTTTGGGAGCGGCGCCCAAAGCCGGCCCCTTGGCCAAAATCCAAGTCCACGGGGCGCTAAGGGTGCAAGAAGCCTGGCCCTTATTTATATCTTCTGCCTTTTAACCAATTGAAAATCAATTGCAAGTAAATTTCTAAAATTAGTTTTTGTTATTGTTTTGGCCTCTACAAACACATAGGCACATAGTTTTTTCATCTGTCTATTTGTTTTAGTTTTATTGATGGGACGAAGAACAAGCACATATTCATTGGAACATTAATTTCAAATTTAATGCAAGATAATTTTGGATTATTACCTTAAAAATTCATGAATCAAAATAAGGTAATAAGGTTGATTTGATACCTCTAAGTAAGACTTTGAAATTAGATTGTGTTAAATCTGAAATCAATGTTCGATTTTTTTCCACGAAAAACACGAAGAACACGAAATTTTTT
>JAIFMG010000185.1 GCA_020048645.1 Bacteroidota bacterium | reverse complement strand
GCCTTTCCTGGACGACACGGACGCCCAGCAGCTCAGCCTCGCGGGCAGCGAGCTGGCCATTTCGGGCGGCAACGCCATCGACCTGGCGCCCTTCCTGGACGACACGGACGCCCAGCAGCTCAGCCTCGCGGGCAGCGAGCTGGCCATTTCGGGCGGCAACGCCATCGACCTGGCGCCGCTTGTCGAGTACACGGGCGGCAACGGCGTGGTGGTGGACGCGGCCACCCGCACCATCTCCAGCGGCATCTGGACCCTGGGCACCGGAAGCCTCTCGCTGGCCGACCCTTCCTTGAGCGTGGGCCTCGGCACGGCGCCCTTGCCGGGCTACCGCCTGACGGTGGACGGGCGGCTCAAATCGGCCGGGCTGAACGAACTTTCGGACGAGCGCTTCAAGACGCAGGTGGCCGACTTGCAGGACGCCTTGGCGATGGTCCTGGCCCTGCGGGGCGTCCGGTTCGACTGGCGCGTGGCCGATTTCCCCGACCGGCAGTTCAAGACCACGCCCGACATCGGCTTCCTGGCGCAGGAGGTGGAGCGGGTCGTGCCCGAGCTGGTCCACACCGACGCCGACGGCTTCAAGTCGGTGGAATACTCGCGGCTGACGGCCCTGCTGGTCGAGGCCGTGGAGCAGCAGCAGCGGCAGCTCGACGACCAGGCGGCCCAACTGGAACGGCTGCGCCAACGGCTTGAGGCCCAGGGCCAAGCCGCCCAAGCGCGCGAGCAGGACTTTTCGGCAAGGCTCGAGCAGTTCCAGCGCCAGTTGGACCGCCTGAGCCAGACTTCCGGGCAATGAGAGGCTGACGGATGCCTCGTCTGGCGATTGATTTCGCCCAGTTTTGGCCACATTACCCAAGAAAAATGAAAACCATCCGCCCTATCTTTTTCCTGCCCATCGCCGCGCTGCTGCTCGGCTTCGGCGTCCATGGACAGACTCCCACGGGAGCGCTCGACGGGACCTACAACATCGGGGCCTCGACCAGCTACTCGCCGGCCTACAACGGGCGCTTCGCGAAGCTGAGCGACGCGATACAGCACCTGAACAACTTCGGCATCGCGGGTCCGGTTACGCTGGTCTTGCGCGACGAGACCTACAGCGAGTTCCCGTTGACGCTCACGCGCAGCGGCACGGCGGCCAACCCAATCGTGCTGAAGCCGCACACGGGAGTTACGCCGGAGGTCAACTTCAACATCACCACCCTGGGAGCCAGCGGCTTGCGCCTGCTAGGGGTGAGTCATTTCAGCATCGAGGGCTCGGCCGCCGGAACGGGCACCAACGACATCACCTTCCGCAACTCGGGCGGGGTACCGGCCAAGGTTCTGGAGCTGAGCGGAGTATGCACCAACGTTTCCATCCGCGACTGCCGTCTGGTTCCCCGCGATGGCAACAACGCCAACTTTGGCATCTATGCCCAAGGCAGTGGCCAGGATTTCCTGACCTTCGAGGGCAACCGGGTGGACGCGGCCTTCCAAGGCATCGTGCTGGAGGGCCTGGCCTTCGACCTGGGGCAGGGCAACCGGGTGGTGGGCAACGAGATCGGCGGGACGAGCCAGAACCTCTCGCGGAGCGGCATCTTGGCGAGGTTCCAGGAGAACGCCGTGATTTCGGGCAACAAGGTCAGCGGGCTGCGGGCTGCGGCCGAGGGCGCGGGCCTGGAGCTGGTGGACCTGCGGAGCTCGGTGGTCGAGGGCAACCTGCTTTGGGACTTGCGCGCCTTGGCCGCCGACGTGCGGGTGGCGGGCATCGCCTTCACGGCTTCGGCGGCGGATCCGGGCGGAAGCATCCAGAACAACATGATCTGGCAGTTGTCGGGCCCTGGCGGCAGCCTGCCCAGCCAGACCCTGAGCGGCATCCTGGTGGCGGGCGGATTCAGCGGCCAGGCGCCGGGCATCTGGCACAACACCGTCTGGCTGGGCCCCGCGGGCAGCAATGGACTGGACAACCCCAGCGCGGGGACCTTCGCCGCCTGCCTGACCCTCGACAACGCGACGGGCAGCTTCGACGTGCGCAACAACATCTTCCAGAACGCCCTGGGCAAGAAGACGGCCAGCGCCAACCCGGCCCAAGGCCACGGCATCCACGACGCCTCGGGCGCCCTGCCTTTTTCGGCCCTCGACTACAACCTCTACCACTTGGACGGCGACTTCGACCAGTTGGCCCTGGGCTTTTCGGGCAGCGCGCGGACGAGCCTGGCCGATTGGCGCGCCGCGACGGGCCGCGAGGCCAACTCGGACTCGGTGCGGGTCCCTTTCCGGCAGGGAGCGGACTTGCGGCTGGGCAACAGTTGCTTCACGGGCAACGGCATCACCCTGCCGGGGGTTACGACGGACTTCGAGGGCCAGGCCCGCGCCAATCCGCCGACCATCGGGGCCGACGAGGTGGCCATTGTCCCGCTTTCGGGAACCTACGTCGTGGGGCTTTCCTCGGGCGATTTTGGCAGCATGGGCGAGGCCTTCGCCGAGCTGGGCTGCGCCGGCGTGGGCGGCCCGGTGGTTTTCCAGGTGCAGATGGACACCTACCCCGAGCAGCTTTCGCTGGGCACGATTCCGGGCGCCTCGGCCACGCGGCCCGTAACTTTCCGCTCGCTGACGGGCAACGCCTCGGATGTGGTGGTCGAAAGCTCGCCCCAGGGGGGCAACTGGGTGCTTCGGCTCTCGGGTTCGGCCTACGTGCGTTTCCAGAACCTGACCTTCCGCAACCTGGGGGCGACGCCGGGCATGGGCCGGGTGGTGGTCTTCGACCAGGGCGCCAACCAGATCGAGCTGACGGGCTGCGTGCTGCAAGGCGCGGCGCTGACCACGGACAAGGCCTCGGCCTGCGTGGCCCTGGACCCGGTTTCGGCGGGCGATGTCTGCCGCGACCTGCTGGTCTCGAACAACCAGGTTTCCGGCGGGCATTTCGGGTTTTACGTCTCCGGCTTCGGCGCGGCCCATCCGGCCACGGGCATCGCGCTGCGCCAAAACCAGGTGCGCGACTGCCGGGCCGCGGGCATCTGGGCCGAGCGGCTGGCCGATTCGCCCATCGAGGCCAACGACATCCGAAGCCCGGGCACGCCCAGCGCCGACTTCGCGGGCATCGTGGCCAAGTCTTGCCTAGGGGGCACGCAAATCATCCGCAACCAACTGGTCTTGAGCGGAATCACCGGAACCGCCGCCGGCCTCCGCGCCACCTCGAACCTGGTGGCCCTGGCCGACCCGGTGGTAGTGGCCAACAACTTCGTGAGTGAGATTTCCAGCCCGGGCCTGGCCAACGGCATCGAGGCGGATTCCAACCAGGGGCTTGTCGTGGGCCACAACACCGTCAGCCTCAGCTCGGGCGCCCCCGAGAGCCACGCGGCCGTGCTGCTGCTCAACAGCCAGTCGGTGGTCAGCCACAACATCTTCGACAACCGCGGCAACGGGCGCTGCGTCTTGCTCGACGCCGCCGGGCCTTCCCTGAGCCTGGACCACAACGCCTATTTCTACAAGTCGGGCATGGCCACCTACAACAACCTGCCGAAAGCCACCTTGAGCGATTGGCAGAGCGCGACGGGCTACGACATCGACGCGGTTTTCTACCCGCCCATCTTCGTGAGCAACACCAACTTGCGCCTGGTAACCTGCCAAGGCAGCCTGCGCATGGACACCAACCTGCCCGCGGCCGGGGCGGACATCGACGGCCAGGCCCGCGGCGCCAGCCCGCTGGCCGGGGCCGACGAGGTGGCCGGAGGGCCCAGCCTCAGCGGCAACTACACCATCAATCCGGCACTGCCCGAAGGCGGGACCAACTTCCAGAGCTTCGACGCCGCCCTCGACCGCGTCATGTGCGGGGGCATCACCGGGCCAGTGGTCTTCACGGTCTCGCCGGGGATTTACCAAGAGCAACTGCTGCTTTCGTTCGTCAATGGATCGAGCGCCACCAACACCATCCGCTTCGTTTCGCAGGGCAACGATCCGGGCGCCGTGGCGGTGCGGCACGAGACCACCAGCCAGAACTGGGTGCTCAAGTGCAGTTTCGCCCGGCACACGACTTTCCAGGGCATCGGGTTTTTCAACGTAATGACAGCCAACGACTTGGGCCGAGTCCTGGTGGTCTCGGACGGTTCGAGCCAACTGACCTTCGACAACTGCGCCTTCTACGGCCGCATCGTCAACAGCGGCCTGGCCGACCTGGCAACGGCCACCCTGGATGCCCAGTCGGGCCTGGGCCTGGACATGGGCGACCTGCGCTTCAACAACTGCCAGTTCGTCGGCGGCTCGCAAGGGCTTGTGGCCAAGGGGCATTCGCCCTACGCGGGCCTCGCGCGGCTGACGGTCAGCAACTGCCGCATGGAGGGTTATTTTGACAAGGGGCTTGCCGTGGAAAACCTGCGGGAAGGCATTTTCCAGGGCAATTTCGCCGATGCCTCCGGGGCCGCGGGCCAGCAGTGGGCGGCTTCCTTCACGCGATGCGCCGGGCTGGACGTGAAGGCCAACGAGCTGAAAGCCTCGGGCAGCCTGGCCAACCACGTGCTGCTGTTCGAGCGGTGCCTGCCCTTGGCGCCCGGCGGCACCTGGGACTGCTTCAACAACAAGCTCTACCAGAACGCCGGGACAGCCGCCTCCGAGGCCTTGTCGGTGGTGGAGTCCGACGGCCTGCGCTTCTTCCACAACACCATCAAAGTGGAGGGAGCCGTGCCCGAGCACTGCGCCCTGCGCCTCCTGCCCGCGCTGGGCGACCGCGCATGGCTCGAAAACAACATCTTCTGGGCGCCAACGGTCTATGGGCTTGACGACCCATCGAGCCTCGGCGCCGCCAGCGTGTTGGATTACAACCTGGTTTACAGCCCCTTGGCGCGGATTGCCCAAAGCTCCGCTCTGGCCTTCGCCAGCCTGGCGGACTGGCAGGCGGCCAGCGGCCTTTCGGCCAACGACTGGGCCGTCCGCCCCTTGTTCGTCAGCGCCACCGACCTCGACATACGCTTCGGCAACAACCGCGGCCGCCCGATGCCCGAGGTCGCGACCGACTTCGACGGCCTGCCCCGCGACGCCTCCGCCCCGGACGTGGGCGCCCACGAAAGCTCGCTGGGGCTGGGCGGAACCTACAACATCGGCGCCTCCTCCAGCTACTCGCCCGCCTACGATGGCAAGCTGCCCGACCTTGAGCAGGCCATTGACGCCCTGAACTACGCCCAGCGGCTCGGCGCCGTCCGCTTCGTCTTCCGCGACGAGGCCTATGCCGAGCCCGCCCTGGTGCTGCGCTCGGGGGGCACGGCGGCTTGGCCCGTGCGCTTCTCGGTCTATCCGGGCCGGACGCCCGACATCAGCTTCCAACTGGCCAGCACCGACCAGGCCGCCTGGACTTTCGAGGACGTGGACCACTTCACGCTCGACGGCTCGGACGCCAGCGGAAATGCCGCCTTGACGCTCAAGCTCGCCGCCGGAAGCTCGGCCGGGATGCTGCGCTTCCGCGGCGGATGCGCCACCGACAGCGTCCGCGCCTGCGCGCTCCAGGCCGCCAGCCTGGCCGCGGGCTCCTTCGGCGTCGAGCTGCTCGGCCCGGCGCAGGATTTCAAGCTCCTGGGCAACCGCGTCAGCAATGCCCTGCACGGCTTCGTCTTGCGCGGGCAAGCGGGCATGGCCATTGAAAATCTGGTGGCATGGGACAACGAACTGACCAACCTCGGCGGCACGGGCATCTGGCTCGAACAGGTCCTCGGGGCCGAGCTGCGCCGCAACCGCGTGGAAGGCATCTCCTCGAACAACCTGCCTGCCATTGGCCTGCTGGCCCGAAATTCGCAGGACATCCTGCTGGCTTCCAACGACTTCGCCGTGCTGCAATCGGCAGTGGCCGGGCAGCCCGCCGTGGGCATCTGGCTCGACTTGGACGTTGCTGATCCGCAGGTCTGGGCCTACAACAACCGCGTCTGGCTGGTGCAAAGCCCCGGCTCGGCCGACCCGCTGCTCTCGGACGCCGCCCTGCGCCTCGACGGTACCGCCAGCCAAGGCATCGCCCTGCACCACAACTCCTGCTTCCAGCAGATAACCGCATTGACGGGCCAATTCGCTGGCCTGCTGGTCAATGGCCCCAGCGGCATCGACCTGCGCAACAACATCTTCCACCTGAGCCAGCCCGAGGCCATCAGCGCCACGACGGCCACGGGCTATGCCCTGCGCAGCCTTTCGGCCGGCAATCCCTTCGCGGCGATTGACCACAACATCTACTACGTCGATGGCTTTGGCCAGAACCGCCTGGCCCGCGCCGACGCCACGGAGCTGGCCGAGCTCGACTCATGGCGCGGCTTCACCCTCTCGGACGCCAACAGCATCTGGGCCGACCCGCGCTTCCAAGGCCCCGCCGACCTGCGGCCCCGGCTCGACTTCCCCACACCCGCCGAGGGCGCCGCCATGCCCATCGCCGCCATTGCCGACGACCGGCTGGGCGTCGTCCGGCAAGGGCAGGTGGGATACGCCGGCACCGGAACGGCCCCCGACATTGGCGCCCACGAGGGCGAGTTCCTGCCCGTGCCCGACTACTGCGCTGGCATCGAGGCCGATACCGAGTGGTGCGGCCCGATGGACATCTATTGCGACATTCGCGTGGCCGAGGGCGCCAGCCTTACCCTCTGCCCCGGCACCGTCCTGACCTTCCGCGGCTACTTCGGCCTGGAGGTGCAAGGCAACCTGCAAGCCCTGGGAACCGAGGCCCAGCCCATCGTCTTCACCGTGGCCGACACCGCCGGGCTGAGCAACACCGCCACCCGACGGGGCGCCTGGGCAGGCATCCGCTTCGACCAGACGCCCGCCGGGGCCGACTCGTCGAGGCTGGTCCACTGCCAGATCCAGTACGCCAAGGCCACCGACGCCCGCGCCGCCAACACCGACAGCGACAACGGCGGCGCGCTCTGGCTGCGCAGCTTCGCCCGCCTGCGCGTGGACCACTGCCAGCTCCGGCACAACCACGCCGCCGCGCGGGGCGGGGCCTTCTGGGCCGAAAATGCCGGATTTCGCCTGATTTCCAGTCGATTGACCCAAAACCGCGCCCCAATGGGCGGAGCCGGATACGCCAGCGGCGGAGGCCTTTTCATCGCCAACAGCCTTTTCTGGCGCAACCAGGCCCCGCAGGGCGGAGCCTTGGCCTTGGCCGCCGGGCAGGATTCGCTCTTCAACCTGAGCTTCAGCGCCAACAGCGCCACCCAGGGCGGGGCCTTGCACCTGCTGGCCGGGGCCGCGACGCGCCTGACCAACTGCCTGCTCTGGGACGATGTGGCCAGCTCGGGCGCGGAGGTTTTCCTGGCCGCCGCCGATGCCAGCCCCGTTTTCAGCCATTGCGACCTCGAAGGCCTGGCCGCAGGCTTCGGCCTGGCCGGGGGAGTGCCCACGCCGGGCGCCCTCGACCCCACGAACTTCTCGGCCGACCCGCTCTTCTTGGGTGCCGCCGCGGGCGACTTCCGGCTCTCGGCAGGCACGCCCTGCCAGGAGGCCGGGCTGGCCGGCACGTTGCTCGACGCCTACCCTCTCGACCTGGCCGGACAGCGCCGACGCCAGGAATGCCGGGTGGACGTCGGCGCCTACGAGGCCGCGCCCCGCGTCTGGACGGGCTACGACCTGGTCTGGCTCGGCTGCGACAGCCCCGACTGGCACGACGCCGAGAACTGGAACCTCAAGCGCCTGCCCGGCCCCGACGACAAGCTCTACCTGCCCGGCCTGGGCGTCGCACCCACGCAGCCGCTGCTTTCGGCGCCCGCCACCTGCTGGAGCCTCGACGTGCAAGCCGACCAAGGCGCCAGCCTGAGCGTCGGAGCCGGCGCCGAACTGGAGCTGCGCCAGCCCTAGGCCGGATTGCGGAACGTCCGACCGGGCCAGCAGGCCGGCCAAACTTGGCCCCTTGTTCTGCACAGCGGCATCATGCCTCTGCGAATGTGCTGGAAATCATCTCCAACGGGCGAGGGATGCACGGCAGGGAAGGCCTTGGCTTTCTTGCCTGGAAAATAATTTGCTTGGTTTTGCTTTTTCAAAAAAAGCGAATACTTTAGGAATGTCAACTTCGAACATCGGCGGCGATGGCTTTCCTTGAAAATCAGGGAGGTCCATGAAAAAAGCCCGGCTTTGGCCTCTAGCCCTTGGCCTTCAAAATCGGCCCATCTGAAAGGGCAACAGATGGGTGGGAAGTTCGGAGTTGCCTGTTTTTTATCACCTCAAAAAAAATCTCAAAAAGCAACAAGTCATGGCTAAAAAGAGTACACCCAAACCAGTTGGCGAAAAACCAGTCAATGCAAAAAAATGCTTTATCTGCGGAAAAAAAACCAAACTGGTCAAAACCGAATGCTGCAACCAATGGATTTGTGATGACGAAAGCAGTTATGTCATGTTTTCATACGCGCGCAATAGCTGTTCGAGAAATCATGCAAGATACACGCTGTGCGGCTTCCATTTTAATGAAGGACATGAGGGGGATTGGAAAACCTGCGAGAAATGCAAAGATGACTTCGAAACTGAGATGTATGTTTATTATGGCACGAATGAATACAATTTTGAAAAATTAGAGAACCCTCCGCAATTCGAGCCAACGAAATGTGCGAAATGTGGGGCGGTTATAAATTTGGGGCAAGATGGATTTTCAATGAGCGCAGAGGGCTACAAATGTGTAAAATGTTTGTTTAGCTAGGGTTTGCTGAAAAACCTAAGCCGCAGAGAGCCTGAAGCCTGCCCGGTATGGCGCGGCCAAACCTTTCGGAGCCTTTGGAAGGGCAAA
>JAIFMG010000161.1 GCA_020048645.1 Bacteroidota bacterium | reverse complement strand
TTCGTAGATTTGGCTTCCGTCCAATCCTCCCCTCCACCGATGGACAAGCTCCCCTGCCCAGCCGCGGAAATGCAAGGCCAGCGCCAAAGCCGCGCGTCTCCATCTTGCCGCACGGACTTGCTGCGCGCCAGGGATTGCAAATCGCGGAAATGACGGCCTCGGCGGCAAGGAAAATGACAACCAAACAGACAAAATATTAAAATTAGCGGTATGAGAATTTTAAATTTGCACATAAGGAATATAGGCCCCTTCAGGGATGGAAGCATAGATTTCATTTCTGATGTTGACAATATGGCTAATCCACCCGTAACAATCATAACAGGAGAAAATGGAACAGGTAAAACTATCATTTTGGATGCAATTCGTGCATTGTTTTTAGGCCAGAGCAATAATATTGAACGAAATATCGTGCGAAAAATTGATGATTATTCTTGCACCATGTCTATTTATCATGAGCAAGAATATGACACAATTTCTTCAAAGAATTTATACCCCAGCCATAATTTTGAATTGAATACGCCTAAATATCAAACACGATTTCGTGCAGGCCAAAGGCCTAATTCAAGTTGGAATTGGGTTTTAAATTATTGGACATCAAAACTTTCGACCGATAGTTTCGAAATCAAGAACTTGGTTGTTCCAGTTTTGGAAAACCTATATGTCAACGCACTCAGTGGCATCCATCAAAACGTGGAAGTATCACAGTTGATTTGTTTTTTTGATTATTTGAAAACCAGCGAAAGCAGGGAGGAAAGAATTGTAGGCGAACGATTGTTCGAGATTCTCAAAAAAATAGTCAAACTTAGCTTGATTGATGGAGAATTTAAGTATGTGGCGAGAACTACCCTCGAGCCGATTGTCCAACAGACAGGACATGAAGTTACCTTGGACAAATTGAGCAGCGGAAATTTGTATTTGATCCAACGAATGGTTTCGTTGCTTGGCAAAATGTATTCCACCCATATCATCAACAACAATCCAATCGATGAATTATGCAAAACGCCCGGTATTCTTTTGATTGACGAAGCAGAAAATCATTTGCACCCAAAGTGGCAAAAAACATTTATAAAATCAATCCAAGCAATATTTCCCAATTTGCAAATCATCGTTACAACCCATTCTCCATTTATTGTTTCGTCAATTGAAAATGCAAAAATATATGTGTGCCAATCGAAAGGAAGCCATGCCGTCATTACCGATGAAACCGATGTCTATTCAAACAAGCCGATTGAAGAAATATTGCTATCTCCTTTATTTGGTGTGACCTACCCTTTCAACACAGAAATATCCGACTTGCTTCAACAACGAAAAATTGCAATTTCCGAAAAGAACATCACCAAACGCATAGAACTCGAAAATGCACTAAAAAGAATCAATCCACAATATTTTTCATTCTTTGAGATTGACAGCCTATTGGAAGATTTGACCAAAAGCAATTGAGAAAATGAGACATGTTGAAAGAAAGCCGGAGCCCAATATCCTTTTGCTAAAGAAAGATGAATGGACTGAAAAATTTTTGGAGAGCGAGAAAAACCGCCCTGATAATGCAAAATATGGTCATAGTGAAATAAAATCATTGCTTTACTCGGCAAGCCACAACAAGTGCTATTATTGCGAAACCATACTCAAAGGGAAACCATCTGAAATAGACCATCTTATTGAAGTTTCGGAGAACAAATCACTTGCCTTTGAATGGACTAATTTGTCTTGTGATAATTGCAATGACAAATTACCCAATAGGAGCATCGCTGTTGCTGATACGTTGAACCCTTGCATCGACAGCGATGAAGAAATTCGGAAACATCTAAAATTTGAAGACGAACAGATAACCTTTTTGACAATCAAAGGTGATTTGACAATTCAAAAATTCAAACTATCCTCTGAAAGGTTGGATTGGTGCAGAATGCAGGAATTGAAAAAATTTCATAAATTGCTTATCGCTTTGAAGGACAAGCTGATTGAAGACAACCGCACTTGCATGAATGCCGACGAAATGGACAAGCTGAAACGGTTTTCTCGATTTGACCATTGCTACTCGCTGATGTTCCAGGACGTGCTCATTGACAACAACATCAGATAGCCCTCCCCTTCGACCAAAGCCTGAAAAAATACCCAAGCACAGATTTCCAACAGCATAAATATGCCACATGGATGCAAAAGCAATCCATGAAGCTGCTGAAGCATTGTCGGATTCTGCTTTTCGCTTGGCTGACATGTATCTTACCCCATGCTTTGAATGTCCATGTCTTGGGATTTTCAATTTTCCATGCCATTTTCTGTACCACGTTTCAGTCATTGATGGAGCCTCCAGACAAGAGGTGCTCGACAAAGCAGGGCAGATTCGCCCATCCCCTAGGGGACGCACCCCCATCGCCCAGGACGAAATCCGGGGGGAACGGCCCAACCAAGCCGCCCCCCGCTGGGATCCAACCCGTTGGGCGCCTGCGGATTCGCCCTGGCGGACAACACGCTTGAAACAAGCCCGGCGGGGAGCCGCGGAAAAAAGCCTTCCACCGCGCCGCCGTGTCGCACCGATGGCAAATCTGTTTAATTTTAGAGCGCGTTCCGGGATGCTCCGGCAACGCGGTTCCCCTTCCCAAACTCCTTGAGAAACCCACCATGGAAAACCCCCTTCTTCCCCCTCCCGGCCAGGATTTCGACTTGCGGACGCTGCTGCCCGAGCAGGTCGGCCGGGCCGTCGAGCTGAGCCTGGACTGCGCCCGCGCCGGGCTGGAGCAGATCTACCGACTGCCCGAAGGCGCCCACGACTTCGAGAACACCGCCCTGGCCCTCGACGAGCTGCACGACCAGCTCGACCGCGTGGCCGGCGTCGTCTATCTGGCCGCCTACACCCACCCCGAGGAGGCCGTGCGCAAGGCCGCCCGCAAAAGTGTGCAACTGCTCAACCAGTTCGGCAACGAGCTGGGCCTCGACGAGCGGCTCTACAAGGCGCTCAAAGCCTTCGCCACCAGCCCCCAAGGGCAGGCGCTCGAAGGGCCCCGCCGCAAGTTCGTCGATGAGAGCGTCCGAGAGTTCGAGCGCAACGGCCTGGCCCTGCCGCCCGAGCAGCGCGAAGAGCTCAAGCGCCTCAAGGACAGGCTCTCGGAGCTGGGACTGGCCTTCTCGTCGAACATCAGCGAGTACCAGGACAGCCTCGAGCTCGACGAGGCCGAGCTCGAAGGCCTCCCGCAGGATTACAAAGACGAGCGCCGCCTGCCCGACGGCCGCTACCGCGTGGACATCAGCTACCCCTCGTACCGCCCGTTCATGCGCTACGCCCGCTCGGGCGACGCCCGCGAGCGGCTCTACCGCAAGTTCCTGAACCGCGCCGCCGACAAGAACCCCGAGGTGCTCGACGAGATCATCCGCCTGCGCGGGCAGTTGGCCCAGATGCTCGGCTACCGCAGCTTCGCCGAGTACAAGCTCGAGAACAAGATGGCCAAGACCCCCGAGCAGGTCTGGAAATTCGAGCGCGAGCTGGCCCAGAAGCTGGCTCCGAAGGTCCGGGCCGACTACCAGGAGCTGCTCGAAATCAAGCGGCAGCACCTGGGCGACGACAGCCAGCACGCGATCCTCAACTGGGAATCGGCCTTCTACGCCAACCTGCTCGAAGAGCGCAAGTACCAGGTGGACGCCGAGCAGGTCAAGGAGTACTTCGAGCTCGACAACTGCCTCGAAGGCATCTTCGCGGTCAGCGGGCGGCTGTTCGGGCTGCGCTTCCGCGAACTGCCCGAGCCGCCAGTCTGGCATCCGGAGGTGCGGCTTTTCGAGGCCTGGCGCGACGAGCAGAAGGTCGGCAGCTTCTACCTGGACCTTTTCCCGCGGGAGGGCAAGTACAACCACGCGGCGATGTTTTCCGTGGTCAACGGGCGGCAGACGGCGCGAGGCTACCAGCAGCCCCTGGCGGCCCTGGTCTGCAACTTCCCCAAGCCCAGCGCCGAGAAGCCCTCGCTCCTGCCCCACGGCGAGGTGGAGACGCTGTTCCACGAGTTCGGGCACCTGCTGCACGGCCTGCTGACCCGGGCCGAGCTCCAGGCGCAGTCGGGCACCTCGGTGGCGCGCGACTACGTGGAGACGCCCTCGCAGCTTTTCGAGAACTGGGCCTGGGAGTACGAGTCGCTGCGGCTTTTCGCCAAGCATTACCGCACGGGCGAAGTCTTGCCGAAGGCCTTGTACGACAAGATGTTGGCGGCGAAGAAGGTCGGTTCGGGCCTGCACGCCATCCAGCAGGTCTTCTACGGCACGCTCGACATGAGCCTGCACGACGGCTTCGCGCCGGGCCAGGGCGAGCGGGTCTCGGACGTGGTGCGGCGGCTGCAAAACGAGCTGACGCCTTATCCTTACGTTGAGGGCACCTGCTTCGAGGCGGGCTTCGGGCACCTCCAGGGCTACGCGGCGGGCTACTACGGCTACCTGTGGGCCTTGGTCTATTCGGAGGACATCTTCTCGGTGTTCCGCCGGCAGGGTGTTTTCGACGCCGACCTGGGCGCGGCCTTGCGCGACAAGATCCTGGCGGCGGGCTCTTCTCGGCCCGAGATCGAGCAGGTGCGCGACTTCCTGGGCCGCGAGCCTAGCCCGGAGGCGTTCCTGGAAGGCCTGGGCATCTGAGGCCAAGTGCCATCCCATGTGACAGACTGCTTTGAAGCGTCTTTGTTTTCGCATTGAACCCCTATGGGGTTCTGGTTCGCGGCGGTCCGCTAATGCCCCGGATTTCATCCGGGGCTATTTACATTCCATCCCTTCGGGATGGGCAAGGCAGCCGGATTTTGTCGAAAACTGATGTTTCGAATATTCCACCCTCGAAGGCCGCCTGGCCTCAGAGGCGGGCCAGGACGGAGACGTCCCAGGCGGAGATCTTCTGCTCCTGGTTGACGCCGAAGATCGACTTGCCGTCGGGGCCGAAGACCATGTAGTTGACGCCGGAGGCCTCGATGGTGAGGCCCATGACCATGCTGCCCTTGGCGAGCTCCCAGAAGCGGATGGAAGAGCGCCCGGAAGTGAGGTCCATGTAGTTGCAGGCCATCCACTTGCCGTCGGGGCTGACGCTCATGCCGTGTACGGGCAGGCTGTGGCGCAGGGTGCCCACGCAAGACCAGTTGGCGGTGCTCCAGAAC
This sequence comes from Bacteroidota bacterium, assembly GCA_020048645.1. Classification (GTDB taxonomy): domain Bacteria; phylum Bacteroidota; class Bacteroidia; order Bacteroidales; family UBA6013; genus UBA6013. The sequence goes on along the minus strand of JAIFMG010000161.1, from coordinate 20,878 downwards.
TTGACGGTTCCGTCCCATGAGGCCGTTGCCACGTAGCTGGGGCCGAAATGGACGGTGCTGGCCAGCTCGGTGTGCGCGGCTATCTGCTTGACCTTCTGTCCGGTCTGGGTGTCCCAGACGATGAGGTTGCCGTCGCCGTCCACGCTGGCGAGCTTCTTGCCGTCGGGGCTGACGCTGAGGCTGTTGACGCTGGAGGTGTGGCCGGTCATGGTGCGCAGGTGGCGCTTGCCCTCGACGTCCCAGACGCGGACGGTCTGGTCCATGGCCCCGGTGTAGAGGGTGCGGCCGTCGGGGCTGAAGGCGAAGCAGTTGACATCGAGCTCGTGGCCGAAGAAGACGTGCTCGCGGCTTCCGCTCTGGGCGTTCCAGGCGCGGGCGGTGAAGTCGCCTCCGCCGCCGGTGAACAGGCGGCTGCCGGAGGGCGTGTAGGCCAGGGCCCAGACGCTGCCGCTTTGCGCGGGGATGGTCTTGACCAGATGGGCGTTGGCCAGGTTCCAGATCTTGACCTCGCCGTTGTCGGCGCCGCTGGCCAGGAAGTGCCCTGTCGGGTCAACGGTCAGGGTCCAGATGGTGCTCGAGTGGCCAGGGAAGCTCATGCGGACGGCCTGGGCCTGGGTTTCAAAACAAGACGCAAGCAAAATGAGGCTGAGGAGGAGGTTGCGCGGATTCATGGTGGGTTGTGGTAGGTTTATCGCGAAGTTACGTTGAGAAAGCATCCCCCTTCAAGCGCTTTGTTTTTTTTAAGATAGTTCAAGAAAGGTCTTGTTGGAGCCTAGTCTTCGCATCCGGACGAAAAGCGACCTTAACAATTGGGCCTATGGACTTGATTTTCTTCATTTTATGTTAATTTTTAATTAAATTTTTATTTTATTCCATCCCATTCTGGGAAGACAATATTGCCATGGTATGACATTTCTTCTACACACGAGTTAATAAAGATTAGGAGTGAAAGGTGGAAAATAAAGCCTGGACGCGAAGGAATGGCAATTGGAATTTGGACTTCGCTTCCGCGTGTGCCCAGGGGCAAGCCAATCGGTTTCCGATTTTGGGAAACGCCTGTCCCGATCGGCTGCGGCAATCGGGTAGCGTGAGGGCGGATGGATTTCCGCCCAAAAAAGGATAAAACAGTCCTTATTTCCACTTTTAAATGGTTTTAAATTGACCTTGGACGGGACAAGGCGATGCAAAAACCAGTAATTTTGTTCTGCCACCTGTAGGTAGCAGAACCGAGGGCAGGCAGAACATCGACCAAAATTTTTGAAACCATGGACAAGAAAAAGAAATTCATCACCTGTGACGGCAACTACGCGGCAGCCCATGTCGCGTACATGTTCAGCGAAGTGGCCGCCATATATCCCATCACCCCATCGTCCAACATGGCCGAGTACGTTGACGAGTGGTCTTCGCACGGCCGGAAGAACATCTTCGGGGATCCGGTAACGGTCTCGGAGATGCAGTCGGAGGGCGGCGCCGCGGGCGCTGTCCATGGTTCGCTCCAGGCGGGCGCGCTGACGAGCACGTTCACGGCCTCGCAGGGGCTTCTGCTGATGCTTCCGAACATGTACAAGATCGCGGGCGAGCTTCTGCCGGGGGTTTTCCACGTGAGCGCGCGCAGCCTCGCGGCCCAGGCGCTGTCGATCTTCGGCGACCACAGCGACGTGATGAGCGCCCGCATGACGGGCTTCGCGATGCTGGCCTCGGGCAGTGTGCAGGAAGTCATGGACCTGGCGGGCGTGGCGCACCTGGCGGCCATCCGCGGCAGGGTGCCTTTCATGCACTTCTTCGACGGCTTCCGCACCTCGCACGAGATACAGAAGGTTGAGCTGATGAGCCAGGACGACCTGGAGCCGCTGCTCGACCGCAAGGCCCTGCAACGCTTCCGCGACAACGCGATGAACCCCGAGAACCCCGTGACGCGCGGCACGGCCCAGAACCCCGACATCTACTTCCAGTCGCGCGAGTCAGCCAACCCCTTCTATGCCCGCGTGGCCGACAACGTCGAGGACTACATGGCCCAGATCAACCGCATCACCGGCCGCGAGTACCATCCGTTCACCTACTACGGCCACCCCGAGGCCGAGAACATCATCGTGGCCATGGGCTCCGTCACCGAGACCATCCGCGAGACCATCGACTACCTGGCCGCCCAAGGCAAGAAGCTGGGCCTGGTGACGGTCCACCTCTACCGGCCTTTCTCCGAGAAGTACTTCTTCCGGGTTCTGCCCAAGTCGGTCCGCCGCATCGCCGTGCTCGACCGCACCAAGGAGCCCGGGGCCATGGGCGAGCCGCTCTACCTCGACGTGCGCAACCTCTTCTACGGCAAGGCCGAAGCCCCCTTGATCGTGGGCGGACGCTACGGCCTCAGCTCGAAGGACACCCTGCCTTCGCACGTGATCGCCGTCATCCAGAACCTGGAAATGCCCGAACCGAAAAACGGCTTCACCCTCGGCATCGTCGATGACGTGAGCTTCCTCTCGCTGCCCGAGCTGCCGAAGGTCAACGTCTCGCCCAAGGGCACCTTCGAGGCCAAGTTCTACGGCATCGGCTCCGACGGCACCGTAGGCGCCAACAAGAACTCCATCATGATCATCGGCGAGTCCACCGACAAGTACGCCCAGGCCTACTTCGCCTACGACTCCAAGAAATCCGGCGGCATCACCACCTCGCACCTGCGCTTCGGCGACGTGCCCATCCGGGCGACCTACCTGGTGGCCAACCCCGACTTCGTGGCCTGCCACGTGCCTTCCTACATCTGGAAGTACGACATGCTCAAGGGCCTCAAGGACGGCGGCACCTTCCTGATGAACAGCATCTGGGACGTCGAGACCACCCTGGAGAAGCTGCCCAACTCCATGAAGAAGTACATGGCCGACCACCAGATCAAGTTCTACCTGATCAACGCCACCCAGCTCGCCCGAGACCTGGGCCTGGGCAACCGCACCAACACCATCATGCAGGCGGCCTTCTTCAAGATCGCCAACGTGATTCCCTACGAGGAGGCCGACCGCCTCATGAAGCGCTTCATCGTCAAGAGCTTCGGACGCAAGGGCGAGGAAGTGGTCAACATGAACAACCGGGCCATCGACTCCGGCGCCGACAACGTGGTGCTGGTGGAAGTGCCCCAGGATTGGAAGGAGCTTTCGTACCTCGACGACAGCCGCGAGCGCGACCTGCCGGACTTCATCAAGAACATCGTCGAGCCCATCAACGCCCTCAAGGGCGACGACCTGCCCGTGAGCGCCTTCCTGGGCCGCGAAGACGGAACCTTCCCTCCGGGGACGGCCGCCTACGAGAAGCGCGGCATCGCCGTCAGCGTGCCCGAGTGGCAGCCCGAGCACTGCATCCAGTGCAACATCTGCGCCTACGTCTGCCCCCACGCCTGCATCCGCCCCTTCCTCATCTCGCCTGAAGAAAAGGCCGAGGCGCCTGGCGACATGGTTACAGTGCCCGCCAAAGGCAAGATGTTCAAGGGCCTGGAATACCGCATCCAGCTCAGCCCCATGGACTGCACCGGCTGCGACAACTGCGTCCAGGTGTGCCCCACCAAGAACAAGTCGCTGGTGATGAAGCCCCTCGAGGACCAGCTCGTCGAGAAGGACCACTGGGAGTTCCTGGCCCACAAGACCACGCCGAAGGCCGAGATCATCGACGAGGCCAAGCACATGAACGTGCAGATCAGCCAGTTCGCCCAACCGCTCTTCGAGTTCTCCGGCGCCTGCTCCGGCTGCGGCGAGACGCCCTACATCAAGCTCATCACCCAGCTCTTCGGCGACCGCATGATGATCGCCAACGCCACCGGGTGCTCGTCCATCTACGGCGGCTCGGCCCCCGCGACGCCCTACACCACCAACCACGAGGGACGCGGCCCGGCCTGGGGCAACTCCCTGTTCGAGGACAACGCCGAGTACGGGTTCGGCATGCACATGGCCGGCAAGGTCTTGCGCCAAAGGCTCCAGAAGATGATGGCCGAAGGCACCAACGGCAAGGGCGAAGGCCTCTCGGACGAGCTCAAGGAGCTGTTCCGCCAATGGCTCGAAAGCAAGGAGGACGGCGCCAAGACCAAGACCCTGCGCGACCAGATGGTTCCGCTGCTCGAGGCCGAGAAAGACCACGCCCTGGCCGCCCAAGTGCTTGAGCTCAAGCAGTACATCACCAAGGCGTCCACCTGGATCATCGGCGGCGACGGCTGGGCCTACGACATCGGCTACGGCGGCCTCGACCACGTCCTGGCCTCCGGCGAGAACGTCAACGTCCTGGTCCTCGACACCGAGGTCTATTCCAACACCGGCGGGCAGAGCTCCAAGTCCACCCCCGTGGGCGCCGTGGCCAAGTTCGCCGCCTCCGGCAAGCGCATCCGCAAGAAGGACCTGGGCACCATGGCCATGACCTACGGCTACGTTTACGTCGCGCAGGTGGCCATGGGAGCCAACAACTCCCAGTTCTTCAAGGCCGTCAAGGAAGCCGAGGCCTACGACGGGCCCTCCCTGATCATCGCCTACTCGCCCTGCATCAGCCACGGCATCCACAGCGGGATGCAGGAGACCCAGGAGCAGGAGCTGCTGGCCGTCGAGGCCGGATACTGGCACCTCTACCGCTACAACCCGCTCAACGAGAAGATCGGACGCAACCCCTTCAAGCTCGATTCCCGCACGCCCCAATGGGACAAGTTCAAGGCCTTCCTCAACCGCGAGGTCCGCTACACTTCCCTGCGCAAGACCTTCCCCGAAGTGGCCGAAGAGCTCTTCGACGCCGCCGAGGAGAACGCCCGCTGGCGCTACGAAAGCTACAAGCGCTACGAGTCCATGGACTTCAGCTCCATGGTCAAGAAGTGAGCCCGGCCCGGAACCAGCCGCGAAAGCCCGCGCCAGGAGCCCTGGCCCCTGGCGCGGATGCGCGGACTGCCGGCCCCCGAACTTTCCCATTCCCCAAAAAAAACATCAAACCGATTTGCCATGACTGACCTCAGAACCCGATACATGGGCATCGAGCTGGCCAACCCCATCATTGTCGGAGCCAGCAACCTGGTCGAGAACCTCGACGACCTTCGCGAGATCGAACAGGCCGGAGCCGCCGCCATCGTTTACAAATCCCTCTTCGAAGAGCAGATACAGCTCGAAGCCTGGGAAATGGAGGACGGCCTCGAGGAGTACGAGAACCGCAGCGCCGAAGCCGCCTCGCTCTTCCCCGACATCAAGCACGCCGGGCCCAAGGAGCACATCCACAAGCTCCGCAAGACCGTCGAGGCCCTCAAGATCCCCGTGTTCGCCAGCCTCAACTGCGTCTATGACGTCTCTTGGCTCGACTACGCCGAGGCCCTTTCCGACACCGGAGTGGCCGGCCTCGAGCTCAACTTCTACGCCACGCCCAAGTCCTTCACCGAATCCGGGGCCCTCACCGAGGAGCGCCAGGTCAAGATCGTCAAGGAAATCAAGCAGCGCGTCGAAATCCCCGTGGCCGTCAAGCTCAGCCCCTACTACTCCAACCCGCTCAACCTCATCAAGCGCATGGACGAGGCCGGAGCCGACGCCCTGGTCCTGTTCAACCGCCTCTTCCAACCCGAGATCGACACCGACCGCGAGCAGCACCAGTTCCCCTGGAACCTCAGCCACCCCGGCGACAACCGCCTGGCCCTGCGCTTCGCCGGGCTGCTCCACGGCAACCTCAAGGCCAGCGTGGCCGCCAACACCGGCATCTTCACCGGCGACGACGTCGCCCAGATGCTCCTGGCCGGCGCCGACACTGTGCAGGTTGTCAGCACCCTCTACAAGCACAAGATCAGCTACCTCAGCCGCATGATCGCCGACCTGACCCAATGGATGCAGGCCAAGGGATACGCCAAGATCGACGACTTCCGCGGCAAGCTCTCCCAGAAGAACTCCAAGGACCCCTTCGCCTACAAGCGCGCCCAGTACGTGGACATCCTCATGAAATCCAGCTCCATCCTGGAGACCTACCGCCTGCACTAAGGCGCGAAACTCCGCACCCCAACGGCTGCCCGCCTTCTTTCGAGAATTTCATGGTTTCAAAAAAGAGCTGCTTGGCGGGCAGCTTTTTTTTTGCTCCCGGGGCAAGGCCAGAAAAGCCGCCCAGGGCGACAGGACAAGCAAGCCCCCGCTCGCCAACCCGCATGGGATTTGCCAGGCCAGGCCTCGAAGGCCGATGCCAAAGCGCTGGCATGCTCTGGTTTGGAAATTTGTCCCACTTCGCGTAAATTGCCAACGCAAAAAGGTCCTCGCATTGAGCGTCCGTAGCGCACGGAATCGCCAAACGACCCTACCAGACTTTGACAGATAAACAAGCCACACATTCAACTTGAAACCATGAAAAGCCTATTCAAGAACACATTTTTCGAAATCATTGTTGACAAAGAGCGAAAATATGCCGAAACCATCTTTTTCGCGACAACGGTTGAAATGTCGGAAGAAGACTACAAAGCCGCCGTGCTGAAAGGAGTCGAGCTGTCCAATCTTTTTGAAGAAGATTCCATCAACAAAGCCTTGTCTGATTACAGGAACTTCTTCTTCATCGTAACCCCCGAAATTCAAGATTGGGTCGCCCAACAGACCTCACAAATGAAATACACCCAGCAGATGAGGATTGCCAACATCGTGAGCCATGACATGATCGTCAATCTGGCCATCGAGCAAACCCTCGAAGAAGCGGAGAAATCCAATGCGGCAGATTTCGCGATCAGGTATTTCTACAATCCTGAAGAAGCCCAAAAATGGCTCTTTGAAGGGCAGTCGTAAGCCCAAAACCGCGGACTGGCGGGAGGGGCGAAAACGCGCCTCATGCAAAGCAAAGTCCCTTAACCAACTGATGGACAGACGCTCGCGCGAGTTGTCAAGGCTTTGGACGAAAAGGGATGATCGCCCTCACGGGCCGGCCTCGAAGGCCGATGCCAAAGCCCTGGCGTGCTCAGGTTTGGAAATTTGCCCCACTTCGCGTAGATTGCCAACGAAAAAGGGCCTCGCATTGAGCGGCCCTAGCGCACGGAATCGCCAAACGGACCCTCCCAAACTTTGACGGATAAACCAACCATACATTCGACTTGAAACCATGAAAAGCCTATTCAAGAACAAATTTTTCGAAGTCAATGTTGACATGGAGCGAAAATATGCCGAAACCATCTTTTTCGCGACAACGGTTGACATGTCGGAAGAGGACTACAAGGCCGCCATGTTGAAAGGCGTAGAGCTGTTCAACCTTTTCGCGGAAGATTCCATCAACAAAGCTATGGATGATTACAGGAACTTCTTCGTCGTCGTCACCCCCGACCTCCAAGATTGGGTCGCCCAACAGACCTCACAAATGAAATACACCCAGCAGATGAGGGTCGCCAACATCGTGAGCCATGACATGATCGTCAATCTGGCCATCGAGCAAACCCTCGAAGAAGCGGAGAAATCCAATGCGGCAGATTTCGCTATCAAGTATTTCGACAATCCTGAAGAAGCCCAAAAATGGCTCTTTGAAGGGCAGTCGTAAGCCCAAAACCGCGGACTGGCGGGAGGGGCAAAACGCGCCTCAGGCAAAGCAAAGTCCCTTAACCAACTGATGGACAGCCGCTCGCGCGAGCTATCAAGGCTTTGGACCAAAAGCGATGATCGCCCTCATGCTCTGGCCAAACCAGTCCGTCTTCGAGAGTTCGATCTTGTGGATGTTTTGCCTTTCGGGGATATTTTTGCCATACGACTTCATCGGAAGTGATTTGTAAAAAGATGCAAATTCATCGGATCGCAAGCCACTGGAAACAGCAGCGGCTTGGTCGATGTTCTCTTTTTCATTTTTGAACCTCTTTTGCAAGGGATTGCCGTTGTAAATCGGTTCTCCAAAATAAGGATAGCCCAATCTTTTCATGCTAAGAGAAGGCACAATGGAGGCTAGGATTTCGTTTTTCTCCGAAACCAGCCGGCTGATGTAGGAATGCTTGTCAAATTTCTGATTCCTAGAAGAATAGTACTCTTCCAAATTGTCGGGATGGTACAGATAGTTTTCGATGCTGTAATAAGCCAAGATACAGAGGTTGGGATAGTGATGCGAAATTTGAGCGATATCATCATCGCTCAGGAAATCCCTGTCAACAATTCCATGAAACTGGGTCGCCCTGACCTTGTGGTAAACATTGTCCCTGTTGCTGGCCGAGACAAACACAACATCTTCAATTTTGCAATTTGAGAACAACACATTGTCGCTGTTTTCGACAAAGAATATTTTTTTGTCTCGAAACAAAGAAGGCAAAAGCTCTTTTCCAACCGCGATTTCAAAGATTTCGGGCCTCGATTTTTGCTCCGGAACCAGCACGTGCCTTTTGTCAAAATCCAATTCATCCAGGTCAAAAATCACAGCCTTTTCATAATTTCTAGCATATTCAATAAACCCGAGCGAGTGCGATGCTGTCCAGAATTGGCAATTTTCAGGCAACCAATTTTCGGTGATCTCTTTGAGCAGAAGGTATTGGATCTTGGTGTTGAGGTGCAAGTCGATTTCATCATAAAAGAAAATTGAATTTCGATACAATTCTCTCCTGCTGAGCAAATTGACCAGGATGTTGAAAACTTCCTTTTCTCCCGCGCTCAAATAATTGTAATGGATTTCCGATTCCCCTTTTCGAAAATTGATTTGCGCGACATTTCCTTCCAAGGGTGGGATGATTTCCAACAATTCCAATTGGGTTCCAACGCGATCGCCAAAGATGTTTCGCAACGATCGGTTTATCGGCTCGATGTATTTCTCCTTGATTTGCCGGTTGGACTGGTTTCCTCTAAACAGTTCCTTCAGAATGATTTCAGTGATTTTCTCGAGATCATTTTCGAACCGGAGATCCCTGTCGATGAAAAATTTGGGGCGATCCGAATCCTTTTCAAAGCTGACGCCATTTTGCCCAAGCGCTGTTCGCGTAAGCCTTGGCACTTGGCGGAAACTGGTTCTTCCGTAGAAAACACCCGCGGGGAAACTTATGTCCTGCTCCTTTTCGGACACGCTCAATTGTTGTCCATCGGAAAACGTGATGTTGATTTCAAACCCATTCGCCTTGTTTTTTTTGAAGTACCCATGATATTCGTCATTGACGGCAGTATCTTTTCTGATTTTGTTGTTCGCATAGCCCAACGCGTCGAGCAAACAGGATTTGCCGGATCCATTTGAACCGATCAACAACACCAATTTGTTGTCGTTTGGAATCTCGTCCAATTCCAGATCCGTGAATCGCTTGAAATTTTTCAGCTCAATTCTCTGTATTTTCATTTTCTTGAATCCTTGGTTATGACGCTATACGAAGCGGTATCTTCCAACATGTTCAAATTCGAGCCAAAACAAAACCGCCGGACAAGAAGACCCGCCGCTCCGAAAGGCTGGCTGCGGCCGTTGGCGCGAAGCATAATGCCCTGAACTTCGGCCATCGCGAAGGCACTCTCGGCCCTGCGAGGGGCGCCCCAGTCAAAGTTCACACTATTTTTCGGAAAAGCAAGCACCTGGGCGCTTTTCCTGGTTGCGGCCCTCGCGGGCTGCCGCCGCTCCCGGAAAAAGTCCGCACCCCGTGCCGAAGCCCGGCGAGGTCCCTGCCCCTCGGGACGCGCCGCGGTTTCAGCCGCCAGCATGCCCGAAGAAGCGCCTGGCGTTGTCCTCCACGAGCGCACGGAGCTCCTCGGGCTCGAGGCCGCGCAGGGGGGCCAGTTGGGCGTAGAGTTGCAGGAGGTCCAGGTCGGCGCGGTCGTCGGTCTCCAGGGCCAGGGCCGCGGCGGGCGCGAGGGCGAAGCTGGCGCGGGCCTTGCCGGGGCGCAGGGCCATGTGGCCGAAGCCGAGCAGGAAACCCGATGCGGCCAGGGCCTTGGCCATTTCGGGCGAGCTGGAGAAGCCGTGCAGCAGCCAGGCCTGCCGCGGGCGGAGCCGCAGGCGCAGCGACAGCAGCTCCGCGTAGGCGCGCACGCAGTGCAAGACCAGCGGCTTGCCCAGCCGCTCGGCCAGCAGCGCCTGGCCTTCGAGGGCCTCCAGTTGCGTGGCCAGCTCCGGGCCGCGGGCCTTGTCGAGGCCGCACTCGCCAATGGCCCAGACGCGGGGCGAGGCGGCCAGCCTGGCGAGCTCCGCGAAGCGCCGGGGCCAGCCCTCGGCCAGGCGCCAGGGGTGGAGGCCCAGCGAGACGGCCCGGGGCGCCGCGGAAGCCTCGTCGAACTGCTCGGGCTCGAGGCTCGGCAGGGCCCAGGTGGACGGCGGCCCGTCGAGGCGGTGGGTGTGCAGGTCAATCCAGCGGCCCGCGTAGGAAGGCGTTTCCATCATGGTTCGGTGGTATCCGTCGAGTAAAGTCTTGCTAACCAGGGCCTTGGCGCGTTGGCGGCCAGGGGCGGGCCAAAAAAAAGGCCGCCCGCGGAAATCGGGGCGGCCTTCGGAAAAGTTGTAGCGTCGCGCTCTCAGTAGCGGTAGTGGTCGGGCTTGTAGGGGCCGGACTTCTGCACGCCGAGGTAGGCCGTCTGGTCGGGGGTGAGCTGGGTGAGCTTCACGCCGACGTGGGCCAGGTGCAGGCGGGCGACTTCCTCGTCGAGCTCCTTGGGCAGGCGGTAAACTCCCAGTTCGTAGTCGTTCTTCCAGAGGTCGATCTGGGCGAGGGTCTGGTTGGTGAAGGAGTTGCTCATCACGAAGGAAGGGTGTCCGGTGGCGCAGCCGAGGTTGACCAGGCGTCCTTCGGCCAGGAGGATGATGGAGCGTCCGCTGGGCAGGTAGTACTGGTCCACCTGGGGCTTGACCGTCTCGCGGCGTGCGCCGGGGTGGGCGTTGAGGCGCTCGACCTGGATTTCGTTGTCGAAGTGGCCGATGTTGCAGACGATGGCCTTGTCCTTCATCTGGAGGATGTGCTCCAGGGTGATGACGTCCTTGTTGCCGGTGGCGGTGACGAAGATGTCGGCCTCGGCCAGCGAGTCCTCGACGGTCTTGACCTCGAAGCCTTCCATGGCGGCCTGGAGGGCGCAGATGGGGTCGATTTCGGTGACGATGACGCGGGCGCCGTAGCCGCGCATGGAGCGGGCCGAGCCTTTGCCGACGTCGCCATATCCGCAGACCACGACGACCTTGCCGGCCAGCATGATGTCGGTGGCGCGCTTGATGCCGTCAGCGAGCGACTCGCGGCAGCCGTAGAGGTTGTCGAACTTGGACTTGGTGACGGAGTCGTTGACGTTGATGGCGGGGAAGAGCAGCTCTCCGCGCTCCATCATCTGGTAGAGGCGGTGTACGCCGGTGGTGGTCTCCTCGGAGACGCCCTTGACCTTCTTGCCGATTTCGGTCCACTTGCTGGGGAACTGCTCGACGGAGGCCTTGAGGATGCCGTAGAGGGCGCGCTCCTCGGCGTTGGCCGGGTTGCTGAGCACGTCGATGTTCTTCTCGGCGCGGGTGCCGAGGTGGATCATCAGGGAGGCGTCTCCGCCGTCGTCCACGATGAGGTCGGGGCCGGAGCCGTCGGGCCAGGTCAGGGCCTGCTCGGTACACCACCAGTATTCCTCCAAGGATTCACCTTTCCAGGCGAAGACGGGGATGCCGGCCACGGCGATGGCGGCGGCGGCATGGTCTTGCGTGGAGAAGATGTTGCAACTGGCCCAGCGCACGTCGGCCCCCAGCGCCGCCAGCGTCTCGATCAGGACGGCGGTCTGGATGGTCATGTGCAGCGAACCTACCACCTTGGCACCCTTGAGGGGCTGCTCGGCCCTGTACTTTTCGCGCAGGGACATCAGGCCGGGCATTTCGTGCTCAGCCAGTTCGATTTCTTTGCGGCCCCACTTGGCGAGGCTCAAGTCGGCTACCTTGTAAGGCAATACTTCAGTTTCGATCATTTTCAGTCAATTGGATTTGTGATGAACTTGGGCACAAAATTAGTCATTTTTCGATTGAAACCACGTGTAAACACCTGTTATTGGGCATATTCGGGCCCGAAGGTGCTTTTCTCCGCTCAGCGCTTCCGAATCCCCTCGAATATCTTAGGGCTGGCCAGCTTCCAGCGGGCCAGGCGGTACTCGAGCGAGGTCTTGATCACGCCCAGGCCATAGATGCTGCTGCGGCGGAAGTTGATGGACGAGGCCTCGTCGAAGTACTTGGTCGGGCAGGTGATCTCGGCGATCTCGAATCCGGCGAAGAAGATCTGGGCCAGCATCTGGTTGTCGAAGACGAAGTCGTCGGAGTTCTGGTGGTAGTCGATGCGCTGGAGGACATTGCGCGAGAAGGCCCGGTATCCGGTGTGGTACTCCGAGAGCTTCTCGCCGATGACGATGTTCTGGCCCAGGGTCAGCAGGCGGTTGGCCACGTACTTGTAGAACGGCATCCCGCCGCGCAGGGCGCCCTTGCCGAGGATGCGCGAGCCCAGGACCACTTCATAGACCTCGTTGGCGATCAGGTAGCACATCGAGTGGATGAGCTTGGGCGTGTACTGGTAGTCGGGGTGGAGCATCACCACGATGTCGCAGCCGAGCTCGAGGGCCTTGTCGTAGCAGGTCTTCTGGTTGCCGCCGTAGCCGCGGTTCTCGTGGTGGACGATGATGTGCTTGATGCCCAGTTGCCGCCCGACCTCGGCGGTCTCGTCGGGGCTGTGGTCATCCACCAGGATGACCTCGTCCACGATGTCGAAGGGGATTTCGTTGTAGGTGATCTCGATGGTCTTGGCGGCCCTGTACGCGGGCAGCACCACACCTATTTTCTTGTTGCCAATCATGCTTGGGATGCTTTTTTTTCTTGGGAAATAAAGGCTGTCGCCCTTAGGGGCGGGGATTGTTTTTTTCAAGGGTGGATGGCCAGCCGGGTCCAGCTCTGGCGCCCGTCGGGGGCCTTGAGCAGCAGCAGGTAGAGGCCAGGGGCAGGCGCGCCCAGGTCGATGGCCCCGTCGCGGGCCTGCCCGGAGGCCACGGCCTGCCCTGCCAGGCTCATGAGCACGAAGCCCGCCTGCTCGAAGCCCTGCCCTTGGATCGAGACCCGGCCGTCGGAAGGGTTGGGCCAGACGCGCGGCCCTTCGCGCTCCACCGCGGGCGCCGAGACGAGCTCCTGGCGGATGGGGTGGCCGAACATGGGGCGGATCATCAGGGCGATGTCGAACGACGAGGGCCGCCAGCTTCCGTTGGTGTTGTAGAAGATCTTGCCTTGCGTGGGGCGGTTGGCGTCGGCGCCCAGGGCCAGGAACTCGGTGGTGGTCTGCTCCCAGCCGATGTAAACGGTGCCCGAGAGCACCAGGGCCGAGTCGAGCGGGTAGCTGATGTATCCGTTGGGGCCGTCGTACTGGGGCCGCAGGCCGATCTGGGTGTAGAGCGTGTCGGCGGGCAGCCCGGCGTTGTCGGTCCAGATGGTCAGGATGAAGAAGCTCCGGCTGGCGTCGAGGTAGGTCTGGTTGAAGCACATCTGCACCCCGCGGAGGGTATCCTCGCGCAGGAGGTCGAAGCGGTAGGCGAGCTGGGCGTTGCGGGTCCCCTCGCCGGTGATGCCGTAGCTGTACTCGGCCGAGCCGTCGTCGTAGGCGTAGTAGTTGAAAAAGCGCTGGTGGTACGAGGCCGCGTTGTTGGGCGCATAGTCGAACTCGTCGGTGCGTATCTCGGCCTTGAGCTCGAACAGGGCCGAGTCGGCGCTGTTGCCCAAGATGCTGAAGCTGTGGTTGGGGTCGAACCGGGCGGTCTGCCCAGGCAGGATGTTCTGCGAGCCGCCGGCCAGCTCCTGCGCCTGGGCCTCGCCCATGAGGTCGGTGAGCGTGAAGTTGCGCTGGTCCACCAGCCGCTCCTGCGAGTCGTTGTTGGCGAAGGCCATGCCGACGCTGGGGGCCAGGGCCTGCGGGTTTTCGCGGAAGTGCGCCCAGGGCACGGCCTCGTAGTCGGCCAGGAGCGAGCGGGGCGCCTCCACCAGGGCGATGTCGGGCAGGCTGGGGTCGAAGGCGTCGCGGCCGCGGTCGAGGCGGACGTAGTCGAGGTGCCAGAAATCGGCGTTGCCCACGCGGCTGTTCTGGCCGTCGGCCGTGAGCGAGACGATGTTCTTGAAGCGGAAGACAAAACTGTCGGTCAGGAAGGTCTCGCCCACGGACAGCAGCACCTGCTGGAAGTCGGCCACCGGACTGCCGGGGGCGGACCAGACCTTGTCCCAAAGCTGGGTCTGCCGGTTGAAGAACTCGAGCACCAGCGAGTCGCGGACCTCGGGCGCGTCCACGACGCCCTGGGCCTGGTAGAAGAAGCTCAGCACGACGCCGTCGTCGGCCGGATAGTCGAGCCGGATGGGCTGGCTGGTGAGCACGTCCCCGACGCGGAACTCGTCCATGGCGGGGTAGAGGGCCCCGCGGGCGTCGGCAGCGTCGAGGGTGGCCACGCCGATGGAGGGCGGAGCCACGGCCAGGGTGATGTTGACCAGCACGTGCTGGTCTTGCCACAGCGCGGGGTCCGGCAGGGGCGAGCGCCGCGAGAAGTCGTCGATGAAGGGAAGCTCCAGCGCCGCGCCGTCCTTGGCCGCGGCCGGGGCGTCCGCCTGGGGCCCGAGGGCCGGGGCGGTGCGGGCGGGCATGAGCCATTCCTGGGCGCGGAGGTTTCCGCCCAGGGCCAGCGACAGGGCGGCCAGGGCGAGCGCGCGCCTCATGGCTGGCCTCCTTCCGGGAACTGGAAGCCCTCGGGGGCGGTGCCGTCGGGCGTGGCCGTCGAGTCCTGCTCGGGCTGGCGGACCTGGGGCTGCTCGTTGGCCGACTGGGCCTCGAGCACCTTCGCGGGGTCGATGGTCAGCCAGACCGTGATGCCGGCGCCCTTGGGGATGGGCGTGAAGTTGGTGAAGATGGGCGACTGGCGCCAGACCTGCGCGCGGGCGCTGTCGAGTCCGGTGCGGATGTTGTCGTCATAGATCAGGTTGCCCAGGGCGAGCGACTGCTGGCGGGTGGCGGCACGGGCCTCGTCCTTGGTCTTGCCCAGCAGGTAAGGCAGGAAGGAGAGCTCCTCCTCGGGGATGGGGTCGGCGCCTTCGCCCAGCACCATGTCCACCTCCGAGCCTTTGGGCACGTACTGGTCGGGCGCGAGCGGCTTGCCCTCGAGCTGCAGGCCCAACACCAGCTCGCGGGCGATGTCGGGCCGGTAGAGGATGCGGCCCACGACCAGGCCCCGCGAGACCAGCTCCGAGACGGCCTGGCGGAAGGGCATGTCGCGCACGTTGGGCACCTTCGACTTCTCGACACCGTAGGCGTTGACCACCAGGAAGACCCGGCGGTCCTTCTTGACATGCACGCCCGCCCGGGGCTGCTGCTCCACCACGGTGCCGCGGGGTGCCGCGTCGTTGTAAACCGAGTCGATCACCTCGTAGCGGAGGTCCTGGTCGTCAAGGACTTCCTGCATCTGCTCCAGGTCCATGCCCAGGAGGTCGGGCATCGGGAAGCTCTGGTTGTGGCGGGTGAAGACCCCCAGGCTGAAGAAGGTGAACCAGCCCAGGAAGACCAGAAGGAGGCCCGCCAGCAGGAAATGCTTGAGCAGCGTCTGGGTGAAAAGGTAGGCGATTCCCGAAAACAGGTTCTTCGGGCCTTCGCTTTCGTAAGGGTCATAAGAGGCCATTGGCGCGGATTTTCTTTTGGGGCCAGGACGCTGGGGAACGCGCCTGCGCGTTTTGGGTGGAATTGGCGGAGCATCAACAAAAAAAACTTCGGCGAAGGAAGGGCTTCCCGAGCAAGGCGGCTCTCCACCTGCCCGAAAAACCCAGGTTCTGCCGGAAGCGGGCTTGTCAATGGGCTCTGGGCCAGGACCGGCAGAGCGGCAAGCAACAAACGGCCCAAGGGCGCGATCCATTGCGAAAGCGGCTTCCGCGGGCTCTTGCCCAAGGCCTTCGAACCTTCGGGCAAAGATAGAATTAAAGATAGAATTATGGCCGAAGATCGCCCGCTTTCCGCGCCGCCCGAGCCTTGCCCACGCGCCCCGCGGGCCCGAGCGCGCAAGCCCCGCCCGGGCCTGCGCGGGGCCCGCCACCCCCGAACGGATGCGTTTCGCGAAGCCACCCCGCCGAAAAGCCTAGGCCAATCGGCCCTAATGACTAAATTAGCCCCTCCAAACCATCCCCCCAAAGACCATGACGACAATCGTTCGCCTGCTGGCCCTCTTCGTCCTCTGCCTCTCATTGGGCGCCGCCGGTACGCCGCTTCTCGCCCAAAGCCTTCCCCCGCTCGACTTCTCGGTCTGGGACGGATGGAAGAACGTCGAGAACCCCAAGCTCTCGCCCGATGGCAACTGGGCCTGCTTCGAGCTGAACCCGCAGGAGGGCGACGGCGCGCTGGTCGTGGCCGACCTGCGCAGCGGCGAGGCCAGGCAGTTCGCGCGGGGCGTCCGCGCCGAATTTTCGCCCGGCTCCACCTTCCTGGCCTTCGCCATCGCGCAGCCGCTCGACACCCTGCGCCGCCTGCGCCGGGCCGGCACCGAGGACGAAGACCTGCCGCACGACTCGCTCGGGGTGCTGGTGCTGGCCACCGGGGCCCTCGAAAAGCTGCCCGAAATCAAGGCCTTCGCCCTGCCCCGCGACCAGGGCGAATGGCTGGCCGCCCTGGCCCACAAGGCCAAAGACCCCGAGCCCGAGGACAGCACCGCCGGCCAGTGGGAAAAGAACCACTCCAAGGGCGGAGTCCTCACCCTCTGGCAGCCCGGAGCCTCGGCCCGCAGCAGCTTCGAGGGAGTTACCGAAATGGCCTTCTCGCACAACGGAAGGCTCCTGGCCTTCCTCCAGTCGCAGAACGACACCCTCGACAAGGCCGCCGCCTTCGCCTTCGCCACCCAGGACGGCCAGCTCCGCCGCGTCATGGCCGACACCGCCCGCGGATGGGCCAAGCACCTGGCGGTCAACGAACAAGGCACCGAAATGGCCTTCCTGCGAAGCGCCGACACCCTCGAGCGCAAGACCTTCGCCCTCTGGCATTTCCGCCTGGGCCAAGACCAGGCCCGGCTCCTTGTCGATACGCTCTCGCCGGGCATGGCCCAAGGCATGGCCGTCAGCGAGCACGCCGCGCCCTTTTTCTCCCCTTCGGGGAATCGCCTCTTCTTCCAGATGGCCCCGCGGCCCGAGCCTGAGCCCAAGGACACGCTGCTCGACGAGGAGCGCGTGACCCTCGACATCTGGAGCTGGAACGACCCGCGCCTCCAGCCCGAGCAACTGGTGAATCTGGACGAGGAGCGCGCGCGCGGCTACCTGGCCCTGCACGACTTCCGCCAGGCCAAGACCATCGCCCTGGCCAGCCCCAGCATGGCCTCGGTCCGCCTGGGCCTCGACGGCGACTCCGACTGGGCCTTGGGTTTCGACGACGGGCCCTACCTGATCGAGCGCACCTGGGAGTATCCCTGGGCCGAGGACGTTTACCTGGTCAGCCTGGCCGACGGCTCGCGCAAGCTCCTGCGCAAGCGGCTGGCCCACGGCGCCTGGCTTTCGCCCCAAGGCCGGTTCTTCGCCTGGTACGAGGCCGCCGACAGCGCCTTCTGGTGCCTCGACACCCGCTCATTCGAGGCCCGGGAGGTCTCGCGGGGCGTGGACGAGGCCCTCTACCCGATCGAAAATGACAACCCCGTCATCCCCGAGCCCTGGGGCGTGGCCGGATGGACCCGCGGCGACGAGCGCCTGCTCGTCCACGGCCAGCTCCACCTCTGGGAGCTCGACCCCACGGGGCAGCGGCCCGCCCGCAAGCTAAGCCAGCAGGCCCCCGAGGGCGTCCGCGCCCGGCTCGTCGAGCTCGACCCGCTGGCCCACGACTTCGACCCGCGGCAACGGTTCATGCTCCGGCTGTTCGACACCCGCGACAAGCGCTCGGGCTACGCCTGGCTCGACCCGGCCTCCGGCCGCCTGGAGGTACTGGCCCTCGAGCCTTTCCTCTACGATGGGCTGCGCAAGGCCCGCGGCGCCGACCGCTTCCTCTGGACCCGCCAAGATTTCCAGACCTTCCCCGACCTCTGGGCCTCCGGCGGCGACTTCGCCCAGCCCCGGCGCCTGAGCCACGCCAACCCGCAGCAGCAGGACTACAACTGGGGCACCGTCGAGCTGGTCAGTTGGCACAACCCGCTGGGCTTCAGCAACCCAGGCCTGCTCTACAAGCCCCAGGACTACGACCCCGCGCGGCGCTACCCGGCCATCGTCTATTTCTACGAGACCCACACCGACGAGCTGCACCGGCACTACGCGCCCAAGCCGTCGCGCTCGGTCATCGACCCGACCTTCTACGCCAGCAACGGCTACCTGGTCATCATGCCCGACGTCCGCTACCAGGAGGGCCGCCCCGGGCACGGCGCCCTGATGGCCGCGACCAGCGCGGCGGGCTTCCTGGTGGAGCAGGGCCTTGCCGACCCGGCCAGGCTGGGCATCCAGGGCCAGAGCTGGGGCGGCTACCAGGTGGCCTACGTCATCACCCAGACCGACATCTTCGCGGCCGCGTCGGCTGGCGCGCCCGTGAGCAACATGACCAGCGCCTACGGCGGCATCCGCTGGGAATCGGGCCTCAGCCGGGCTTTCCAGTACGAGCACGGCCAGAGCCGCATCGGCGGCACGCTGTGGGAAAGGCCCTGGCGCTACATCGAGAACTCCCCGGTCTTCCACGCGCCCAACGTCAGCACCCCGCTGCTCATGCGCCACAACGACGCCGACGGGGCCGTGCCCTGGGAGCAGGGCATCGAGTTCTACATCGCCCTGCGCCGGCTGGCCAAGCCCGTCTGGCTGCTCAACTACAACGGCCAGCCGCACAACCAGAGCCGCCGGGCCGACAGCAAGGACCTGAGCATCCGCATGTTCCAGTTCTTCGAGCACTACCTCAAGGGCCAGGAGGCGCCCCGCTGGATGGTGGAGGGAGTGCCCGCCCTGCGCAAGGGCCGCGACATGGGCTACGAGCAGCCTGCCCGCCCATGACGCCGGCCCGCAAAACCATCGAGCTGATGGTCTTCGCCACGCTGCTCTCCGAGCGCTTCAAGTACGTGGCCGACCTGGTGCTGGCCCGCCACCTGGGCCTCAAGCTGGTGCTGACCAACCACTGGGACACCTTCCGGCAGCACGCGGGGCCCAAGCTCAACTACTCGCCCCAGTGGGCCTCCGACGCGGTCAACATCGCGCCCTTCGGCCTGCTCGAGCGGCACAGCGTGGTCCGCCCCGAGCCGGCCTTCTTCGAGACCTTCGACTGGCGCGGGGCCAAGGCCTTCGCCCGGGTCTGGACCAAGGCCGACCTGCCCTTCGACCTGCTCTCGGCGGTCTTCTTCCTGGTCAGCCGCTTCGAGGAGTACCTGCCCTTCGAGGCCGACGCGCACGGGCGCTTCCCCGCGCGGGCCAGCTTCGCCCACCAGGCGGGCTTCCTGCGCCTGCCCCTGGTGGACCACTGGTCGCGCGAGCTGGGCGAGACCCTCGAGGCCAAGTTCCCCAGCCTGATCTTGCAGACGCCCACCTACAGCTTCCTGCCCACGCTCGACATCGACAACGCCTTCGCCTTCCGCAACAAGGGCCTGGCCCGGATGCTCGGCGCCACGGCCAACGACCTGGCCCGCCGCGACTGGGCCAAGGCCGCGAGCCGCCTGGCCGCCGTGGCCCGCCTGCGCCGCGACCCCTACGACACCTACGAGCTCCAGGACCGCCTGCATGGCGAGCGCCAGCTCCAGCCGCTCTACTTCTTCCTGCTCAACGACAAGGGCCGCTTCGACCGCGGACTGCCGCCCGAGAGCCGCCGCTTCCAGCGGTTTGTCCGCCGCCTGGCCGAGCGGCACGAGGTCGGCCTGCATCCGTCCTACGCCTCCAACTCCAGCCTCCAGAAGCTCCGCGAGGAAAAGGAGCTGCTGGAACGCATCCTGCGCCGGCCCGTCGAGAAGAGCCGGCAGCACTTCCTGATGCTCCGTTTCCCCGAGACCTACACCCAGCTCCTGGGCGTGGGCATCCTGCACGACTTCTCGATGGGCTACGCCGACGCCCTGGGCTTCCGCGCCGGCACCAGCCACTCGTTCCACTTCTTCAACCTGCTGCTCAACAAGAAGACCGAGCTGCTGGTGCATCCCTTCCCTGTGATGGACGTTACCCTTCGCAACTACCTGGCCCTGGACGCGACCCAGGCCGCCGAGGAGCTCGAGGGGCTGCTCCGCTTCGTCAAGGAGCTCAACGGAACCTTCATCAGCCTCTGGCACAACGAGTCCCTCTCGAACGAGGGCCACTGGAGCGGCTGGCTCGAGGTCTATGAGCAGATGCTCGAGACCGCCCGCTAGGGCTGGGCGCCGCCGTCGTCCGGCACAACTTGGGTCGAAAAGCAGGCCGATGGCATGGACTTGGCGGACAATACCAAGTTGCAAGCAAAGGCGAGTCCAGTATAAAAACCGGGGATTTGTCCACGAAAGGCACGAAGGGCACGAAAATTTTTTTGAAATCAAAATTGAGTCCAGTCTAAAAACCGGGGATTTGTCCACGAAAGGCACGAAGGGCACGAAAATTTTTTGAAATCAAAATTGAGTCCAGTATAAAAACTGGGGATTTGTCCACGAAAGGCACGAAGGGCACGAAATTTTTTTGAAATCAAAATTGAGTCCAGTATAAAAACCGGGGATTTGTCCACGAAGGGCACGAAATTTTTTTGAAATCAAAATTGAGTCCAGTTTTGAAATCAAAATTGAGTCCAGTATAAAACCGGGGATTTGTCCACGAAAGGCACGAAGGGCACGAAAATTTTTTTGAAATCAAAATTGAGTCCAGTATAAAACCGGGGATTTGTCCACGAAAGGCACGAAGGGCACGAAAATTTTTTTGAAATCAAAGGTGATACTAAACCGCTCCCGAGACACTTGCTAATTTTTTGTACATTTGCAAAAAAAGAACGACTATGAAAACACTCCCCCATTGCACCGACGAGGAATTGAAAAAGATTCTGGACAGCCAAACAAATCCCCGCGCCCACCAGGATTGGCTGATCATCTAT
>JAIFMG010000082.1 GCA_020048645.1 Bacteroidota bacterium | reverse complement strand
ATCAAAATTAGAGGGGATGGGTGGGACGGCGATTGGCAAGGAAAAACCATAGGCGATAAGCAAGACTGGGTCCAGCATAAAAACCATTATTTGCATTTTGCCCCCGAAGGGAGGTTTTCCAAAGCTCGTGGGCAGGCTGGCTCGCGACCGGGTGTCCCAAAAAGGAAGGCCGCCCGGGGAGTCCCGGGCGGCCTTGTCGTAGAGGGAGGGTCGAGCCGCTCAGCGCTTGACGAAGCTGCGCACCTGCGTGCCCTGGTCGGTGTCCAGGCGCAGGAAGTAGAGGCCGGAGGCCAGGCCGCGCAGGTCGAACGCCTGGGCGTTGGCGGCGCTCTCGATGCTGCGGGCCTCGACGAGCTGGCCCTGGGCGTTGAAGAGCCGGACCTGGCGGGCGGCCAGACCCTCGCCCCAGGCCAGGCTCACGAAGTCGTCTGCGGGGTTGGGGAAGAGGCTCAGGCTGGCTCCTTCGGCCTTGCTGACGGAGACCACGGGCGTGGCCTGGAGGCTGACGTCCTCGACCAGGAGCAGGAACTTGAAGGGGTCGCTGTAGCCGTGGAACCCGATGAAGTAGGTGCCTTCCTCCTCGACGCGGAAGCTGCTCGTGGCCTCCTCCCATTCGATGTTGTCGATGAAGTCGTCGTTGAAGAGCTCGAGGGTGTTCATGGCCGCGGACTTGTTGCTGGTGCCGAGCTTGACCTCCATCTTCTCGTCGAAGACGGTGCCGAAGCTCTCCATGGCGCGGAACCAGAAGGCCAGCTCGTAGTCGTAGCCGGTGCTCAGGGCCAGGGGCGGGCTGAAGAGCCAGTCGTCCATGGACAGGGTGGCGTTGAAGGCCACGTGCATGGCGTTGGGGGCCGAGATGGCCAGGTCGGGCGTGCTGGTGTTGGCCACGACGTCCCAGCGCACGTTGTCGCCGTTGGTGTTCTCGATGGCCCAGCCGAGGGGGTAGTTGGAGCCCGTGGTGTTGACCACCAGGTCAAATCCTTCCTCCCAGGGGAAGACGGTGATGGTGGGGTCGTCCATGGTGGTGAAGCTCCAGACGGGGCATTGCGCGAGGGGCGCGTCGCCCTGCTGGTTGTAGGGCTGGACCTGCCAGAAGTACTCGGTGGAGAACTCCAGCTCGTCCATGGCGAAGGAGGTCGCGCTGCCGTCCTGGACCTGCTCGAGCTGGTCCTCGGAGGTGCCGAAGAAGACCTTGTACCCGGTGGGAGATCCTCCGCCGGTGGCCCACTGGAGCTCCTGCTCAAAGGCATAGATGTCGTAGTCGGCGGAGCCGTCGGCGGGGGCCACGAGCTGCGCGGGGTTGGGCACGGTGGCGGCGGCGCTCTCCCAGATCACGTCGTCTATCCAGAGGCTGCTGATCATGTCGGCGCCGCCGTGCTTGAAGGCCAGGTAGGGCCCGGTGGCGAACTCGGGCACGGTAACGGTGAAGGACTGGTAGGCGGTGGTCAGCTCGAAGGTGGACAGGGGGCTGAAGTCGGCGGGGTCCTGCGGGTCGGACACCAGGCCGACGACCAGGTCGAGCTCGTACTCGGCGCCGCCCTTCTTGGCCTGGAACTTGAGCCGGTTCTGGCCGAAGTCGGCCAGGCCGGGTGTAATGAAGATCAGGGGCGACTCCAGGTCGTTCAGGGCCAGGATGCGGGCGCAGTTGGGGGCCGAGAAGGCACCGCTGGTCTGGATGCTGGTGGCCGAGAACTGGTCGGTGGGGCTGTCGAGGGCCGTCCAGCGCTGGGGAATCGCGGTGGAGACGTCGAAGCCCTCGACCATCAGGGACAGGCGGGCGTAGGCGCTGCCGGTCAGGTCAACGGTGTTGCCGGAGGAGATGCCCTGGGCCACCACGGTCAGGGTCTCGAAGAACTCGCCGGCCTGGCTGGGGCTGAAGCCGATCATGGCGATTTGGCTCTGGCCCGGGGCTATCGTCCCGCTGTAGTCGCTCCAGAAAGGCATGTCAACGCTCAACTCGCTGATCACGAGGTCCTGGGTGCCAGTGTTGGAGATGACCAGCTCGAAGTAGGTCTCGGCGTCCACGCTCAGCTCGGGGAAGAGGTGCGACTCGGCCGAAAGCTGGAGCTCGGCCCCGCTGGGGATGGGGTCGATCAGGATGTCGTCCACGAAGATCTCGTTGTTCTGGGAGTTGTCGAAGCGGTTGTGGTAGCGGAAGCGGAAGTGGAAGTCGTCGCTGGCGTAGTCGGCCAAGGAGAACTGGGCGTACTCGAACTCGGGCATGGCCGCGGCGGGCGCGAGGTGGCCCAGGCTGGCCCAGCTTTGCCCGCCGTCGGTCGAGACCTCGAAGTAGGTGGTGTCGTTGATGCCGACCTTGTCGAAGAAGATGGCCCCGTTGCGCCACCAGAACGAGACGCGGTGGTTGTCGGGCAGGACCACTCGGGGCGAGACCAGCGCGTAGGCTCCGGAGTCGGCGACGGTGTTGTAAGCGCAGAAGGCCCCTGTTCGGGCGTTGGCCTCCGAAGACTGGTTCCAGTTGATGGGGTTGTTGGGGTAGGTCCAGTCCACGTGGTTGGGGTCGGCGTAGTAGCCGGGCATGAAGGCCCTGGGCAGGTCGCCCTCCTCGAAGCCGTGGCTCCAGGGGAAGGCCTGGATGGCGGCCTCGGTGCGGAACTTCCAGAGGCTGCCTGTGGCGGTGTTGGTGCCGTCGGTGGCCACCACGCGCCAGAAGTAGCTCTGCTTGGGCTCCAGCAGTTGGCCGGGGTCGTAGCTGTAGGTGCCCGGGGCGCTGACGGCGGCGTCCTGCACGACCCTGGCCGAAGGCGCGAGCGCGGCCACGGCGGCCGAGTCGGTGCCGAAGTAAAGAGAATAGGCGTTGGTGGTTCCGCCGAGGGTCCACGAGAGCTGGGTGCTGATGGATGCCCTGCGCTCGGTGTGCTGCGGCATGGGGTTGTCGGGCGGCGAGGGCGCCTGGTCGTCCTGGTAGTAGAAGCGGACGTTGGACCGGACGTTGGGGAAGGGCATGAAGTCGCCGCTGGTGGTAGGAAACGCGTTGTCGTCGCCCTTGAACTTCTTGTTGTTGATGCTCGAGGCCGTGGCGTAGAACGACGGGCCGTAGTAGGTCGCGCCCGCGTGGTTCTCGGCGTGGAGCGACAGGCTGGAGGTGCCGTCGTACTCGAAGTCCTCGATGTCGATGACGAACCAGCCGGTGTTCTGGTACGAGAGCGACCCGTCGAAGACCAGCGAGTAGCCGCTGGCGGCGGGGGCCTCGTAGGCGGTGCTGGAATACACGTCGCTGGTGCCAAGGTTCTTGAGGTAGAGCTTCTGGCTGACCACGTCCTTGGGCACGCCAAGGGCGATGTTCAGGCCGATGTGGGTGATGGTCTTGGCCCCGCCCATCTCCTGGCTGGTGTAGAGCTGGGAGGTCCAACTGTAGTCCCAGTAGGCATAGAAGGGGAAGCTCGTGGTCTCGGTGCCTTCGCCGATTTCCACGAAGCTCTGGGCCCGCGTGCCCGGCGCCAGGGCCAGGAGCGCCAGGAGCGCCAGCAGCGGCGCGCCGTTTCGTCTTTTGTTTCTCATGCTGATGATTTTTTCGGGTGGAAAATGAAAATGATGTTGGTGTGAAAAGAAGTAAGATTACCGTGAAGATAGCACAAAAAGCCCATCGGGGCGGGTTTTTGGCCCACGAAAAGTGGAATCGGAAGCCTGAACGCCTCCGCCTGCGCCTCCGAGCGCGGGCAGGCGAGGCAAGAAAAAGGCCCAAGTTGTTGGATAAGAAAAAAGTTGTATTTTCGCGGGCCGTCGCCAAAAGCGCGGCGTGAAGGAAAATTGTGTGTTATTACCTTTAAAACCAGAATGCAGTGGACGCATTAAGTTACAAAACCATCTCGGCCAACCGCGACACCGTGAACAAGCAGTGGTTCGTGGTGGACGCCGAGGGAGAAGTGGTGGGCCGCCTGGCCTCCCGAATCGCCATGGTGCTGCGCGGAAAGCACAAGCCCAGCTACACCCCCCACGTCGATTGCGGCGACAACGTCATCGTGATCAACGCCGAGAAGGTACACTTCACCGGCAACAAGTGGGACCAGAAGCAGTACGTGCGCTACACCGGATACCCGGGCGGCCAGCGTTCCGTGGTGGCTTCGGAGATGCTGGCCAAGCACCCCGAGCGCATCCTCGAGAAGGCCATCAAGGGCATGCTGCCCAAGAACAGCCTCGGAGCCCAGCTCTTCCGCAACCTCTACGTCTATGCCGGAACCGAGCACAAGCACCAGGCACAGCAACCCCAACCCCTCGATTTCAAAAAACAACAGTAAGGCAAAATGGAAGAAGTCATCAACACCCTCGGACGCAGAAAAGCAGCGGTGGCCCGCATCTACGTCCGGCCTGGAAAAGGAAACATCACCGTCAACAACCGCAAGTTCGACGAGTATTTCACCGTCATGCACCTGCGTACCTCCGTCACCCAGCCCCTGGAAGTGGTCGGCAAGCAAGCGGACTTCGACATCACCGCCAACATCACCGGCGGAGGCATCAAGGGACAGGCCGAGGCCATGCGCCTGGCCATCGCCCGCGCCCTGGTCGAGATGGACCCCGAGTGCAAGCCCGAGCTCAAGAAGTTCAAGCTAACCACCCGCGACCCCCGCGTGGTAGAGCGCAAGAAGCCCGGACGCCCCAAAGCCCGCAAGCGCTTCCAGTTCAGCAAACGTTGAGCGGTCCTTTTTCTCTCCATTGCCTTTTTCTTCTACGTCCGTTGTATTCCACAATCCTTCCGACACACAAGAAAACAGGCGTTTAGCATCTAAGCCGGCGAGACCGGGCACGCGTGGCCCGCTACCCGTCCGGTTGCTTTAGAGAAAAACCAAAGTCAAAAGAACGTAAACGTCATCCTTTCCCCCCCTTCACACACCATGACACCAATGTTTCAGGAACTTCTCGACGCCGGCGCGCACTTCGGCCACCTCAAACGCAAGTGGAACCCCGCCATGGCCCCATACATCTACATGGAGCGCAACGGCATCCACATAATCGACCTCAACAAGACCGAGGCCAAGCTCAACGAGGCCTGCGCCGCCCTCCGCCAAATGGCAAAGTCCGGGAAGAAAGTCCTCTTCGTGGCCACCAAGAAGCAAGCCAAGGAAATCGTGGCCGAGCTCGTGGCCCCCACCCAGATGCCCTTCATCACCGAGCGCTGGTCCGGCGGCATGCTCACCAACTTCAGCACCATCCGAAAGACCGTCTCCAAGATGACCTCGCTGGAGCGCATGGCCACCGACGGCACCTTCGAGAACATCTCCAAGCGCGAGAAGCTCCAGATCGGCCGCCAGCGCGAGAAGCTCCACAAGCTCCTGGGCAGCATCTCCGAGATGAACAAGCTCCCGGCCGCCCTCTTCGTGGTGGACGTCAGCAAGGAGCACATCGCCGTCAAGGAAGCCAAGCTCTTGGGAATCCCCGTGTTCGGCATCGTGGACACCAACTCCAAGCCCGACATCGACTTCGTCATCCCCGCCAACGACGACGCCTCCAAGTCCATCCACCTGATCGTCTCCAAGGTCATCGAGGCCATACAGGAAGGCCTCTCCGAGCGCAAGAGCATCAAGGACGCCGAGCGCTCGGCCAACGACGCCGCCCCGCAGGGCGCCGAGACCTCAAAGGAGCCTCGCGCCCACCTCCGCCCGCGCCGCGGGTCGGCCCGCAAGGCCGACGACGCGCCCGAGGCCAACGCCCCTGAGGCCGACGACAGCGAAGATTGACAAGCACAACCCCTTGCCCGCGCCCGAAACGCGGGCAAGGTTTTTGACAATC
Source organism: Bacteroidota bacterium (assembly GCA_020048645.1). GTDB lineage: Bacteria > Bacteroidota > Bacteroidia > Bacteroidales > UBA6013 > UBA6013. The sequence continues at coordinate 3,050 of JAIFMG010000082.1, read as the reverse complement.
CACCGATCCCATTCCCTCCTGTTCACGTCTTATTCCCCCTTTTTCCAGAAAAACCATTTTCTAAAGCTAAAAAACAATGGCAATCACAGCAGCAGACGTAGCTAAGCTCAGAAAAATGACCGGCGCCGGCATGATGGACTGCAAACAAGCCTTGGCAGAAGCAGAAGGCGATTTCGAAAAAGCCGTCGAGGTCCTGCGCAAGAAAGGCCAGAAGGTAGCCGGCAAACGCGCCGACCGCGAAGCCACCGAAGGCGTCGTCCTGGCCAAGGTCGTCGGCAACCGCGGCGCCGTGGTCGTCCTCAACTGCGAGACCGACTTCGTGGCCAAGAACGAGGACTTCATCAAGCTCACCCAGGCCTTCCTCGACCTGGCCCTCGAGCACAAGCCCGCCGACCTCCAAGAGCTCCTGGCTCTGCCCCACGACGGCGTGACCGTCAACGACACCATCACCATGCAGGTCGGAGTCATCGGCGAGAAGATCGAGCTGTCAGCCTACGAATCCATCGAGGCGCCTGCCGTCGTGGCCTACATCCACCCCGGAAACCGCCTGGCCACCCTGGTCGGCTTCAACAAGGCCGAAGTCCCCGCCGACGTGGCCAAGGACGTGGCCATGCAAGTGGCCGCCATGGCACCCATCGCCGTGGACCAGGACGGAGTCGATGCCCACACCATCGAGAAAGAAATCGAAATCGGGAAAGAGCTCGCCATGCAAGAAGGCAAGCCCGCCGAAATGGCCGAGAAAATCGCCCGCGGCAGGCTCAACAAGTTCTTCCAAGAAAAAACCCTGCTCAAGCAGGAGTTCATCAAGGACAACAAGCACAGCGTGCAGCAATACCTCGACCACAGCGTCAAGGGATTGACCGTCAACGCCTTCAAGCGCCTTTCGCTCGAAGCCTGAGCCTGGCTGAAACCGACCCCGCGCCACTGGACGCGAACACTTGGCCGTCCCCTTTCTTCCGAGAGGGGACGGTTTTTTTTTCTCCGGCGGGCTACGCATCTTCGCGCCCGCGCCCTCCAGAAGGCCAACCCCAAAAGAAGAAGACCATGAACATTCCATTGGACCAGTTTGAGCAGATCATCGACGGCACCATCCTCGAGCGAGGCCTGGGCTACTTCCAGAGAGGCCGCGTGCAAGAGCCCGAAGAGATCAGCCCCGGCGAGTACGAGGCCATCGTCGAAGGAACCGAAGACTACACCGTGCGCCTGACCATCGCCAACCAGACCATCACCGACCACGACTGCGACTGCCCCTACGACTACGGGCCCGTTTGCAAGCACGTCGTGGCCCTGATCTTCCACCTGCTCCAGGACGAAATCGCGCTCGAAACCAAGAAGAAGGCCAGCAGCCCCGCGAAGGCCCCGAAGAAAAAGACCGTGTCCCAGAGGCTCGACGAGCTGCTCCTGACCATCAGCCACGACGAGCTCAAGCAATTCGTCCGCGAAGAGGCATTGAAAAACGCCGCCATGCGCGAACTGTTCTTCACGCACTTCGCCCAGCCCGACGCCAACGAGTCGAAAGAGTTTTACGCCAAGCGGATCAAGTCCATCCTGCGCAAAGCCTCGGACGAATACGGCTACATCGAGTGGTCGGCCTGGGAACGGGTGGACAAGGCGGTCAGCGACCTCCTGGAATTGGCCCGGAAGCAGCTCGACAAGCGCAACCCCCAGACCGCGGTGTTCATCACCACCGCCATCATGGAGCAAATGGCCCATCAACTGGATGCCATCGACGACAGCGACGGCGACTTCCAGCAATACATCGACGATGCTTTCCAGATCCTGCAAGCCGTCGCGGACCAGCCCACCGAGGAAATTCGCCAACTGCTTCTGAAAGAGTGCTTCGCGGCCGTGGAGCGCAACACCTACGCGGGCTTGGATTGGCACCAGGATATGCTGGCCATGGCCGCCGAACTGGTGCAGACCCAGGAGGAGATCCGGCGCGTGATGGAGCTGCTCGCCCGCGAAAACCAATCCGAATACACCCTCTATCATACGCAAACCATCCAGCACAGCCTCCTGCTCAGGACCCAAGGCCCCGAGGCGGCCGAACGCTTCCTCCGCCAGAACCTCTCCAACCCGGAGTTCAGGAAAATGGCCATCCAAAAGGAAATGGAAGGCCGGCGCTACGACAAGGCCATCGCCCTGGCACAATCCGGGCTCGACGAGTGCAAGGACACCCGGCCCGGACTGGCCAACGAATGGCGCAACTGGCTGCTCCGCATCGCGCAGGCCCAGGGCGACACCGAAAAGATCATCGCCTACGCCCGCCAACTGTACCTCCTGGGCAACACCCGGGAGCAGGACTACTACCAGGTGCTCAAGGAGCACGTCCAGCCCCAGGCCTGGACCGCGTTCGTCGAGGCGCTCGTCGGGCGGCTCGAGGCCCAAAACTACGGAAGCCAGAACAAGGTGGCCGACATCTTCATCCGAGAGCAATGGTGGGACCGGCTCTGGGACCTGGTCCAGAAAAATCCCAATTTTGAAAACCTCAAGCGGTACGACGAACAGCTCGCCCCCTACTACGCCCGCCCCATCGCCGAGCTGTACGCCAAAGCCATCCAGTACTACATGGCCCGGAACATGGGGCGAGACCACTACAAGGCCGCCTGCGGATACATCCTCCGGATGCGCCAGCTCGGGGCCGCGGACCTGGCCCAGTCCACCATCGACCACCTGCGCGCCGAGTACCCCCGGCGAAGCGCCCTGATGGACGAGCTGCGCCAGCTCGACGCAAGGCCGCCGGGCGGCGGAAAGAAGAAGGGGTGGTAAATTATCATGCCAAGTCGCTTTCGCTGCGAAGCATCCGAAACATCAGTTTCCGACAAAAGCGGGCCGCTTTGCCCATCCCGAAGGGATTGAACATGGATAGCCCCGGATGAAATCCGGGGAGCGGAGAACCGCAGCGAACCAGAACCCCGCAGGGGTTCAATGCGAAAAACCAAGATGTGCCAAGTCAATCTAAGTAAGACTTTGAAATTAGATTGTGTTAAATCTGAAATCAATGTTCGATTTTTTTTCCACGAAAAACACGAAGAACACGAAATTTTTTT
>JAIFMG010000055.1 GCA_020048645.1 Bacteroidota bacterium | reverse complement strand
CCACCGCTGCCGAAATCACTTCGATTTGCAGATATTCCTATATCTTTGCAAACCATTTTTGGACTGCAATGTAAATGCAAATGGTATAATATGGCTTGTCATCCTCTGTTAAATCAAAATGATTTCTTTGCTTTACTACTTCAAATTTAATTTTTTCTAGATCAGCCAAGGAAGTTCCGGAATTATGACCAGTGCGAGTTGCATTCATGTCTGCAAATTTAGTGTTTTTAAACTCACAAACTTCTGTACTGATTTCCAAAATTACAGGGTTAGGAATTCTTCCCTCTTTTTGAGCAACATACTTCATTGGGTGTTCTTTGGTAAAGCAAACCCTGACAAAATCTTCTAATCCATAAAGACTGTCCAACTCTTTTGAAAGGCTACCTCCCCCTTCATATGGAACCGTTATACTTTCTTCTCTCAAATACTGCCATGAGAAAAGTCCTCCATGCCGTTTTATTGAATCAATGTTTGCTCTGTCAGTGAAATGATACAGCGTAGATATTTCATTTTCATTTAAAACGTAAGTAATTTGCTGCCAATTTTCTTTCTTTGTAAGAAGGCCATGTAATTTTTGTTTTTTATTTTCCTGCAGCTTTAGAGCAATTGCTGCATTTTCCTTTTCTTGCCTAAGCCTTTCTTCCTCCTCTAATCTTCGCTTCTCAGCTTCCGCCTGCTGTTTTTCTAGTTCCTGCTCTCTTCGGAAACGCTCTCTATTTTCTCTCTCTTTCCTCTCTTCTTCACGCCTAGCTTCATCCTCTAATTTTCTTCTCTTGGCTTCCGCCTGCAGCCTTTGTCGTTTCTGCTCTTTTAGGATACGCTCTCTATTTTCTCTCTCTTTCCTCTCTTCTTCACGCTTCACTTCTTCCGCAAAACTTCTTCTTTCTTCTTTCGGACGTCGCCTAATTAGTCCCTCAAGAAGTCTATGAATAAGTTCTGCCTTTTCCCTCTGTTGCCTACGCCTTTCCTCTTCTTCTAATCTTCTCCTCTCGACTTCCTCCCGTAGCTTTTTAAGTTCTTCAGCTTGACGTTTTGCTTCAAATTCGATTTCCTTTGAGGATAGTTCTCGATTTAGTGCTTCTAATTTAGTGAAGTAATTTGATACAAACTCTTTGCTTTTTTTGTCTAAAAATTTTATAGCGAGTTCATCAATTGATTTAAGCAAAACCATAAGTTCTCTAATGGCTGATTTAGCGGAGTGGAAATTATTTTGTTTGATTTGTTGGCTTACTTGAATGTGTCGGTTTTCAATTTCTTTTTTAAACTTTTTGAACTCCTTTGCCCTTTCGGCTTCTCTGCGCTGATATTTTAGTACAAGTTCCCTTTCTTTGAAAAACTCATCGAATTGCCCAAATCTGTTTTTGAGTTCGTCAATTGCTGATGTTGAGAGTTTTCTGTTATGTTTCTTGTCATTGTTTTGCAAAATATGCTTTAACTCTTCAATGTCTTTATCCGTCTTGCGGTTTTGTGAAGTGATGACTGACCCAATTTGCTTTTGCTTCGCACGAAGCTCTTTCAACTTTCTATCTAGGTCTAATACATCTGGCGAGACCGTTTTTGAATCCTGAGTATCGGCTGGCGTATTCGGCTCCTTTGGCTTTTCATTTATTACGGGTATGGTTGCTTTAGTTTCCTGTTTTCTATTGCGAAAACGGGAAAATAGTATTTTAAAATAATCTCTAATCTTAGCCAAAATCTTCATATGGACAATTTTATATAGGCTAAATCAAAGACAACACTAAGAACCCAAACCAGAACATTGGATGTCCATTTTGGCTATTTCCGAGTGCCAGTGGGCGATGCTGGACAATGGGCCTGTGAAGTCGCTTGTTCAATCTCTGGGGGTAATTGGTTATGCAAAAGTAAAAACTTAGTTTTCGTGCGCAAGACCATGTGCCGATTTTTCAACACACCCTGCGCAGTTTGCGGAGCTGAATGCTCCTTGCGGTTGAACTTGCGTTTAAAAAGCTGGCCTCGTCTCTAAATTTTGTCATTCCAAAGACTCCGAAAGGGTTGGCCGCGCCATATCGGGTAGGCTTCAGGCTCGCTGCGGCTTATGTTTTTCAGCAAAAGGCCTACTTCCACATCGGGCCGAAGTTCGGCACCGTGAGCAAGAAGATGGTGAACGAGGCCGTGAAGGAATGCCGCCAGCGGGGCGACGCGAAGTGGCTGGTGGTGCTGGGCTTCAGCTTCGAGAGCGACATCGAGGGCAGCGTCCAGACCACCAGCGTCGGCAACTTCGAGGTCTCGAAGGTGCGGATGAACGACGACCTGCTGCAAGAAGGGCTGCGGAAGAAGCCCGCGAAGTCGGCCGCCAGCTTCGTAACGATCGGCGAGCCGGACATCGCGCTGGTGCGCAACGGCGCCACGGCGCAAGTCGAAATCCGGGGCCTGGACATCTACGACCCCATCAAGGACGTCGTCAAGGCCCGCGACCTGCACGACATCGCCTACTGGATGGTGGACGAGGACTACGACATGAGCAACTTCGTGGCCAAGCAGGTCTTCTTCTGCGGAGGCGAGAAAGAGGCCTTCGCCAAATGGCGCAAGGGCCTGGAAGCGCAAGCCAAGGAAAGCACCAAGACAAAGGTGGAGAAGACCCTGCGCATCGAGATCGACGAGGAAGCCTTCGACCGGCTCTACGGCTACCTCTCGCACCCCATCGAGCTGAGCCAGGGCCAGAAGATCGCCGTGCGGGTGGTGAGCCAGTTCGGCGAGGAAAGCACCAAGGTGCTGACGGTCTGAGGCTGGGCTTGCCAGCCAAGGCTTCGCCCCAATCCCCCCCAGGCCCGCGGCATCCCCCGCGGGCCTTTTTTGGCTCCGGCGGGGGCGGGCTTTGGGCGGTCGGGGTGGTGGGCAAGCGGGTTTTCGCTATTTTTGGAAAAAACCCGCGACACCATGCCCAGCACGACCTACATCTGCCAAGTCCTCACGCCGATGTTCCTCAACGGAGCCGACACGCGCAAGCCCGAACTGCGGGCCCCCAGCCTCAAAGGGGCCATGCGCTTCTGGTGGCGCGCCCTCAACGGGCACTTGCTCCTAAGCGAGCTCAAGGCCGAGGAGGCCGAGATCTTCGGCGACATCCGCGGCGACCAGGGCCGCCGCAGCAGCCTCAGCCTGCGCATGCGCCCGCTGGGCGAGCTGGAGCTGCGCGACTACCCCCTGCTTCCGCACCGCGTGGGGCAGACGGGCAAGAGCCCCTCGCCGGCCAAGGCCATCGCGCCGGGGCAGAAGTTCGAAGTGGTGGTGGGCACCAGCCGCCCGCGCCAGTTGCCGCTGGCCAAGGCCGAGGCCATCTTCGAGCTGGTGGCCCTGCTGGGCGGGCTGGGCAAGCGCGTGCGGCGGGGCATGGGCGCCTTCGAGCTCCTCACGAAGGACGGCCAGCCGCTGCCCGGCCCCGCGGACCTCGCCGGGGTGCATGAGCGGATGCTCCGCGTGGGGCGGCACTTCCACCTGGGGCCCGCGCGCATCACCAACAGCCACACCGGGCGCATGGAGCATTTCGGCTGGGTCATGGGCGTGCAGCTCGGCAAGCCCTTGGAAAAGGCCGAGGACCTGCCCCGCCGGGTGGGGGGCGTGGCCAGCCGCCTGCTCGCCCGCCATGGCGACTTGAGCTACGGCGCCTCGATGGGCATGGCCAGCCGCGGCAAGCGCTTCGCCTCGCCCGTCTGCGTCAGCCTGGCCCGCGTCGGGGGCGAGCTGCGGCCCATCCTGACCTCCCTGAACACCTTCCCCGGCTACACCGAGGGCCGCATCGACCTGCGCATCCAGGACGAGTTCCGAAGGGAGTTCTAAGCCCCGCCTCCCCCAAGGCCCGCTCCTTCCCCCATCCCCCAAAAACGATTCGCCATGAGCCAAGACCAGCCTTCGCCGAACAAATTCTGGACCGCCGCCCGCGTCGAAAAGCGGAACATCCCCATCGCCTTGCACATCCAGGCGCTGGAAATCAAGAACTTCCGCTGCTTCCGCGACCTGGCCATCGCCTTCGCCGACCCCGACGGCGCCGAGCTTCCGCGGCTGACGGTGCTCATCGGCGAGAACGGCTCGGGCAAGAGCGCCCTGCTCGACGCCGTGGCGGCCGTCCTGCGCGCCCTGGTCCGAAGGCTCTTCCTCGACAGGGCCGACATGCCCGAGCTCCGGCCTTCCGACGTCACCTCCTGGCAAAAGGCCGGGCTGGAGCTCCGGGCCCAGTTCCAAATCCACTACGAGGAAGGCCCCCAGGCGGACCCGGAGCGGCAGGAGGCCGAACAGGACGACGATTCCGGGGTAAGCGAGCTGCTCGATAGCGCCTCGGCCAGCCAGTTCCGCTCGCGCCGCCTCGAGCTGACGCTCGGCCTCGACGCCAAGACCGGCCGCGAAACCGCCCAGGAGCGTTTCCGCGACGAGCCGGAGGCCACGCAGGATGAGCGCAAGATGACGCTTGAAGAAGTGAAAAAGGCCGTGCTCGAACAGGCCGGCTACCTCGAAGGCCAAAAGAACCTGCCCGTGCTGGCCTACTACGGCGGCAACATGATCGACGCCAACTTCAGCCCGCGCCACCGGGGACCTGTCCGCGGCCAACTGGAGCAGATCTACGGCGATGGGCTTTCGCCCGAAAGGGTCCACTTCGAGGAGCTGTTCGAGTGGTTCGAGTTCCACTGGAAACGCGAGATCAGCCAGTGGCTGAAGAGCCGCCACCAGGGCCAGGACGCGGGGGAAGATCCCTTCGGGGATGCCCTCTCGAAGATCGGGAAGGTACGGCGGGCCGTGGAGCGTGCGCTGAACCCGACGCCGGAGCGGCCCACCTACCGCAGCCTCGCGATGGGCTACTCGGACCAGGGCGAGGCCATGACGATCGAAAAGCGGGTGCCGCAGGAAGAGGGCCAGGAGCAGGACCGCTACGAGGCCGTGGACCTGCGCCTGCTTTCCTCGGGCGAAAAGGGCCTGCTGGTGCTGGTGGCCGACCTCTGCCGCCGGGCCATCGAGGCCAGCCCCAAGCTCGATGACCCCTTCGAGGCCCAGGGCATCGTGCTGATCGACGAGGTGGACCTCCACCTCCACCCCAAGTGGCAGCGGGACGTCCTGCCCAAGCTGCTGGAGCTCTTCCCCAATTTCCAGTTCATCGCCAGCACGCACAGCCCGTTTGTGCTGGGCGAGTTGCCCGCGCGCCAGGTCCGGATCCTCGAAGAGAGCAAAATTTCGGTGCCCAGCGCGACCTTTGGCCGCCGGGTGGACGACCTGGCGGTGGAGATCATGGGAGCCATGGCCAGCCCGCTCGACAGCAGCTTCGCGGAGCTGGAGCAGGCCATCGCCCAGGGAGATGAGGCTTTGGCAGCCCAAAAGACCGAAAGCATCGAGCAAACGATCCTTGAAAAAGGCGAGGATCCGGGCATCAACCCCGAAATCCGCAGAGCGAAAATGGCCCTGCGCACAAAAGGACTGCTCAAAAAAGTCAAGCAAAAGGAAGCCCAACTGGTTGAAAAATGAAACACATCCACAAAGAAGGCTTGGAGGGAGACTACCTCGCGGCATGGGTCGATGAAAGGCGGGTGGAGCTTAGGCCCTTGAGCGGGAAGGATAGGTTCTTGCTGCTCAAGAATGCCCGCGACCGCACTTGGAAAAGGCTGCAAACCGACTTGCTGCGGGAACAGGGATACCTTTGCGCGTATTGCAACCAGCGGATCCAAAATGTTCCTAGACAACATGATAGAGATGATTACATCAGCGTCGAACATCTCGTGCCCAAAGAAAAGCGCGCAGACCTGAGCCTCGACTACCGAAACCTGGTGGCCGTTTGCAACGGTGGCGAGAAGCGCCCCAAAACGGGCAATGAGAGGGAGCTGTACTGCGGGGCCGCGAAGAAAAACGAGGAAATCAGCCCCAAGCTCTTCCCGACAAACCCGGGCTGCGAGGAGCTCCTCGCCTTCAATTTCACAGGTCGCGTAGCCCTTCGGGAAGGGCACGAGGAGCTCGAAAATGGCCTTCGTCTTCTCAATCTCAACGCGGAGGTTCTGGTCAAGGCCCGAGCTGCCGTATTTGAAACCATCATCGAGGAGCTTGACTCGCTTGAAGATTCGCAGGTTGAGTTTCTGAACGCGCTTGAAACCGAACACAAGCAAAAGGACGATTCCGGAAAATACCCCGAGTTCGCGGGCGCCGTCTTGAGCTTCATCCAAAACCATTTCCACGCCTAACCCCCAACCCCATGAACGAGCTGACGAACTACTGGCAAGAAAACCCCCTCGACGCCGAGCAGGTGCCGCTGGGCATCCGGCTGCGGGCCCTGTCGCTGGAGGGCTTCCGCCTCTTCAAAAACGTGCCGGAAGACCAGTTGCGCTTCGACGAGCGGCTGACCGTGCTGATCGGCGAGAACGGCGCCGGCAAGACCAGCCTGCTCGAGGCCGTGGCCGAGAGCGCCCGCGCCCTGGCCTTGCGCTTCATGGGCCTCAAGGAGGAGTCGCTGCCCAGCGGCCTCGACGGCCTCGACGTCAACAACGACACCGGGGCCTGCGCTGTCTCCGCCTGGTTCGACCTCCAGCTCGGAGTCAGGCCCACGGACAGTTCCGACGAGCAGGACGAGGAGGCCCTGGGCCTTCCGCAGGACACGGACAGTCCCGACGAGCAGGACGAGGAAGCCCTGGTCCTTCCGCCGGACAACAAGCTCCGCGCGGTGCCCCTGCGCCTTCGCGGCTCTTTCTACCTCGACAGCGGTAAGCCCACCTCCAGGATCGCGCTGGACCTCGAGGGCGCCGCGGACGGCCTGGCCTTGGCGGAGCTCGCCAACGAGGCCGAGCAGCATCCCCGCAACGACAAGCGCGCCCTGCCCCTGCTGATCTTCTATGGCAGCGAGAGCATGGCGGCCAGGCCCGGCGAGCTCGATAGCCGCAGGGGCTACCGCCGCCGGCACAACATCAGGGCCGAGCTGCTCTACGGGGAAGCCCTGTCGCCCAAGGCCCTCCAGGTGGACGACTTCATCGAGTGGTACGACGACCAGTACCGCTATCGACACATCAACCCGGCAGCCTTGCCGGAGATCGTCCGCGACTTCGACCGCTTCACCGAGGCCGTCCTTTCGGTGCTGAACGCCGACCAGCCCGCCGACCAGCCCAACTTCAGGAACCTGCGGATGAACTACGACGGCAGAGGCCGTTCCACCCTGGTGCTGGACTCGCTCATGGCCGACAAGTGGACCACGGTGGAGTTCTCGCAACTTTCGGCGGGGCAGCGGCGCGCGCTGGCCCTGGCGGGCGACCTCTGCCGCCGCGCCGACCTGGCCAAGGCCCCCAACGGCGATCCCTTCCAGGCCCAGGGCATCGTGCTGATCGACGAGGTGGACCTCCACCTCCACCCCAGGTGGCAGCGGGCCGTGCTGCCCAAGCTGCTGGAGCTCTTCCCCAGGCTCCAGTTCGTCGCCAGCACCCACAGCCCCTTCGTGCTGGGCGAGCTGCCCGCGCGCCAGATCCGAGTCATCGAGCGCGCTACCGTCTCCCATGTCGAGGCCAGCTATGGGCAGGAGGTCGGCTACGTCTCCAAGGTCATCATGGGGGCGAAGACCAGCAACCTGGACGAGGAAATTTTCAATATTCGAGATCGGGTCGATTACATTTTTCCAGGGATCGATGACAGCGAGATGGAAGAAGCAGAAAAGGACCTCGACAAAGCCCAAGAGGATTTGGATTTGCTCATGCAGCGCATCGAAGGGCTCGGCGATAGCCCGATGGAGATTCCGGGTATCCTTGGCGTGTTCACGTACTTGTCTGGCAAACGTTTGATCCTCAAGAGCAGACGGGAGGTGCTCCAAGCATGATGCACTTCCCAAAATCCACAAACGAACCTGAAAGCATCACCCGCTGGAAAAGCGAAAATGACGCCTTCGTGGAAGATCCAGACCGATCAACCAGAGGGAAATTTGAAAAGCTGAAGAGGGACACAGACCTGCAGAAGATTTTGCTGAACGAGCAGGGCCATCTTTGTGCTTATTGCAACAGGGCGATAAGTGATGTGTCCAGCTCCGATGAGTCTTACCTGGTGGTCGATCATCTGCTTCCGCTGAAAGACGGCCCATTGGATTATCACAACTTGGTGGCCAGTTGCAAAGGAGGCGCTGTATTGGGCCAGAGCATTCCGCCAGCCAATAAGCATTGCGATGCCAAGAAGAAAAACAACACACTGCACATCGACTTGCGCCCGACGCTCCCCGGTTGCGAGAAGGTCCTGCGCTTCGAGGACGACGGTCATGTTGTGGCCGTGGGTAAGGATCGAAAACTGCTGAAACAACAAATCAATGACTTTTTGAACCTTAACGAAGCGGGGTTGGTCATGAAGCGCGAGGCCGTCCTTAGGGAAGTCATTGATCAGATCGCAAAAGCACAAGTCAGCAAAGACGAACTCATCGAAGACTACTTGGCCATCGAATCTCGACTTTCCGAGAATGGCACGCAGCCAAGTCGTCACCTCCGCGCCTTCGCCGGAGTCGTGCTCAATTATTTGCGCAACCCTTAGGGCGATGGGCTCGAATCGACCCCGAGGCCAACAGATTTGCCGGAGTAGTTCTTAACTTTGCCCACCACTACAACCAGGAAGGCCCAACACCATGACGCAGTACCTTTTCCAACTTAGCATCGGCCCCGTGCAGGACTTCATCGCGCAGGCCCGCAAGCCCCAGGACCTCTTCGGGGCCAGCCAACTGCTTTCCCAAATGGCCTACCGGGCCGCGCTGGCCATCCGCAAGCTGGGCGGCGAGCTGGTCTTCCCCTACCTGGAGGCTGGAAGCGAGTTCAAAGAGCGCCAGAACCCCTCCTTTCCCAACAAGCTGGTGGCGATCTTCCAGGCCGAGGAGCTCCAGGAGCTCCAAAAGGGCGAACAACTCGAAAAAAACCTGCGCGAGGCCGGAAAAGCGATCGCCGATTCCACTTTCAAGGACTTGAAGAGCGAGATTTTGAAAGAAGATCCCGATTACGCGCCTGAAATCGAGACCGCCTTCGCGAGGCTGGCCGAGCAGACGGAGCGCCTCTGGGAGATCTACTGGGTGGCCGTGCCCATGAGGCGGGGCGAGTACGCCGCGGACCTGCTCCACTTGGAGCGGCTCTTCGGCAGCATCAAGCGGGTGCGGCAGTTCCGGCAACTGCCCGACCCCGAGCGCGGACGCAAATGCTCCCTCGATGGCCAGAACGACGCCCTGCTCGCCCGCCAGAAATTGGACCGAAGCACGCCTGCCCACCTCAACGGCAGCGCCTATGTCGTTCGCTTGGAAAGCCAGGCCGTGAGCCGCAAGCAGCTCGACCGCGGCGAGGCCCTGGGCGGCCCCGGCCTGCTCAAGCGGCTGCACGCCAGCCAGAACGGCTTCCCTTCGACGGCGGAAGTCGCCTTGATGCATCTTTTCAATTTTCATGAAAATCAGATCTGGACTGAAGACCAACGCAAGGAGGCAGGCCAACTCAAATCCACCCTTCAACAGTTCCGCGACGCCTTTCGGGACGACTTCGATTTCCAAATGCTCTACGAGGAAAACCTTACCGCGGATAGTTTTGAGGGCGTCCAATTGAAAAACGGAGATAAGCGGCATCCGCTGGCTGTGGCCAGAGCGTACCAGGAACAGATTCGGAATTGTGCTGAAAAGCTGGGGCTCAAGTACAACCGTTTCTATGCCTTTCTGAGTTTTGACGCCGATAGCATGGGGGAACACCTGGCCCAGGTTGGGGGAGTTTCGGAACACCTGAAAACCTCGAAAGCCTTGACTGACTTCGCCGAAGAAGCCCGACGGATTTTGGACGGAGTGAAGGATCATTCCCGCGGACGCGCCGTTTACGCGGGCGGGGACGACTTCCTGGGCATGGTGAACCCCCGCTACATGTTTGAGGTTCTTCAGGAATTGCGGGCCGTGTTCAAAAGCAGGCTCAGCGACAAGGGCTTCGCGAAGAGCCTGTCGTTTGGCATGGCGCTGGCCCATTACAAGACGCCCCTCCAACTGGCCATCCGCGAATCGAGGGCCATGCTCCAAGAAGCCAAGGGCTTGAAAGACAAGGACGCCACTGGCATCAACTTCCTCAAGCCGGGCGGATCGGTGGGCAAGGCCACGGTCAAAAACAGCAAGATGGATGTTCTTGCCGAACTGTTGCAAGCCGCCCACGAGAAGCGTTTCAACACAAGGTTCATCTTCGACTACCACCGCTTGTTTCAGCTTTGGGATGAGAACAAATTTGATCGCTACGCCGACCACCAGGCGCACATGGCCCTATCGGAGGCGGAGTTCATTCGGATGATGTCCGACGGCAAAAAAGACAACGAGGCCCTGGCCAGCCAAGCCTATGCCAATCTGGCTGAAATCAAACATTCCACATTCGAACATGTGCTGAACTTGAAGCCGCTATTTTCCGCCATGCACCTGATCGACACGCTCAACACCGAAATGCCATGAAGCACTACGAACTTTGGATACGCCCGCTGGACCCGATGTTTTTCCGTGATGGTCGGCCCTTCGACGCGGGCTCGTACACCTGGGCCGAAAGCCTGGCCATGCCCTATCCCTCGGTGCTCTGGGGCGCGATCTTCAGCATGATGGGGGCCAGGAAATTGGTCAATTTCAAAGAGAACGAATGGGATAGGCTTCGCATCACCGACTATTTCCTCTACGACGCGAAGTTCGAGCGGGAGCTGGTTCCGGCGCCCTTGGATCTCTTCAGCCCCAAGGCCGGAAAAGGAGACCATTTTAAGCATGAGAAATATACACCCAACATTGTGGCCAGTTCGCTTGGCCCGAAGCACCTGGACTTTCTTGTTCTGCCCGATGAGGACAGCGAGGACATGGTGGATGCCAGCCAAGACTGGATCGCCCGGGGCGACTGGGACAGCTACGCGGGCCAAGAAGGACAGGTCCGGCACTTCGATCGGGAAGCGTGGTGGAGCCAGAACCTCAAGATTGGCATCAAGCGCTCCAACCAAAGGCTTTCGGCCGAGGAGGGTATGCTCTACCGGGCCGACCACCTGGAATGGGAACAACAGCTCCGAATCGGAGTCCGCATCGAAACGGACGTCGAAATGCCCGCCAGCGGCCTGCTCAAGCTGGGCGGTGAGGGCAAAATGGCGCAGTTCGAATGCCGGGAGTACAGGCCGCACGCCCCGAAGCCAATCCCGGCGAGCACCGAGTATTTCAAGCTCTACTTCCAAAGCCCTGCCTTCTTCGCCAGCGGGAACGGCCTCGAAGAACTCGCGGAGCTGGGCGAGCGGATGGGCGCGCCCCTGCAATCGGCCTGCGTGGGCAAGCCGCTTTGGGTGGGCGGCTTCGACCTGGCCGAGCGGCGTCCCAAGCCCCTGCGCAAGGCCCTGCCGCCCGGCTCGGTCTTCCTTTTCGAGGCGCCCGAGCGCCTCGCTGCCCACGACTGGGCGAATTTCCGAGCCGATTTCCTGCGAGCGCTTCAATCGGCCTTTGGCACCGAGCAGAAGCAAGCCGCCGATGATGCCCGCAAGGGCTTCGGCATCGCCCATCTGATTGTTGGTCAGATGAAAAACAGCCCTAAAAATGCGAAAGGCATCTATGAGGAGGAAAGCTACTTCTACGCTATGGCCTCAACCTTGAACCAAATGGTCAACTACATCCCGCTCAAATTGCAAAGGCAAGGGAAATTGAAGGGAATAAGCTTCACATCAGAGATTCTAAACATCACCCTGACCAATGATGATAGAAAAAAGACCCATGAGAACGATTTGTGGGACAAGAACTGGAAGGCGGCCGTAGCAAAGGAGGACTTCCCCGAGGTGAAGGACATCACCATCGCGCAGAGCCAATGGCTCAAGCACCAGGAAATGGTCATTGAGCTCAAAAAACAAGTCCACCAGATCGCCGGCGACAGGCCCATCTTCTGGAACATCACCGGAGGGCAAAGGCCCTACCTGATGGCCGTGATGGAAATCGTGAAGGAACGAAGGCAGGATGTTACGGCCTACGTGGAAGGCAACAGCGGCCAAATGGTCTTGGGGGGGGGGGGGCGCCCTCAACCGATAGCCATCGAACCCGACGAAACGTTCAACATCCCGACGGCCCTGCGCCTGATGGGTTTCGAGGACATGGGAAATAACGATTCCCAAATCGACCACGATAAGCACCTGGAAATCATCAAGAAATACAAAGAAAATGCGGACTTCCGAAGCGCCTTGGTCAAGACGAACAAGAAAGATGGGCCTTCCTTCGAAGATGTCATGTCCAAGAATGGCTTTGCAGATTTGGCCAACACGTACAAGAATCAGAGATTTCCCTTCGGATATCTGCTCGAAGGCATGGTGGAGGCCATGATCCGCCATGAGCTCAGCGGCAAGCTGGCCGACATTCGCCGAAGCGTCACGATTCGGAATGACAAGGAAAACGAGCAGTTTGACAAGGATGACAAAAACGAACCCATCGGCAAGGATAAGAAAAACAAACAGAGCGATGAGTTCGACATCCTTTGCCTGACCAAGACGGGCCGGGTCATCTGCTTCGAGTGCAAAAGCGGCGCCATGAGCGGCGACGTGGCCAAGAGCACCCGCTACTCGACCTACGCCATCGCGGGAGTCTATGGAATGCCCATCCTGATCACGCCCCTGCTCGAAGATGAACTGGAACATTCGAAGAAGATCAAAGGCGACGAATACAAAGCCATCTTGGCAAGCGTTCGGGCCGCGTTCCGGGCCAATATGGAAGTCTGGGGCGTGGACAAAGTGACTGAATTATTGAGCAGCAAATTGAAAGAAAAGATCCAACTTTGAGGCCCCAGGCCTCCCATCCTACCCAACACCATGTACCGACTGACCCATCCCCTGTTCCTGTTCTGCGAAAGCCCGCTGCACGCCGGCACCGGCGCCTCGCTGGGCACCGTGGACCTGCCCATCCAGCGCGAGCGGCATACCCAATTCCCCAAAATCGAATCGTCGAGCCTCAAAGGGGCCTTGCGCCAGCAGATCGAATCGGTCATCCTGCGCGACCTCGACCCGAACGAAAGCCCCGAGGAAGCCATGCAGCAGGCCCGGGAAGCGCTGACGATGCTGAACCGCTACTTCGGCTATGATCCCGGAACCTTTCGGCAAATCGAGGACTTCGACAAGCACTTTCTAAGTGGACACAAGAGTGGACAGAAGAAAGATGAAGATGAGAAAAAAGATGAAGAAAAAGAAAGAAAGAAAAGGGAAACCCTGCAAATTCTCTGCAATCTTTTGGGCACAGATCTTTCTCTAAAAGATGTTGAGCAATTCTTGAAAACCAGATTCAAGGAAGAGCTGAAAAGAATTGTCGAAAACGTGGAGGAGAAAATTTCGGAGGAAATTAAATCCGACGAAACCAAGGCGACAATGAAAAGGCTCATAGAGCATGAAGTTTCTGAGAGGGATGTAGAAAGGCTGTTGGAAATAAAAGCTGAGATCAAGCCCAAGCCAGCCAAGGAGTTCAGCGCCAGCATCGGTTTCACGGACGCTCGGCTGCTGTTTTTCCCGGTGAAGTCGCTCAAGGGCGTTTTCGCGTGGGTGAGCTGCCCGCAGGTGCTGGGGCGCTTCGTGGAGGAAATGCGGATGATGGACTCGGGCAACCCGCTGGCCCACCTGGGCGGCGCCGAGGCCTTCGTGCCGAACACCGTGCCTTTTGGTTCCACGGCGCTCTTCGACAGCCAGCGCCGCGTCATGCTCGAAGAGTACCAGATCGCGGGGGTGAGCCAGGCCCCGAAAGGCTCGCCGCTGAACCAGGTGGTGGACTTCGTCGCGGAGCGGATGCCCCAGAACTACTGGCGCCAGAAGATCCGCACCGACGTGGTGGTGCTCGAAGACGAGATGTTCCGCGACCTGACGACGCTCTGCACCGAGGTCATCACCCGCGTGAAGATCGACAACGAGCGGGGCAGTGTGGCCGATGGAGCCTTGTTCACCGAAGAGTTCCTGCCTTCCGAGTCGGTGCTCTACAGCCTGGCCTCCTTTTCCGACGACCAGTCGGGCTGGCACCAGCATGGCGAGAAGGCGACCAAGGTGCGCGCTTGGCTCGCCGAGCAGCTCAAGGCCAGCCCGGTCTTCCAGGTCGGCGGCGACGCCACCTTGGGCAAGGGCCTGACCCGTGCCCAGCTTTTCGTTCCCTAACCCTTCAAAACCAGCGACATGGCAGCAACCAGCATCAAGAGCATCGAGCAGGAACGGGCGGCCCACGCCTGGACCAGCGCGCAGAAGAACAAGGGCAACGACAAGTTCGCGTCGATCGTGGCCAAGCTCCCGGCCTACATCAAGGCCAACGGGCTGATGAACACCCTGGCCTTCCTGTACTCGAAATCCGACTACGCCCCGGCCTTCGAGCTGCTCAGCTCGTGGCTAGTCAATCAGAAATTGGTCGATCCGAAGGCCGCGGACCGGGAGCTTTTCATGAAAGAAATGGTAACGATGGACGCCCGGCAGATGATGGCCTGCACCGCGGAAGCGATGGCGCTGATCAACTGGGTCCGCCGTTTCACCTAAGCCACCTGACGCGATGAAACACAGCCCCGAAGACCTGGCCAAGGCCGACAACTTCTACAGCTTCCTGCACAAGCGTTGGCGCTTCTTCCCCGATGGCGTCCGCATGAACGGGGCGCTTGTCCGCAACTATTACCCCTACAACATCAAGAACATCGACATCGAGGAGGTCTGGGAGGACACCAGCCGGGGCTACCCTCGGCTGCTGGCCAGCAAGCTGCTCGACAAGTTCGGGGGCTGGAAGGACGATGCCCACTACGCGGGCCTCGCGGGGCGGCTGGTCGCGGGCGCGGAGTCGGTCTGCGGCCCGGGGCGCGTGCGGCATTGGGAGGCCACGCCCGAGTGGCGGCTGGTGCTCGGCGGCGGCGGCTCGGTGTTCGAGACCTCGCTGCTGCTGCACCCCGTCCACGGCTTTCCGTACCTGCCCGCCAGCAGCCTCAAGGGCCTGGCGCGCTCGTGGGTGCTGGAGCGCTTCTTCGCCACCGCGCCCGACTCGGAAGCCGACTACCCGCTGACCAACGCCGAGCACCGCGCCCTGACCACCAGCGAGGACTTCTGCCGGATGTTTGGCTGCCCCGCGGAGAGCCGCCCCGTGCTCTTCAAGGACGGGAAGCCCGAGATGGACGGAAGCAAGCGCCAGAAGTTGGGCAAGGCCGAGCCGGTGGCGCTCCACCCGAACGAGAGCCTGGAGCACCAAGGCGAGCTGAGCTTCTTCGACGCGCTGCCCGCCGCCTCGCCCCGCGGCAAGATCGTGGTGGACCTGGTCAACCCGCACGTGCCCGAGTACTACCGCGAGCGCCCATCGGCCAGCCCGCCGACGGACACGCAACAGCCTATCCCGGTGATGTTCCTGGCCGTGGAGCGGCTGCCGTTCCGGTTCGTGCTGGGCCAGAGGCCCGGGAGCCGCGGCGGCACGGTGAGCCTGGGCGACCAGCGCGGCCCGATGCTCGAGGTGGCCGCGACGGCCCTGCGCTCCGCCCTGTCCGACAAGGGCCTGGGCGCCAAGACGGCGGTGGGCTACGGCTTCTTTGTCTGATTCCAACTTGCTTTCGGCGGTGAACATCCCAAGCGCCAGCGTCCGACAAAATCGGGCTGTTCCGTCCATCCCGAAGGGATGGAGCGCGGATAGCCCCGGATGAAATCCGGGGAAAGGCGAATTGGCCCCAAAAAGAGAAGCCCCACGCCGGGCGTTTGCCGGGGCGTGGGGCTTGGGGGCGGATGGGAGGGCGAGGATCAGCGCACCTGGACGCGGATGCCGGCGGAGTGCGTGGTGAACTCGGGGGCGTACATGCACTGCAAGGAGGTGATGCCGTTGGAGAAGTCGCCCTTGTGCGTGACGCGGAGGTCGTACTCGAAGACGTGGGTTCCCTTGGGCAGCCAGCCGATGAAGAAGTTGGTGGAGGCGTCGCGGGTGCTCTGGTAGTAGCCCAGGCCGCCTTGGAAGCGGTAGGCGGAGATGACGTCCACGGGCTCGAAGCCGCTGGCGCGCATGTCCTTGAGGTGGACGTACTCCATGTCGCGGTCGGAGCGGATCTCGACGCGGACGCGGACTAGGTCGCCCACTTGCAGGCGCTGGCCGTCGCGGATGGGTTCCATGACGGGGCCGGACGGGCTGTTGCGGACCACGAAAAGCTGCTTGGCCAGGCTCAGGGGCGTGGCGTGCGGGGTGATCTTGTCGAGCTGCTCGAAGTACTGCCAGTAGAGGGCGCCCCAGGCCACGCCGTCGTGGTGGTTGGTAACGCTGACCTGTCCCATCTCGGGGCGGATCTGCTGGGCGTTCCAACTGGTCTTGAAGTATCCGGTGCCGGCCTCGGCCTGCTCGGGTTGGACGGTCTGCCCGCCTACGACCACTGTCGCGGGGGCGTCGTTTTCGAGCCAGTTGGCGTCGCGCAGCAGCAGGGCATAGACGGCCTCGACGGTGGCGCGGGTGTTGCCCCAGTCCTGGGTCTGCTTCTGCTTGAGCAGCCAGACCTTGAGGTCGTTGACGGACTGCTGGTCGTCGGCCACCTCGTCGAAGACCTCGATGAGCAGGGCCTGGGTCTCGATGGGCGACTCGTACCAGTAGTATCCGGGGCGGTTGTCGAGCCAGTACATTCCCATCTCGTCGTCGGTGGTGGAGTTTTCGCGCAGCGAGTTGACGATCTGGGCGGGCGCCTCGGTCTGTCCGGCGCGGTGCAGGGCCAGGGCGATCATGCCCTGGAGGTACTTGCCCCGGGCGAGCCAGTAGCGCTGGGCCTGGGCGGTGTAGTAGGCCACGGCCTCGCTCGAAGCGCTGGGGATCGGAAGGTCGCGGAAGAAGCTGCGGGCGTAGAGGTAGTGGATGGCGATCTGGCTGAGGTGGTCGTCGTCCATGTCCTCGGGCTCGACGTTGCGCTTGAGCCACTGGTAGTCGTCGGCGATCTGCTGGTCGAGGAAGCCGACGGCCTTCTGGACCATGGCCCAGCTCTGGGCGTCGTCGCGGACGGCGCGGACGCCGAGGTGGTCGAGCTGGCCCATGCCGGTGACGACGTGCTGGGTGATGTGGCGGCTTTCGGGCATCCCGGGGAACCAGGGCCAGGCGCCGCTGGCGTACTGCATCCGCTGGAGCTTGGCCATGGCGGTGCCGAGCTCGTTGGCCATGCGGTTGAGGTCGAAGAGCAGGGCCACGCGGCGCTTGCGCTGGGTCTCGTCCTGGGCGTTGAGCAGCCAGGGCGTCTCTTCGAGGAGCAGGGCCTTGAGCTCCTGGTTCTTCTCAAGGTTCGAGAGCAGGGCCTCGGCATCGGGCGCGGCGGCCCAGGCGTCGAAGACGCGCTTGACCAGCGGGCTGCTGTTGGCCACGTGGCTCGCCAGGGCGTTGGCGTAGTAGCGGCTGAAGAGCTGCTCGGCGCACTCGTGCGGATATTCCATCAGGTAGGGCAGGGCCTGCACGGCGTACCAGGCCGGGTTGGAGGTGAACTCGAGCGTGAGCTTTTCGTGGCGCAGGGTGCTGGAGCTGCCCGAGGCCAGGAGCTTGTCGAAGCGGAAGGTCTGCGTTCCCTGTCCGCGGACGGGCAAGGGCAGCGACTCGGTAACGAGCATCCGGTTGGTGAGCACGGGCACGACCATCTGCTGGCCGTCGCTGTGGTCGGCGGCCGTGGCCACGACGCGGTAGCTGAGGGCTCCGGCCCCTTCGGGGATCTTGACCTTCCACTCGAGCAGGGCGTTCTGGCCGGCCTCGACGCTGAAGCGTTTCTCGGCCCCTTCTTGCAACACGGCGGCGTAGGGGCGCAGGCTGATGGCGTCGAAGAACTCGAGGGTGGCGCTACCTTGCAGCTCGGCCTCGGTCAGGTTGGCGATCTTGACAGGCACGACCATCTCGTCGTTCTCGCGGAAGAAGCGGGGCAGGTTGGGCATGACCATGAGCTCCTTCTGCGTGATGAGCTGGTTGGTAACGGTTCCCACGCTCAGGTCCTGGGTATGGGCCAGGCCGAGCATCTTCCAGCGGGTCAGGCTCTCGGGCATGGTGAAGCGGATGACCAGGTTGCCTTCGGCATCGGTGCGCAGGTCGGGGAAGAAGAAGGCCGTCTCGTTGAAGTTGGTGCGGACTTGGGGCTGGCCTTCGGTGGCTTCCGGGGCCTCGGGGGCGTTCGGTTCGGCGGTGGCCGTCTGCTGGGCGATGTCCTCGTCGCCAGCGATTTTTTCCACGGGCGAGGGCTCGCCGGGCGATTCGGCCTCTTCTAATTCCACATCCATGAGATTCACATCCATGTCGTAGAGATCCGGGGCCATGGCGGGCATTGCTCCGCCGCTCATGCTCCGCCGATAAACCGGCGAGTTCCAGCGGTAGTTCTGGTAGCTGAATCCGTGCCAGTTGAAGCTCTGGTAGTCGCGGGCGCGGGCATGGCGCAGGAGGTTGACTTTGTTGGCCACGGTGGTGCCCGAGCGGGCTCCGAAGCTGGAGGAGCGCCAAGACAGCCGCTGTCCGCGGTAGGGGTAGAGGCTCATGCTCCAGTGGTTGGCGGCGAACTGGTCGAGCGAGACGTCGTAGAGCGTGGCGACCATCTCGGCCATGACCTTCTGCCCCTCGTTCCCTTTGACCACCAGCCGCCATTCTTCTTCCTCCCCAGGAAGGAGCTTGTCGCGGAAGGTGCTGAACTCGATGTCGAGCTCCTTGTTGGAATAGGGAACCGTTACGGTATGGCTCTGGGAGTAGAGCCGGTTGTCGCGCACCAGGGTGAAGGCCACGGAGAAGTTGCCCCGGTGCTTCTCCTCAATGGGAATCTCGACCACGCGCTGCTCGGCGTCGAGCGTGAGCCATTCGCTGCGGACGACCTTGCCATCGTGCTCGACCTCGAAGAGCACCCGGGCGTCGGGGTAGGACGTGCCGACCAGGAAGCGGGCCTTTTCGCCGGGCTGTCCCGTCGCGACGATGGCCTGGCTGAGGAAGGGCGTGGGGTAGGGCAGCTTGTCCTTGTCGTCCTCGAAGAGGGTGAAGAACTGGCTATGGCTGACGCGGTTGCCCTGCTGGTCGCGGGCTTCGAGCTCCAGGACGTAGGCGCCCGGCTCGAGGCCGGCCATTCCGCGGAGCTCGAACTCCTTGTCGCGCTGGGTGTCGAAGGCCTGGTCGAAGACCATCTCGCCTTTGGGCCAGTTCCGGAGGATGTTCTCGTCGGCCAGGACGTTGTCGGGGAAACGCTGGCGCCACTCGTCGAAGCTGAAGGTCGGGCGGTCGGGCGCGGCCCAGAGGCGGGCGCGGGGGATATTGTCCGGGGCCTGCAGCCGGAAGACCTTGAGGGTGCCGGAGGCGGGCTTGAACTGCCCGTTGAGGTTCTGCGTGGTCAGGGCGAAGCGGTTGGGGGCGTCGGCGTCGATTTGCTCGGGCATCTCGGCCTTGGCCACCAGGTCGGTGTAGCCCAGGGTGATGCTGCTGGTGGCCGTGCGGGTCTCGCCGTTGAGGTCGGTGATGTCGGCGCTGAGGGTGTAGGTGTAGGCCATGTCGGGGCGCTGGAGCTCGGCCATGTCGGGCAGGGCCACGAACTCGATGGCGAAGCCGCCGTTGGCATCGGTCTCCGTGGTTCCGTTGGCCACTTCCACGGAGCTGGAGTTGCCGGGCCACCACCATCCGCCCCAGCGGTACTCCTTGCGATAGACCCGGTAGCTGACCTTGGCCCCGGTGATGTTGGAGCCGGCGTAGGCCGTGGCCTGCCCGCGCACGCTCAGGGTTTCGTTGAGCCTGGCCGTGCCCTCGAAAGGCAGAAGCTTGGCCTCGAAGGTCGGGCGCTTGTACTCCTCGACCTGGAACGAGATGCTGCCGTCTTCGACCTGGAGCGAGAATGAGCCAGTCAGTCCTCCCGTGGGCAGGATGAACTGGCCGTGGAATGAGCCGTATTCGTTGGTGGTAACGCTCATGGCCTCGAGCTCCTGCCCGTTGACGTCGCGCAGCCGGACGGTGGATTGGCGGTTGGTGAGCAGCTTCCGCTCATCGCCTTTCGACTCGATGGCGATGCCCTTGAAGAAGACGGTCTGGCCCGGGCGGTAGATGGCCCTGTCGAGGAAGAACTGGGTGGCGGTGGTGGTGGAGCGTGCTTCGCGGGCGCGGTAGGTGTAGTAGCCGCCGTCGGTGTTGTAGAAGTCCTCGCCCTTGCGGAAATCGAGGTGCAGGTCGAGGTAGTCGTCGCCGCTGGGCTCGATGCGCGCATGGCCTTGGTTGTCGGTGTTGCGCTTGCTGTGGCTGCGGCGCCTGTCGCGGCCCACGGTGTAATCCCAGTACCAGGCCTCGACCTCCACGCCCGAGAGGGCCTCGCCGGAGGTCCGGTCGCGGACGAAGATTTCGAGGCTGCCATCCGTCTGCTGCTGGATGATGTAGCTGAGGTCCGTCACCCTGAAGATGAGGTAGTTGGTCCAGTGGCCTTGGTAGCCGAACTGCGAATTGTCGGCCACGAGCAGAAGGTAGAGGCCGGGCTGCTTGGGGCTTTGGAGCAGGAGCTCGGTGTTGTGGGCGCGCAGGTCCGGGTCGTCCGCGAGGTTCTGGCTGCCGCTGGCCACGACCTTGGCCTTCTCGCGGAGCTTGTCGTAGCGCTGCTCGCCGTAGGTGTTCGACTGGAGGATGCTGTTGTAGTCGGCTTCCTCGATGCGGGCCACTTGCCAGTAGGCGGAGTCGATGTTCTTGTAGTTGAGCAGGGTGGCGAAAGGCCTCTCGGAGCCGATGTTGGCCTCGGCCTCGATGGAAAGGCTGGTGCCGAGCAGCTCCGACTCGAGCTGCCCGCAAAGGCTGGCGCCGTAGCTCTGGGGGAAGTCGGCCTGGGTTTTCCGGCAGAGGTCCAGGGCCTGGCGGCGGGCCAGGCGCAGGGGCTCGGTCCGCGGGTCGGTGGGCGAGTACTGCTCCGACAGGCGGACGAGCAGGCGGGCGAGCTGGTGGTTGGCCTGCGCGGAGGCCGGCTCGGCGGCATGTCGGCTGGCCAGGCTTTCGAGGGCCTGGCGGTAGAGGCTGTCCCTCCGGGGGTGGGTCGAATGGTCGTGGACGAAGGCCAGGCGCTTGAGGTCGGCGTCCACCAGGGCCTCCAGGCGCTCGGGCTGCGTCAGGCGGAAGGCCACCAGGTCGCGGAGGATGCGGATGGCGTGGAAGTGGAACGAGAGCGAATCCGTGGACTGGAGGTCGAGCCGGGCGAACTGCTCGGCCGGGGCGAAGAAGGCCTCGCCCGACAAGGCGAACACGTCGGCGGGCCGATCGATGTTGACGGTGCTGTTGGCGAAGAAGTCGATGGCCTGGTGGGCCACGAAGTCGTAGAGCGTGGGGCGGAGCTGCTCGGTGTCGCGCCCGCTGATGACGGCCTCGAAGTCGGCGGTGCTGAGGCCTTGCAGCAGGGCGGGCTGCTCGAGGGCGCCCAAGTGGTGCCGGGTGACCTGCCGCGCCAGGTCGGTGTTGGTCCAGGTCTGGATGTCCAGCTTGTCGAAGCCGACGGTGTTGGTGCGGTCGGCGAACTGCCACTGGTTCATCTGGTAGTAGTCCCAGTAGAGGCGGGCGAGCATGTGTCGCATCATGGCCTTGACGGGCGGATGGGCCTGCGGCCACTCGGCCTCGAGCTCGGCCAGGCCGTCCTCGAAGGCGTTCTCCTCAAAGGCCACGAGGAACTTCATCCGGAAGATGAAGGCCTTGAGGGTCTGGTCGTGGTCCTGCTGGGCCTGGGCGTCCTTGTAGATTTCCTCGGCGATGGCGTAGGCCGACTTGGGCAGGCCGAGCCGTTCGAGGGAGTCGATGGCCCTCCATTGGCTGGCGTAGTCGTCGTCGCCGCCGGGGGGAGTAGGCAGCTCGGGGCGTTCGTGCAGGAAGTTTTGGGCCTGTTGGGTTCCGGCCAGGCCCAGGGCGACGGCGGCGGCCAACAGAAACAGAAGGGTTTTCCAGTTCATGACGGTTCGATTTAGGATTTCGTGAGCGCCAATGGGCGGCGTTTTCCGTCTGACCCCATCGGCCGCCGCGGGTTTAAGCCCATCTGCGTGAAAATCGTTCCGACGGCCTGGCGCGGGCTTCGCGGCCCCTTGGGGGGCTTTTGTCAGGAGGGAAATGTTAAAAATTTCACGGCAAGATAAAATTCCCTTAACTTTGGGCAGAAACGCCACGGCCCCGCGGCCCGGCCTTCCTCCCCCTACCCAGAAACAAAACCGCAAGCCGTGTCTTTTTTCGAAGGATTGAACCCAGCTCAGCAATCGGCCGTGGAGGCCATTGACGGGCCTTCGCTGATCATCGCCGGCGCCGGCTCGGGCAAGACCCGCGTGCTGACGCTCCGCGTGGCCAACCTGCTGCGGCATGGCGCCCGCCCGGGGCAGGTCCTGGCCCTGACCTTCACCAACAAGGCCGCCCGCGAGATGAAGGACCGCCTGGCCAAGCTCGTGGGCGAGGCCTCGGCCCGCGGCCTGTGGATGGGCACCTTCCACTCGATCTTCGCCCGCCTCCTGCGCGTCGAGCACGAGCGCTTGGGCTACCCCGCCAGCTTCACCATCTACGACACGGCCGACTCCACCAACCTGATCAAGGACATCGTCCGCGGGATGCAGCTCAACGACCAGCAGTACAAGCCCTCGGCCGTGCTCTCGCGCATCAGCCAGGCCAAGAACAACCTGGTCATGGCCTCGGCCTACGCCCACAACACCCAGATAACCACGGCCGACGCCGCCGCCCAGCGCCCCTACCTCTACCGCGTCTATGCCGAGTACGAGCGCCGCTGCCGCCAGGCCGGGGCCATGGACTTCGACGACCTGCTCCTGCAGACCAACGTCCTGCTGCGCGACCATCCGGAGGTGCTCGACAAGTACCGCCAGAAGTTCCGCCACATCCTGGTGGACGAGTACCAGGACACCAACCACTCGCAGTACCGCATCATCCAGCAGCTCGCGGCCGAGCACCGCAACCTCTGCGTGGTCGGCGACGACGCCCAGAGCATCTACGCCTTCCGCGGCGCCCGCATCGAGAACATCCTCAACTTCCAGCACGACTTCGCCGACGCCAAGGTATTCCGCCTGGAGCGCAACTACCGCTCCACCCAGCAGATCGTCAAGGCCGCCAACAGCGTCATCGCCCGCAACACCCGCCAGCTCCCCAAGAACGTCTTCTCGGAGAACGAGCTGGGCGAGCCCGTGCTGGTCATGGAGACCATGACCGACACCGAGGAGGGATTCGCCGTGGCCAAGGCCATCCAGGACGTCCGCCTGGCCGAGCGCGACGGCTTCGACCAGTTCGCCATCCTCTACCGCACCAACGCCCAGTCCCGCGTCTTCGAGGAAAGCCTGCGCAAGCTCGGCATCCCCCACCGCATCTACGGCGGAATGTCCTTCTACCAGCGCAAGGAGGTCAAGGACGTGCTGGCCTACCTCCGCCTGGTGGTCAACCCCTTCGACGACGAGGCCCTCAAGCGCGTCATCAACTACCCCAAGCGCGGCATCGGCGACACCACCGTCAAGGCCCTGGTCGACGCGGCCGCCCAAAGCCAGATGCCCCTCTGGGAAGTCCTGCTCCAGTTGCCGCATCCGCAGTTGCGCGTGGCCCCGGCCACCCTGGGCCAGATCCAGCGCTTCGTCCAGCTCATCCAAGGATTCCAGCGCGAGATGGAGCTGCTCGACGCCTACACCCTGGCCCACAAGGCCGCCGCCGACTCGGGCATCCTCAAGGAGCTCTACCAGGGCACGGCCCCCGAGGACGTCAGCCGCCACGAGAACGTGCAGGAGCTGCTCAACGCCATCCGCGTCTTCACCCAGGGCAAGCACGAGAACGACGAGCCCGCCACCCTCGATGTCTTCCTCCAGGACGTGGCCCTGCTCACCGACCAGGACCGCGACGACGACGACCAGCCCCGCGTCACCCTGATGACCATCCACTCGGCCAAGGGCCTCGAGTTCCGCAACGTCTTCATCGTGGGCCTCGAAGACGGCCTGTTCCCCAGCCTGCGCGCCACCGGCTCGGCCGACGAGCTGGAGGAGGAGCGCCGGCTCTTCTACGTGGCCCTGACCCGCGCCCAGAAGCGGCTCTTCCTTTCCCTGGCCAAGTCCCGCTTCCAGTGGGGCAAGATGGCCTTCCTCGAGCCCAGCCGATTCCTGGCCGAGCTCGACCCCCAGACCCTCCAGCACCAGAGCCAGAGCGGCTTCTCGGCCCCCAGCCGCTTCGGCCGAGGCCAGCAGGCCAGCTTCTTCCAGGCTCCCAAGAAAAGCCCATTCCAAGTCCGAAACCAATCCGTAGAAACCTCATCACAACCAACTCAATCCGACATGACCTCAACCGTTGACCTCAAACCTCAGAACAAGAAACTCCTCAAGTTGGACGAAGCCAGCCAGCAAGCCAAGGAGCAACTCCTGCGCTCATCCCGAGCCAATGGAAATCCCCAGCTCCGCGTGGGGGTCCAAGTCGAACACCAGAAATTCGGCTACGGCAAGATCACCGAGATGGAAGAAGGCCCCGGCGGCGACATCTCCAACGCCAAGATCACCGTCGAGTTCAACCGCTTCGGACGCAAGACCCTGCTGCTCAAGTTCGCCAACATCAAGGTCATCGGCTAAGACCCCGACGGCATCCGCCCTTCGCAAAAAAACGCCCCGCCCGCTGTCCCTGACGGCGACGCGGGGCGTCCTCATTTCCGCGGGCCGCGGCTGATACCAAGTTCCAAGCAAAGGTGATGGATTGCCTCGAAGGCCAGACCAAGCCCGAAGGGGAGATATGGTTGTAGAAAGCGGAGCCAAGCCAAAGAAGAGAGCCCCGAAGGGGTGAAATTGTCCTGTTTGGGTGATGAAGGGCCAGATTCCAGCGTCACGCCCTTGGCCTGATCATTTCGCCCCTTCAGGGCTTGGGAAGGGTTGGCGTTCCCGTTCCGATGAGCTTCACCCACCGCCAGGATGGGCGCCCCTTCGAGGCTTTAGCCGCGAAGCCTCGCGCATCGTCGAAAGGGGCGTAGCCCTGGCATCTTTTGCCAAGTTGCGTCCCGATATTTCACCATCGAACGCGACTTGTTACAAGACACTTCCATTTAGGGGCCTGTCCAGCTCCAGGGTGGCGCTCCCGGCCCATATTTCCATGCGCTGCCCTTCCGAGAAGTCCACGAAGAAGCATTTTTGCCCCTGGCCAGGCCGAAGCCGGCAGTATCCTCATGAGCCAAAGCAAGTAGGAAAGATGGGCAAGAATTGCCAAAAGCACATACTGCGCAACCCTGATCGCGGGCAGCTTCAACCCTTTCAAGGCCCATTCGATTGCCTTTTCTCGTGTCGTCGTCTCTTTCATGCTTGCCAGTTCTCTTTCGTGTCCAATGATTTGGGGCTCATTTTTCGAAATTGTGAAACTCTTTAAACTTAACACACTTAGCTTTTACTTTGTCATTTTCAATAACGATGAAGCTACCATAGATTGTTAAAGGATTTGTCATTGTTGAATCAACCTTTTCCTTGTTTCTAATGGCTTTAATATTCCATTCTTCAATAAAGCCACAGGTATATGCCGAAAAAACACTTTGTTCAGTAAATTCAAATGAACCATTAAAATAAGTATAATTGGTGCTTGTATTATCATTCCAAATCCTACCAAAGTAGCTTCCATCTGTAATATCAAAAGCTTCTAAGAGGAATAAAGTATCATGAAGTTCTATTCTCGAGCTTAGCTCCTGCCTTATCCGTATATCGTGGAAACTGCTTTTTAGCTCCCGTTCTTTGGGCCTGATTCTAAGTTGTTTCGTATAGATTGCATTAGAAATTTCTATCATAGAGTTTTGAGCCCAAGTGCTGCTAAACAATAGCACCAAGGTAAACAATATCAGAATAAATTTTACGAATTTTAACATAATGCGCTACGATATAAGATTCAACATCCTATAAACAGAAAAAAATAAACGCGCCCGAGTTCCTAGGAAGGCCACGAAAAGCACCAGCCTGTACAAAAGGAACAATCGCGCCTCCCACTTCGTCAAACGCAAAAGTTTCTTGAAACGCACCCACCTGAGAATGATGAAATTCAAAGGGAAAGATCCAATTGCAACATAATTCCAATCCCAGTCATTTTGCAACAATCCCAACCAAAAAAGTGCGAAAAAGAAAAGATCAGCAAGAACTGCCAAAA